>JAEEHP010000208.1 GCA_016280855.1 Bacteroidaceae bacterium
AAGAATCGGAGTATCTTTGCGCCCGAAGAGCTTGACAGCTTTCTTGTCCAGTCTATCGAATTAGCAGTTCAAAAGGTTAAATGTACAGGAAAGGATGTCTGCCTGCTCACGCATGCCATAACGGAAGCGTGGGCTTTTTGGTATAACATCTGCGAGTGGGAATTGCGACCCCGACAGGGCAGGTGTTATCTCCATTGTAACTTTGATGATATCTGAGTGCCAGAGCATGTTCCAGCACTCAGACATTCTGGAATCTGAGAGATCTGTGTGACATTTCAAGTAAGTGCCTATGGGCTAAGACTATCTCTTCAGAATCAAATTATCAATAAAATCTGCGGGGGTCCCTCCCCTATGCCCCCTAATAGGGGGTCTAAAGGGGGCTGAGCCAAACTGGCAAATCAGCATGGACGCTCTTTAATTGACCTCTCGCGCGCGTGAAGAAACGTGAAAATGCCTTCACATCTTCACAAATTTGGCTATCTAATTGACATACAACGATGTATGGTGTGAAGGTCGGTGTGAAGGGGCGTGAAGATGTGAAGGCTAAACCCGAGAGACTTTACTATATCTTGAACTTAAATCTCTTCTAAAACATAAACAGCGGTGGGATATCCTGCCATCACCAGAGGTATAAACACCATTCCGCTTCGCTTCATTGAAAATACATGTTGTGGCTGATTGATTATTGATGAATGTTTTAGTCTTCGTTTCCAGATTGTTATGTTAATTACGACAATTTGTGTCCATCACTGTTTTCGTTTTCGTCTACGTTTTCGGTTATTATAGCCATTTTGAATGTGAAAATCCCTTAAATTTGACCCTAAAATCGGCAATTTCTTCACAAAATCACGCTCCTTCACACTAAACTTCACACTTTATTGCATTGTATTTCAATTAGATATATCAATTTGTGAAGATGTGAAGGGCATTTTACATTTTCTCGCGCGCGAGACATAATGGTAGAATTCCTCAGCCCCCTGCATCATGCAACAGTGCACAATCAGGAAAGATCGACCGCCTCCGGCGGGAAAAAGCCTCAAGGGTTAAGCCCAAAACCCTCAATGGTTTACGGCAAAAGCTATAAGGCTTTCGGGCAAAACCCTTAAGGGTTTTTGTAAGTGAAAAATAATATTCACCTGAAACTCATAAGCTAAGCGATCTTTGACAAAAACCGAAAAAACACCAGTTGAAGAGGTGGGCACTGCGTGCCTTGATGTCTGTGAGGGTCTTAGCCCCAGGATGGCGTGGATGTTCAGCGGATCTGCTCTTTGGGGATGAGGGCGTAGTCGAACATCACTTCGGAGTGGTTGTTCCAGTTGAGCTCGCGGCTGATGAGGGAGCCTGTGGCGCGGTCGTACGTCTCGCGGTAGATGCGCGAGCAGCGGTAGAACTTGCCGTCGTCCTCGCGGTGGAAATGGTGGTCCTCCTCGGCGATGCGGTAGGTGTAGGGGTACTCGGCTGTGGTGTGCAGCTCGGCGCAGAGGGTGTCGCCGTCGCACCAGGTGTGGAGCTGCAGGGGCTGGGTGGTGTCGTTGCGGAAGCGCAGGTCGATGAAGTTGTAGTTGACGGATGCTCCGGCGCTGTAGGGACGGCGTATGTTGTCGGGGTCGGGTGCGAGGGCGTCGGAGTGGTGGTGGAGCTCGGTGATGGTGACGGGGCTGTGGAGCATGAGCAGGCATAGCGTGTTGGCGAGGTTGCAGAGTCCTCCTCCGAGTCCTGCCTGCAGACGTCCGTTGACGAGGACGCGCCCCTCGGCAAAGCCGTTGCGGCGCGATGTCTTGCCGACGAGGTGCCAGAAGGAGAAGGTCTCGCCGGGGTGGATGGTGATGCCGTCGATCTTGCTGCACGCCAGGCGTATGTTGTCGGCTTTGTTCTGCTGCAGGACGGGGTCTATGCCGGGTCCGCGCTTGATCATATCGCCTGCATGTGCCGCGATGACTACGGGCAGCCACGCCGACGTGGAGCGCTCGCGTGCGAAGCGTTCGTGGCTGAGGAGGTTCCTGATGTGGCGCTTCAGGATCTCCTTCTGCAACGAGATGTAGTATGTCGCGGGGCTGATTTCGCAGAACAGCCGTTTACGTTTAGCCATTGTTCAATAGGTGTGTTCGCCTTCCGCTATTTCTTCCTTGGTGATCTTCCGGGCATCGATGGCTCGCCAGCAATAGACGATGTAGGCCAGGACAAAGGGCACGAGGAGCGAGACGTAGAACATGGTGCGGAGCGTGAACTCGCTGCTGCAGGAGTTCTGCATCGTCAGCGACGACTGCAGGTCGGCCGTCGAGGGGTAGTAGGCCGTGTTGTTCCAAGCCGAGCAGAGCAGCAGGGCGAGCACGGTGAGCACGGTGCCGATGCCTGCGGGCCAGATACCCTTGTTGATTTGACAATTTACCCATTTACAATTTGACAATTTATCTGGCCTGCCAAAGATTTCGATGGCGATGCCGTAGAGCACGAGCACCACACCTATAATAAGTATAATGAGCAGGTACCACATATCCAACAGGTTGTGCAGGTACTTGTAGGGTTCCATGAATATGATGCCAGTGGCGGGGTCGTAGGCGAAGCCGTCCTTCGTCAGCAGGTGGACGAGGTAGGCGACGAAGAGGATGACGAACGGCACGGCGGCACCTATGAGTCGCACGCTGCCGCGGGAACGGATGTCCTCGTCGGCGACGTTGTTCATCACGTAGAGGATGCCCAGCGTGCGAGCCAGGAAGACGACGGCGAAACCGAAGACGAGGACCCACGGGTTGAGCAGGGCATCGAGGCCGTGTGAGGCGTTGGCCCAATGGCTGATGACGGGCGTGAGGGCAGCGCCGCTGATGAGGTTCTCTTTCTCGACGATGAAGTTGCTGCCCTCGAAGAAGGTGGCTACGGCACCGCCGAGGAGCAGCGGTCCGAGGATGCCGTTGAGGGTGAGGCAGAACTGGAATGTCCGCGGGCCGAGGAAATTGCCTATCTTGTTCTGGAACTCGTAGCTCACGGCCTGAACCACGAAGGTGAACAGGATGATCATCCAAAGCCAGTAGGCTCCGCCGAACGAAGTGCTGTAGAACAGCGGGTAGGAGGCGAAGAAAGCGCCGCCGAAGGTGACGAGCGTGGTGAACGTGAATTCCCACTTGCGCCCCGTGGAGTTATAGACGAGGCGGCGGCCCTCTGGCGTGTAACCTAGGCTGCCGGCGACGGAGTTGGCGCCCTGCACGAAGAGCAAAAACACGAGCAGTGCGCCGAGAAGCGCTACGACGAAGCACCAGTAGTGCTGGAGAAAGGTGTAGGAGAGACTTATGAGGGAACTAATGGTAAGCATAATATAGATGAGAGATGGGAGATGAGAGATGAGAGATGAAAGATGAAAGTTGACAAGTTGACGAGTTGACAAGTTGACAAGTTGAGAGTTGAAAGATGAGAGATGGGAGATGGGAGATTAAAGATGAGAGATTAAAGATGAGAGATGAGAGATGGGAGGCCTACTTTTCTGCTTGAGGGGGCGTGAGGAGGGGGATGCCTTTCTTAATCTGTTTCAGTATGATGTTGATCTCCACAGCCAGCATGGTGGTGAAGAGCACGAGGAAGAGCCAGAAGGTGGTGGCCACGGCACTGGAGCTGACGTCGGAGACCGAGGCGCCCACGGGCAGCATGTCCTGAATGGTCCACGGTTGGCGCCCGAGCTCGGCCACGAGCCAGCCGCACTCGGAACAGATGTAGGCGCATGGCACGAGGATGATGGCGAGCCACAGGAGCCATCTCTTCGATGAAATCGGCTTTTTTCGCCAATGGAGGAAGAGGATGTAGGCGAAGAAAAGGATGAACAGTGTGCCTAAGCCGACCATGATGCGGAACGCCCAGAAGTTGAGTGGCACGTAGGGCACGAGTTCCGATTCGTCCTTGATGTAGCCGTAGCCGAAGTATTTGAAATTGTCCTTCAGAATGTTCAGCTGCTCCTCTTTGGCGGCGGTGATGCGTCCGTCGGTGTCCTGGTCGGCGAAGGTCTTCTCGTCGGCCGCGAGCTGGCGGTAGTTGTTCAGCGCCGCGATGGCCATGCGTCCGCGGGCCATCTTCTCCTGAGCCGACGGCTCGACAGTGCCGTCCTCGCGCGTGTAGCCTTTGAGCAAGTCGTTGATGCCGGGAACGTAGCCGTGCAGCGTTCGTGTGGCGAGGATGCTGAGTCCGTTGGGTATGGCCAGTCGTAGCGGCGCTTCCTTCTCGTTGGCGTAGTCGGGCTGCGCGAAGGGGTTGACGGCCGCTACTGCGGTGAGGCTCACGTCGTTGCCGCCGTTGTAGAGGGCTTCCATGGCAGCGAGCTTCATAGGCTGCACTTCGGCCACCTTGTATGCGCTCTCGTCGCCCGTGACGGCAGCGCCGATGGCGGCGATGAGGCCTACGAGGGCGCCGATGGGCAGGCTCTTGAGCGCCAGCTCGCGCTCGGCCTCGCGTTTTTTGAGCAGATACCATCCCGAGACGGCGACGACGAACACGGCGCCGACGATCCACGATGAGATCACTGTGTGGCAGAACTTGTCGATGGCGAAGGGCGACAGCGCTACGTCGAGGAACGACGTCATCTCGTTGCGCATCGTCGTGGGGTTAAACTCGCAGCCCACAGGGTATTGCATCCAAGAGTTGGCCACGAGGATCCACCACGCCGAGATGGTGGCGCCGATCCATGTGAGCCATGTCGAGGCGAGGTGGAAGCCGCGCGACACCTTCTCCCAGCCGAAATACATGACGGCAACGAAGGTCGATTCCATGAAGAATGCCACGATGCCTTCGATGGCCAGCGGCGCGCCGAAGATGTCGCCCACGAACCACGAGTAGTTGGACCAGTTGGTGCCGAACTCAAACTCGAGGATGATGCCCGTGGCGATTCCCATGGCGAAGTTGATGCCGAACAGGCGTTGCCAGAACTGCGTCGTGCGACGCCAGAACGCATCGCCAGTGCGGTAGTAGCGGGTTTCCATGATGGACATGATGAGCCCAAGTCCCAGCGTGAGCGGGACGAAGAGCCAGTGGTAAATGGCCGTGAGGGCAAATTGCGCTCGTGCCCAATCAATGGCTGCTGGGTCAATGGATAAGAGGTTCATAGGCGATTTTTTAATGTATAATTGATAATGGATAATGTATAATTGACCATGGACCGTGTTAATTGTCTTCTACTCTTTTATTTAATTCTCCTGCGACGAAGTCTGCTTCCTCGCCCTTCTCGGCGTGCTGCCCGATGAAGTTGGGGAAGAAGAACAGCTTGAGGACGACGAAGATGACGAAGAGCTTGATGGCGATGATGAGCCACAGCGTACGCCCAAGCGTCATCGAACGGAAGCCGTCGTAATAGAGATAGAAGGCACGGCGAAGGAAAGACATGGGAGTTGACGAGTTGACGAGTTGACGAGTTGACAAGTTGAGAGTTGAGAGTTGGAAGTTGACGAGTTGACAAGTTGACGAGTTGACAGGTTGAAAGTTGAGAGTTGAACTTTCGGAGCAGCGAGAGCAATCAAGCTTGCTTGAATTGCCGAGTCGTGACGAAAGTCAGCGAAGCTAGAGTTGAGAGTTCTTCGCAGAGCGAAGCGTCGCGAGCGCCGAGCGGAGAGTTGGAAGTTAGCTGGCGCTGCAAAGTTATTAAGAAAACGGAAAAGGATGAAAGGAAAAGGGGAATTTTTTTCGATGAGAACGCAAAAATAGAGGTTCTGAGGGTAAAAATACGGTAGAAAAGGGAAAAAATACCGCTAAGGAAGCTTCTATATAGATAAAATTCAGTACCTTTGCGCGCTTTTTTGATACATCCTTTCCTTTTCCCCTGACTTCCGGAATATGAAAAGAATACCTATTATCAGCTTCCTGCCCCTTGCGGGCGCGCTGTTTTTGGCCTCTTGTTTCGGCGAAGAACCCGCGAATGCGGAGTGCGACATCGAGCGCATCTGGGTTCACGCAGATGCTCCCGAGGCTATGTTTTTCCATCCGTATGATACGCTGCAGACGGTGCCATCGTCGGAGTCCGCGATCCAATTCCAGACGCGCTACGACGTCGTCGTCGGTCGTCTGCCGCTGTTCATGGTTGTGACGCCCGGCGCCGACGTGTTTCGCATGGATGCGCTGAACGGCCGCGAGGTGCCCTTCGTGAGCGGCGACCTCGTGGATTTCTCCGGCGGGCAGACGGTGACGTTCCGCGTGCGTTCGGAAAGCGGCGAGTACCACCGCGACTACGCCGTCAGCGTGGTGCCCCGTACGCGTAACGGCGGCGACCTCTATTTCACGTTCGACGACTACTACAGACTCGATGAACGCGGCAATTTTTACGAGTGGCAGGAGCCCAATGCCCCCGTCTCGCCTTGGTGGTCAACGGGTAATCCTGGCTACCGTCTCAGCGTGAGTTCGGCCAAGCCGCTGGAATATCCTACATGTCCCGAGGAGGGCACGGGCGTCGATGGCAAGAACTGCGTGCGCCTGACGACGAGCGACACGAAGGGCTTCGGCGCCATGGTGAATATGCGCATCGCCGCCGGTAATCTCTTCGTGGGCACCTTCGACGTGGCCAACGCCCTGCGCAATGCCTTGGCAGCGACGCAGATGGGACATCCCTTCGCCCACAAACCGATGAAGATGACGGGCTACTACAAGTATCGTCCGGGTGCTACGAAGCAGGATCGCATGGGCAAGCCCCTGACGGGCGAGACGGACTATCCCGACTTCTACCTCGCTGTCTATCGCAACGTCGATGCCCAGGGCAACCGTATTCAGATGGACGGTAATATTCTCGAGACCGACCCGCAGAAGAATCCTCACGCCGCAGCCATGGTGGGCACGGCACGCATCAGCCGCGAAGACATCGTCATGAACGCCTCGGAGTGGACTAAGTTCGAGCTGCCCGTCGTTTACACCGCCGAGCTCAGTCGCGAGGATGTCGAGAACGAGTGCTACTCGATAGCCGTCGTCTTCACCTCGAGCAACGATGGCGGCAACTTCAGCGGCGCCGTAGGCAGCACGCTGTGGATAGACAACGTGACGATAGAATGTGAATATTGATCCTCAAAGACTGAAAACGTATGAAACACAAGATAATGCTCGCCGCCCTGCTGCTCGTCCTCCCGACAGCGCTGGCGGCGCAGAAGAGCGACAAATGGACGGAGTGGGGCCCGGGCGGCCTCACCGGCGGCGGATGGATCGTCCGCGTAGGCTATGTCATCGGCGGCACATCACCGCTGCCCGTGCCTGCTGAGATACGCGCCATCAACTCCTTCAAGCCCTTGGGCGGCATCACCTTCGGCGCCGACTACTACCACATGTTCACGCGGCGCGTAGGCTTGCAGGCGGGCGTGCATTTCTTTCACGAAGGCTTCTCGACCAGCGCCGACGTGAAGAACTACCGAATGGGTATCACGCAGGGAAACAACTACCTTGAAGGCAATTTCACGGGCGTCGATGTGACCAACACGACGTTGACGGGCATCACCATTCCCTTGGCAGCCACATTCAGGCTCTCGCCGCGATGGAACGTAGGCGTAGGTCCCTTCTTCTCGTTCGTCGCCAAAGGCACTTTCGACGGCGAGGTGACCGACGGCTACCTGCGCGAAGGAGATCCCACGGGACAGAAGATCGACATCACGGCAGACAACCCTGCGACGTACGACTTCGCCGCCAACATGAACCATTTCTACTGGGGACTGGAGTTCGTCTTCGACTACAAGGCAATGAAGCACCTGAACGTCTTCGGCGGCTTCGACTGGAGCCTTACAAGCATCTTCCCCAAGTCGTTCGTGACGGTGCCCTTCAACATGTATCCGCTCTACGCTAAGATCGGCGTAGCGTATAGGTATTGACAAGTTGACAAGTTGAGAGTTGAAAGTTGAAAGTTAGATAATAAAAAAAATTATGAAGAAATTATGTTTTTTGATTGCTGCGTTGACCACCGTGATGGCGGCGCAGGCGCAGTACCAAATCCAAAATGGCGGATTCGAACAATGGGAACGCGAAGGCGAAGCCAGCGTCGAGCCGATGAACTGGAACTCGTTCATGACCGCTTCCGGTGCTCTGGTCAGCATGGCCGGCACACAAGTAGAGAAAACCACCGATGCGCACTCCGGCTCGGCTGCCGTACGCATCTTCGGACGCTCGGTGTTCGGCGTCGTGGCGCAGGGCAACCTGACCACCGGCCGCATCAATATGGGCAGCACGAATGCAACTGACGCTTCGGGCAACTACAACTACACGGATATGTCCGACGGCGCATTTAACCAGCCCTTCACGGGTCTGCCTGATGCCCTCCGCTTCTGGGTGAAGTCATCGTGTGCCTTCGGCGGCGGCAGCAGCTGCTATCTTCATACTGCCGGCTACTACCAGGAGCCTGCAGCCAATGACATCACCGCCACACGCATCGCCAAGGCCGAGAACACCGCCATTCCCAACAGCGACAGCTGGCAGGAGGTCATCGTTCCCTTCACCTACGACGTCACTGACGGCACACGTCCTGCCTACGCCCTCCTCTCGCTGATGACGAGCGGTCAGCCCGGCAAAGGTAACAAGAACGACTGGATGATCATCGACGACGTGGAGTTCTTGTATTACAGTGAGTTGGAGACAGCCATCTGGAACGGCAGTGCCGTGAACTTCACGAACAACGCCGCCACCATCGACGGCCAGTACGACGAGTCGCTGCTGCGCCTGCGTATCAAAGGACAGGGCGCTAAGGTCATTCGTACCTACGACGAAGGCAGCCTCACACTCACCATACTCATCGAGGGCGACGACATCAGCGTCAACCCCGACAATACCCACACTTACACCATCACCTTCACCGGCAACGAGAACCCCGACGGCCCCGTAGGACCCATCATCGACCCCGACGAGCCCACGACGGGCAGCGCGCTGATTCCCAACGGCTCCTTCGAGCAGTGGAAGGACGCCTGCGGCAAGACCATTTTCGTAGGGGGCAACGAACAGCAGCGACCCGGCACGGAGCCCGAAGGATGGAGTGGCAGCAGTATCACGTATAGGGTGTTGCTCAGCACCAAGCGTGAGACGTTGGTCGAGGAGGTGGACGGCATGTCGGGCAAAGGCGTGAAGCTCACCAATAAGAGCACCAATCCCACCATCTATGTCTGGGATACCTACGTCCATCCCGCCTACATCACGCTCGGCACGCCATGGTTCTACCACACTCCCACTGCGCTCGGCGACCTCGACGGCGGCACCTATGGCGGACAGAGTTTCAACCGACGTCCTGATGCCATCCGCGGCAACTTCCGCCGCTCAGACCCCAACGGCAATGAGCTCGCACACATCATCGCCTACCTCTGGAAAGGAACGTTCAAGAGCAAGATTGGAAAGAAAGGAGCGCCCGGAACAGAAGCCGAGAACGTCGATCGCGCCATTATGGGCAAGGACAGCAACGTCTCCGGCGACGGACAGCTCATCGCCTCCTGCGACTACACCTTCGCCTCGACGATCAACGGCAACTGGCAGACCATCACCGTGCCCCTCGACTACGTGTCCGGCGAAGGCTCCGACCTGCCCGAGAAGATGAACATCATCATCTCGAGTGCCGACTACTGGAACCACAACAACATGAAGGTCAACAACACGTTAGAGGTGGACGACCTGGAGTTCGTGTACTACAGCGAACTGAGCGAGGCTACCTACGACGGCAGCCCCATCGACTTCTCCAACGGCGAGGCACGCATCATGGCGGAATACGACCCGTCGCTGCTCACCCTCAAGGCTGACGGCCGCGGCGCTTCCATCCACACGGAATTCAACGAAGCGCAGAAGCTGCTGACCATCATCGTGTCGGGTTCTGACGTCGCCGAGAATCCTACCAACCAACACACCTACACCGTGCTCTTCGGCCCGCAGGTGGTGCGCAGCGTGGAGTACACCGACCTCATCAAGGTGACCATCAACGACTATTCCAGCACGCCCAAGCGCACGACCATCACCCTCGAGGAGATGGACAACGGCGTGACTAACTTCATCCTGCGCAACTTCACCATGGGCGAGGTCGATAACCCCACCTACGTCGGCACCATCAAGCTCGAAGACCTGCATTTCAACGACGACAAGACCTTCCACGAAGAACGCAGCATCGTCATTCAGAACGGCGATATGCCGGCTGGTGCCAGCTGGATGGGACCGTCGCTGGGCGAAGTGCCGATCAGCATGGATGGTGTCATTCGCAACGACTCGCTGCTCGTGAAGATTACCATCGACATGATGGCCAAGCTGAACCAGAACATCGTCGTCGTCTTCGGCGAATCGCTCATCAATGAGCTGGAGCGCCAGGAGAACCCCGACGAGCCCGAGCCCGAGGGTGGCAAGACCATTCACCTCGAAGGCACTCACACCTATACCGACAACCTCGTCGTTTCGCTCAACGGCGAAGCCAACCCGCCGATGGAGACCAGCATCAAGGTCGTCTTCCACGACAATGGCACCCTCGACCTCTCGCTCGAGAACTTCATGATGGAAGAGGACGGCGAGGTGATGGGCGTAGGCAATATCGTCCTGCAGAGCGTGCCCTTCGTGACGCGTGCCGGCAAGGCTTATGCCACTTTCAGAACCACCGAGAACGTCAACATCACGGCAGGCAGCGACCCCAGTGTGATGTGGATGGGTCCGATGCTCGGCTCCATCCCCGTATCGCTCAGCGGAAAGGTTGGCGAGGATAAGCTCTACTGCGTCATCGACATCAATATGGCCGGCATTGGCGTCATCCATGTGACCTTCGGCGCTGACCAGGGATGGCCCGAGATCGGCGGTGAACCCGAAGTAGATCCCATCCTGCAGGATCGCATCTATACCTCGTTGCTCTCTGTCACCGTGAACGGCGAAACGAGTCATCCCGAAGAAGCTGTGGTGACGATGACTGTCAACGACGATGGCACGGTCAACCTCTCGCTCAACGACTTCTGGCTCGCCACCGAGGACGGCATGAAGACGCCCATCGGCACCATCGAGCTCAAGAACATCCTGCCCGTGGCCGTGGCCGACAAGGACTACTATATGTTCATGACATCCAACAGCATCACCATTCAGCCGGGCAGCGACACCAGCCTCGAATGGGTCGGTCCCTATCTCGGCGAGATTCCGGTGTCGATGTCTGGTAAGATCGCTCTCTCGAGCTTCTTCACCTCCATCAGCATTTATATGGCTTCGATGAACGAGAATGTGATGGTCACCTTCGGCGCTGATTTCACCGACGCCATCAATGACGTCGTCGAACGTCGTGCCTCACAGCCGGGCATCTACAGCCTCGCCGGTCAGCGTCTCAGCAAGGTGACACGTGGCGGCATCTATATCATCAACAACAGGAAGGTCGTTATCAAGTAACATTTCAACAATTATAGTCTTTGTGTCATGAAACGGACAATAGTATGCCTCATCGCGCTGACGCTCTTCGCCGGCATCGCTCAGTCGGCGAAGCGTAAGCCGCAGCGCGTGCGTCTCGAGACGACGGCGGGTACCATTCGCGTGGAGCTGAGCGACGAGACGCCTATCCACCGCGATAACTTCGTGAAGCTCTGCCGCGAGGGATACTATGATGGCACCCTCTTCCACCGCGTTATCAAGGATTTCATGATACAAGGCGGCGACCCTGACAGTCGCGTGCGATTCGTCAAAAATGGCGATTCCATCGCGGAAGATGCGAGCGTGAGTGCCAAGGTTGGCGGCATAAGGTATGTGCAGCAGCACAATGCCGACAGCACTTGGCTCTCACCCTCACATGACAAGGCGTTGGGCGACGGCGGACCCGACTACACGCTGCCTGCCGAATTCGACCTGCCTTGGCTCTACCACGTGCGCGGCGCCTTGGCTGCGGCACGTGAGAGCGACGACGTGAATCCCGAGATGCGCAGCTCCGGCTCGCAGTTCTACATCGTCTATGGTCGATCCTTCGGCGAGGGATCGCTGGGCAAGGTGCGGGCGGCGCTGGCAGAAAACGATATTGAGATGAATCGCGAGATGTGGAACGACTACCTCCAGCAAGGTGGTGCGCCCCACCTCGACGGAACGTACACCGTTTTCGGCCGTGTCATCGACGGCATGAAGGTCGTCAAGCTTATCCAAGCCACACCGACGGATAAGGACGATCGTCCCATCGACGACGTCATCATCTTGAAAGCTGTTGTGGAATGATGATTGATGAATGAAACGATAGACCTTAACCTTAAAATTTAATGATTGCCATTGTCGATGAAATCGGCAGTTTTTAATAGCTCAAAGGTGTAATATCGGTATTTTTAAGACTTTTTACCGAATTTCGCGTTCTTTTTTAAATAAAAGTTATTAACTTTGTGCCGTTTTATGAACCATTTGGTAATTTTTCATCCAATTTATAACCACAAATGACAAGACAATGAGAAAAAATGTATTTTTCATGTGCCTTTCTTTAGGTTGCGCAGGACTCCTCTCTTCCTGCAGCTTCGAGAACAATTTCGATGCTGAAGTGGCGGAGCAGGCCGCCGGTCAGAAAGGTAAGGTGACGTTTGACCTCGCCTCGAGCGTGGAATTCGTCACGGGCACACGTGCAGTGGACGAGAGTTCGTACCAGAACTTCGACAACTACACGGTTAACATCATTGACGGAAGGGGCAACAGCAAGTTCTCCGGAACGTACGCTACGTTGCAGACCCGTCTGCCGCTGGAACTGGATCTGGGTTCCTATTCCGTCACTGCCTCCTACGGCACCGAATTTGCCGCTTCGCGCGACGGCTTCAAGGTTGAAGGCAGCAACACATTTACGATTTCTGCAGCCAATACGGTCACTTCGACCGTCAACTGCACCCCCACAGCTGGTAAGGTGCTGGTTGCTTTCGACGCCTCCATGGCCACGTACTACGACACCTACAGCGTCGATTTCTCCGGTACGGCCGCTCTGGGCAGCAGCGTAGCCCATTGGGGTAAGGACGACACGGCTCCCTATTACCTGGCTTTGAACGAAGCAGGCGAGACGGTCACTTATACCATCTACCTCACGGCAAAGACTGATTATGCTACCTTGCAGGAAGGCAATAAAGTTACTGATGCAACCGCCACAGGTTCCTTTACCCTGCAGCGCAACACGGCCAAGAAACTCACCATCAGACCTAACTACACAGCCTCGACGGAGGGTGGTCTGGCCATCACGGTGACAATCGACGACAGCACCAACGACAAGCCTATCGACATCGAGGTTCCCGTCAGCTGGATCAATTGATATTATTTGAAACATCGATAAACAGAAAAACTCCATACAATGAAAAGATATAAGTTATTTCTTGGATGTGCAGCTGCTTTGGCGCTTGCCAGTTGTGTGAGCGAGGACATCTCGAAGCTTACGGGCAAGGATGCCGGGCATCTCGAAGTGAGCGTAGAGACTCAGCTGCCGATGAAGACGCGTGCCGATGTTTACACCGTCACCAACTTCCCTGTGACCATTTATGAATCCAACGGAACCACCAAGGTCGCCAGCTATGACGCCGTGAGCGCCATGCCGGCTGCCGTGCTGCTTCCCGTCGGCGACTATGTGCTCGAGGCACATTCACCCGGCGTCATGGAAACGATCATGACCACACCTTATTATAAAGGTACGGAAAACTCCACCATCATCAAGGAAACGACCACGCAGAGCACCATCACGTGTAAGCAGGCCAATACGTCTGTTACCGTTCACTATGATCAGGACTTCATCGCCCTGTTCACGACGTGGACGATCACCTTCGACGATGGCACCAACAACGCTTTGAGTTTCACCAACGACGACGGCGTGTCGCCCGCTACCCTGTACTGGGATCTTGGCGAGGGCGCTGAGCGCCTGACCGTCACCTTCCGCGGCGTCAATCGCGACGGTACCGTCACGGCCAGCATGGTGCTGACGAAGTCGCAGGCCACGGAGACGTACGACGGCCAGAGCACCAACTTCTCCGGCGGCGATGGCATCGTCGTCAACTTCACTCCGACGGAGGCTACCACAGGTTATGTGACCATCGGCATCACGGCTTCGATCTTCGGTCTGGATGCTGAGGAGGTTCCCGTTGTCGTGGAAGTGGTTGACAACGGACAGTTCACGCCCGATCCCGGCAACGATCCCGTTACTCCCGATCCTCAGCCCAGCAGCTCCATCACGCTGACGCTGCCTGCTCCGCTCACGTTCTCGATGGGCGAAGGTGGTTCCTTGGACAAGAGCCTCGGCAACACCATCATCCAGGCCGAGGACGGTATCCGCAGCCTCATGGTTACGGCAGAATCCAGCAATCCTGATATGGTCGCATCCCTCGAGGCCGTCGGCGCTGGCTATGGCCTTGACTTCGTCGGCGCTGGCGTGGAAGTCGTCGGCAACACCGACCTTGTCAGCTTCTTCAGCGGCCTTGGTCAGACGTTGAGCGTTCCTGCACAGGGCGACACGTCCTATGAATTCCCCATCGGTAACTTCTTCGTCCTCTTAGATGTCATGAGTGGCACCCACACCTTCCACTTGACCGTTACTGACATGAACGGCGCGACGAAGAGCGGCACGGTCGTTATTACCGTCAACGAGTAAAGCACAAACAGTAGATTAACGTCAAAAAGACTAAATGATATGAAAAAGATATTTTCCGTTATCGCCATCCTCTCCATGACGCTGGTTGCTGCTTCCTGCTCCAGTGATGCGGACGAGTTGGCCAATGCACAAGTGGGCTATCTCAAGCTCGGCGTTGTGACCAATGGCACGACGTTAACCCGTGCCAGCGCTCCTAACGGCTATGATGCTACACAGCTCTACGTTGAGGTGAAAAATGCAGCCGATGAGGTCGTGTTCAGCACTGACGATATTGACAACGAAAGCCAGCTCGCCAACGGCCAGTACCTGACCTTGGCTCCCGGACAGTACACTGTCGTGGCTCATTCCTACAATTGGGATGGCAATGGCTCTGGCTTCAATACACCTTATTATTATGGCGAGACTACGGTCACCGTGAAGACGAAGACCGTGACCACCGCCAAGGTGACCTGCACGCTGGCTAATGTGAAGGTGACCGTGAACTTCTCGCAGGATTTCCAGGAGAGCTTCGCCCGTGCCACCTCGACGGTTGAATCCGCTGTGGCCGGCGTCAGCGCTCAGGCTTTCACCATGGGTTCCGACAAGGGCTCTGCCTACTTCCCCGTCGGCGACCTGACGGCTTACCTCTCGGTGTTCAACAAGGCCGGTCAGGGCTATAGCCACATGAAGGAGATCACGGGCGTTCAGGCTCGCGACCACTACATCATCAATTACACGGTGGCCGCTTCCGGCAACCAGGGCAAGGTGACGGTTAAGGTTGACCCGAACACCAACACGTACACCTACACCTTCGAAGTACCCCGTAAGGGTGGCACCAGCCTCGCAGCCTACTCGGCCAACGCCTGGAGTTCCTTCGCCTTCATCGAAGGTGGCGTCACCGCCAAGAAGGGCGACTTCGACCAGTCGAAGCTGCAGCTCCAATATAAGGCAGCCAACAGCGCCACGTGGAGCAGCATAGCTGCCAGCGACCTCACCATCAACGGCGATGACCTCAGCTACAAGCTCACGGGCTTGACACCTGAAACGGACTACACCTATCGCTTCGCCTACATCACCGCCGACGAGGAGGTCTTCAGCGCCGAAAGTTCCTTCACGACCGAGCCGCAGACGGCACTCTACAACGGCGGTTTCGAGGATTGGTACAGCGTAGGCAGCTACTACAGTCCGAATGCCGATGCCAGCACCAAGTTCTGGGATACGTCCAACCCAGGTTCCGCCAGCTTTAACTTCATCGTCTCTTCGCCTGATGAGTCCTTCAAGCATAGTGGCTCGAAGTCCGCTAAGCTGGAATCGAAGTATGCTGTCATCAAGCTGGCTGCCGGTAGTATCTACACCGGAACCTTCGGCAAGGTCAGCGGTACCAGCGCCACCATCAACTGGGGTGTGCCCTTCACCGGACGTCCCACGGCGCTCAAGTGCTACATCAGCTATGCGCCCGGTAGTGTCAATCGCGGTACCAAGCCCAGTATCGCCACCGCTCCCGAGACGGGCGAGAACGACCATTGCGGCGTGCGCATCGCTCTCATGACCAAGTCAGTGACGATCAACAACAGCTCTAGTGCGTGGTACTTCCCCGATTGGGAGAACGATGACTTCGTCGTGGCTTACGGCTACTATGAGCAGAGCGCCAGCGACAACGGCCAGTGGCGTGAGCTGACGATTCCGCTCACCTACCACAGCCTGACGAAGCAGCCGACGCACATCCTCATCACCGCAGCATCCAGCGCATACGGCGACTATTTCTACGGTTCTGACTTGTCTGTGCTCCATGTCGATGACTTCGAGCTGATCTATGGCGACACGCCCACTGTACAATAATCTGTAAATCCCCATTCTCTGATACCCAGCCCCTGCTTCCACGGCAGGGGCTGGGATTTCGCAAAATGAAAAAGAGACCACAAGTATTACTCCTGTCAACGGTGATGTTCTTCTCCACGGTGTGTTCCTTCGCGCAGCCCACGCCGAGAAAGAATATGCCGTCGCCCTATTCCCACAGAACGTACCAGGAAAAGACCGACACGACCAACAGACGCTCGCTCTACGACCGTTACATGGACAGCCAGGAGAAGCGAGGAAGGCACATCGAGCGCGTCAACCGCGAGGACCTGAAAGCCACTTTTATCCCTAAGGGACAGTGGATGGCGGGCGGGAGCATTGCCTTCAACGAATGGGATGGCGACAACCTCAACTACCTCGTCCTGAAGAACATCGAATTCGAAGGTCACACGTTCTCAGCGAGTCCTTATGTGGCGTATTTCTTTAAAAACAACCTTGCCTTTGGCGGACGTTTCAGCTACAGCCGCAACTATCTCTACTTGGGCAAGTTTGACCTTAATTTGGGCGAGGATTTCAATATTAGCCTTGAAGATCTCTATTACCTTGAACATCAGTTTAACACAGGACTCTTCCTGCGTACCTACCAGCCGCTTGGCAAAAGCAAGGTCTTCGGCTTCTTCAGTGAAGTGCAGCTGAACTATGCCTATGCCAAGGGCAAGAACTCCACGGGCTCCGGAGCCGATTACGACGGCACGATGGAGCACGTGAACAAGATACAATTGGCTTTCTGCCCCGGCCTCACTGCTTTCGCTACAGACTTCATGGCTGTAGAATGTTCCATCGGTGTGCTGGGGCTTAACTACAATTGGACAGACCAGAAGACCAACCGCGTCGAGACGGGCAAGAACCGCTCTGGAGGCGCCAACTTCAAGCTGAACCTGCTGAGCATCAACTTGGGCATGACGGTCTATCTGTAGAGATTAGAGATAAGAGATTAGAGATCTAACTATAATAAAGAAAGGAATAATGATAATGATCAGGAGCAATCATCTGTTGACTATCGGAAAGTGCCGCAAGCCATTGCGCCACAACCTTTTGTTTGTTGTCTGTGGTTTGTTGTTTGTGGCTTCCCTGTCATTTGTCTCCTGTATTATTCCCGACGATATTCCCTATCCCCTTGTCGAGACCGAAATAACTTCTTTCGAGGTTGTAGGACAATGCGATGAAACGGGCGAGAGCACGACAGCAGCAAACATCGACAGGACGAATCATGTCATCGACCTGTTTGTCAATGACCAAGTGGATATCAAACATGTCAGGGTCACCAAGATCGAAGCCGCCAACGACCCGCATGTCATACTGAACGACACCATTCGTCTGCAATCGCCGCTCTACCCGACACAGGGCTTACCCGTAGCCGACGACCGGTCGCTCGTCATCGATTTCAGCCAGACGCAATACTTCACCTTGCGCACCTATCAGGACTACTCGTGGACGGTCAGGGTGAGACAGATCGTCAAGCGTGAAGTGGAGGTGGAGGGACAGGTCGGCAATGCTGTCATCGACCCCGAAACGCGCGTGGTCATCGTCTATGTCAACGAGTCGCAGAATCTGGCAGCCATCAAGGTCAAGAAGTTCAGCCTCGGCGGGCCTCACGGCAGCGTAGATCCCGATCCCACCAAACAGGAATCCGTTGATTTCACCAACTCCCGCCGCTATTACGTCAAGAATGGCTGGTCGGACCTCATCTATCCTTGGGTCGTTTACGTCTATCAGACGGCTGGTTCGGTGCAGCCTACGATGGAAGTCTCCACGACCGCCAAGGGCGCTACCCTCATCTCCGGAACCCGTCCCAACGGCGTCGTTCCGGTGGTGGAATATAAGGCCGTGGGAGATGCCGAATGGGAGAAGGCTGCGGAGATACGCATTCCCACTCCGTCGACTTACGAAGTGGAGCTGAATGCGCTGAAGTCCGATGTTCAGTATGTCTGCCGCGCAACGTTTAACCAGACTACGACAGAGGAGAAGACCTTCTATTTCGTCGGCGAGCAGCTCGAGAATGCCGGCTTCGAGGACTGGCACATCAAGGGCGAGGGAATGAAAGCCCTCTACTGCCCCTGGGCTGAAGGCAGTGAGCCCTATTGGGACACGGGCAACCACGGAGCGACCACCGTCGGAGCCAGCAACAGCACGTTTGTTGACGAGAACGGACGCCGATATGCCAACCTGCAGTCGAAGTATATCGTCATCAAGTTTGCGGCAGGCAATATTTTTACGGGTAAGTACGTCGAAACCGACGGTTCCAACGGCGTTATCGCCTTTGGACGTCCCTTCACGTCGCGACCCTCGAAGATGACTTTCGAGTACCAGTACAAGACCTCCACGATCACCCGCAACGGCGGCGAATGGAACAACGCCTGGGGACAGTACATCTCGAAGTCGATGTATGAGAACCTCAAGGGCAAGCCTGATTCCTGCAGCGTGTTCATCGCGTTAGGCGACTGGCAGCCCGAAACCTATAAGACCACCGTCTGTCCTTACCTCATCCGCACACGACCTACGGCCTTGCACCTGATGGACTTGAAAGATCCCCATCTCATCGGATATGCCCAGATGACACGTGGTGAGGATGTGAACTCATGGACCACGGAGACGCTCGACATAGGCTATCGCAGCGACCGCACGCCGACGACCATCATCGTCGTCGCCTCGTCCTCGAAGTACGGCGATTACTTCACCGGCGGCGAGGAATCATTATTGAAAGTAGATAATTTCAAACTGATATACTAACATACTGATAAACGTTGAAGGCTATTCATCATATTGTCGCGTTGGCATCCCTTGTGCTGCTGCCCCTCTTCGTAGGCGGTTGCAGCACGGAGCTTCCCGTTGACGATTCCGTCGCAGAGGGAGGGCTCGTGCTCTCGATGCCGGGCATTGATGTGCAGGTTCATGAGACCCGCACCGCCCCGGGGATGCTTGACAAGCCCGCGGCCGAAGCCTTCCACCTCCATGTCCAGCGCCTAAGCAACGACGTCAGCATCTATGATGGTCCCTTCACCTCCAATAAGATAGCTGCAGCGCCGGACGACTATGCCATTACGGCCACTTACGGCGACAACCCCGTCCTCGGGCTTGACAGACCTTATTATATAGGTAGCGCCACGGCCACCGTCGTCTCCACGACTGAACCCACGGCGGTCACCCTCCCCGTGACGGTCGGCAATGCCTTGGTCAGCGTCACTTTCGGCACCGACGCCGCCGAGGCCGCCCGCTTCGACCGCTTCTATCGCGACTATGGTCTGCAGGTGGCTGTGGGTAACAACCAGATCACCCTGACCTCCGACAACGCCGACAAGAGTGTCTATGTCCGAGCTGGCAGCACGGTGGAGCTCTCGTTCAAGGGTTATCTCGTCGCCGCCGATCGTCAGGTGTCAATGCCCATCTCCTTGCCCCCCGGCATCTCCAACACCCTGTCTGCTGCCGACCATCTCATCCTCACTCTCTCCTTAGAGCCTAATGCTGAGAGTGCCCTCGTCACCGTCGTGAAGGCAGAGGTGGAGAAGGTCAACGTGGAGGAGAAAGTGCCTTACAACTGGCTTCCGCGACCTGTCGTGACCACCGAGCACAAGTTTGCTGGTGGTGAGCTGGTCGGCACCGATCTGAGCATTGCCGCCTCCTTCCCCGATGTGCGTTGGGAAGCGACGATCCATCAAGGCACCGCCTCCGGAAACATCGTGCGACGCCTGTCGGGCACCGGAGCCCTCACCTCCACTTACCAGCTCAATCCCGCCTGGCCGTATCTGCCGCCTGGCAGCTATGTCGCCACTTATCGCTACTATAGCCGTCAGGGCAAGGCCTACAACTTCAGCAAGACCACCGAATTCACCGTCCCGGCACCTTCGCTGACGCTCACTGCCGACGCTTATACCGCCCATACGAAATACGAACAGGGCGATATCACGGCTGCCAACGCCTGCGAGCGCCTCACTGTTTATGCGCCTCACGCGTCGCTGAACGTATCCGCAACGCTTTTCGAGAATGCCAACTACACGAAGAGCTACACCTACGGCGTAGGTTCCCAGTCCTTCACGGTCGCTGCCACGCGCAATGCCCAGACATTCAGTAACATTACGGGTGTTCCCGTCAGCCGTTCCCCTTACAACTTCCAAGTCGTTGCCGACTTCTGCGGGCAGACGATTACAGCCACCAAACCCGTTCGCATCACCGGCCTTCCCTATTCCCTGAACCTTGCCTCCCACGGCGAGTGGAGTGCCAGCGGAGGCGTGGACTGGTTCGAGAACGATGTACGATTGGGAAATATGTCCACGGGCGGGCAGACCATTACGAACAACAGTTCCGTCATCATCCCGCAGGGTACGCGCTACTGTGCCGACTACGATGTCAACGTCCATTCCGCCACCGTAGGAACGACGTTCACCATCACTGCCGGTTCCCAGGAGATCCTATCCATTCGGGAAGATGGAGCGTTGTTCAACAACACCGATAACCTTCACAGCGGCACCACCAACACCTTCACGGCCAACAGCGAGATCACTTCCATCAAGTGCAACAACAGCTATGGTGCCGGTCAGACTTGCACACACATCTATGCCCTCACGTTTAAATACGGTCAATAACTCATGAGACGTCTTCTACACATCTTCCTCCTGCTGCCTTTCCTCGTCGCTTGCTCCGATGAGGCATCGCTCGTCGTGCGTGAAGGCGAAGGCGTGCTCGTGATCAATGACATCAGCCGCAAGGAGTCGGGTAGGGCAGTGGTCACGACGCGCAATGCCGTTGACCCCGATCTCGCCGTTGAGATACTGGCCTCCGACGGCAATGTATATCGCGGCTACGAATATGCCGCCGGAGCTACGCTGCCCGAGAAGTTCTCCCTCGTTCCCGGCACCTATACCCTCCATGCCTTCTCCGAGAATCAGTCCACGTGGACCTCCGACAACGAGGGTCGCGGCAGTGCTGTCTATGAGGCCTCGCAGGACTTCACTGTGCAGGCCGACTGGGTCACCTACGTCGATCTCGCCGTTCCAATGAAGAACTACGGTGTCAGTTACACGCTGCCCGAAGGCTTTGCGACCTGGTTCCCGACGTGTACATTCACGATTACGGGCGACGGTCGTACCTGCACGCTCACTCCGGCACAGGTGGTTTACTACGCTCCAGCCAACGTTGACGGCTTCACGTTCTCGGTGCATCTCGTCAATGCTGATGGTGAGGTGTATGACATCGAGCCTCAGCACTACCAGAACCCCAAGGCGGGAATTATGTATAACATCAACCTCGCTTTCGCCAGCGACGACGATCCCACCAAACTGAAGATTGGCATCAGCTACGACGATACCTACGAGGAAATCGTTCACGAAATAACGCTGTATTAAAGAACTGTGCCTGACGATTTCCCCGTCAGGATAAAAATAAAAGAATTGAAACGTTTTCTGACCATACTCCTCTGCATCGCCTTCCTCGCTGCATGCCAGCAGGAAGAGATGGGGCCTGTGCAGTCGGCGAAGGGGCATATCTGCCTTCGTCTCTCCGCTGACGATGCCGTGCAGACACGTGCCCTGCAGGACGTGGACGACCCCTCGACGTGGTTTGCTGTCGTCACTGATGGCACGTCAACGCTCTACGACCAGCAGATCGGTACCCAGCTGGGAGCCCGTGACTTCGACGCCGGCACCTATGATATTGCTGTCCGCAGCCACGATGACCTCGCTGCAGCCGTAGCCGCCGACAATGGCTGGGGTGCTGCTTATTTCGAAGGCGCTGCCAACGCTGTCGAGGTATCGGCTGGTGGAACGGCTTATGTTCACATCGCCTGCGGACGGGCCCTGAACGCCAAGTTCCGCCTCAGCTACAGCGAGTTCTCCGGCGTCATCAATGCGCTCTCCGTCACGGCACCCAAGACGATTACTTTTGCCTATGCTGACGGTACTCTCGCGCGGGACGCATTCTTCATGCCGAACGCCGTCCTCACTTATACGATCACCTATACCTTAGGTGGCACCACGAAGACCACCGAGCCGCAGACCCTCACGTTGGGCGGCGCTGCCACGGTCTCGACGCTCGTCATCAAGTCCGACATCAATGGCGAGCTCAATGTCAGCCTCACTTGTGACGATGCGTTTGAGGACGATGCCGAGTCGGAGATTATCATCAACGGCGCCACGGGTAAGGCATAATCAGTTCATTCGGATGAAAAAGGCAATTCTACATACGATCCCATTGTTCAGTGTTCTGCTGACCGCGCTGCTCGCTCTGACGAGCTGCGGGCAGGAGCGCGAGGATACTGCCGCGCCCGACGGCGAGGCTACGCTGGTGCTCTCTCTGGGCGATGCCCGGCTGTTCACGGAACTGACCACCAGAGCTGAGCGCGTCGTTACCGACTATTCACGCTACACCTTTACCCTTAACGGTACTACTATTAGCGGTGCTCCCGTTGTTGACTTGGTCGTTCCTGTAGGCGACGATGGCATCGTCAAAGTCGCAGCCGGCTCCTACACGCTGTCGGCCGACAACCACGATTATGCCAATGCTGACAACGGTCATCCGTGGTACACCGGCATCTCGGAACTGTTTACCATCGACGTCAACGAGACGCTCAACGTGGCCATTGCCCTTGGCAAGCCCAAGAATGCCCGCATCACCGTGGCCGTGGATGATTCGTTCACGGCGCTCTACGACGATCCCGTCGTGACCCTTTCCGATGGCGAGCGCAGCGTCACGCTGGCCTCGTCCGAGGATGTCTGCCATTTCATCATACCTGCCAGCGGTGCTCTGGCCTACACCATAACGGCGGCAGCCAAGGCTGGCAGCCACGCCACAGACATGGCTTCCTCCACAGGCTTCGTCGAGATTCAGGCGGGCTACAACACCACCGTCCGTCTCAAGGCACATCCCGCATCGGGCATCATCATACCTGTCGTCGATGGCGGGCACGCCGGACAATTTGATTAACCACCAGTCATGAAGCAGAAGTTATTCCATATCATCCTGTTAACGCTGACTGCCCTCTGCCTGAGCATCGAGGCTAATGCCTGGGGCGAGACGACGAGCTATGTCTTGGAAAATTCGGGCGGTACGCTGAATACCATCGAGACGGGACCTTCGTTGCCACTGACGGGTCCCGGCGAGACACTCACCTATCAGGTGAATACGAATACGTTTCTCGGGATGCAAGGATTAGGTGGCATCTATGTGCAGGTGTCCACGGACGGCGGTAGCAACTGGAGCGATTTGGCTCACGACGACGTCTCGACAACTACGACGACGAAATCTCATCCCATTGCCGCCAACGTCACCCATATCCGCTTCATCACCAAGACGGGCGCCACGTTGAGAAAGAACTATAGCAATGTCAAGGTCACACGTGCCACCACCCTCTCCACCGCCACCACGGCCCTCGACTTCGGCACCGTCACCAACCGCCACAGTGCCACGCTCAACGCTACCATTGATTACAACAACACGACCTACGACCAGCAGGTGACGGGCACGTGTACCGACCCCAACTTCACCGTCACTGCCACCGCTGTCGGCGCTACGGGTAACGGTCAAGCCATTCCCGTCATCTTCAGCCCCACCACTGCCGGCACACATACGGGCACCGTCACGCTGACGATGAACGGCAAGACCGTATCTTTCAGCGTCACGGGCGTAGGGCAGACCACTTACTACACACGTGCCACGGCCTCCGCCACCACAGGCGGCCTGGCTTACGTCAGCTTCACCTCCTTCGAGGCCGCCACCAATTCCAGCGACGCCAAGAACAGCGGTGTCACCACGGAGACGAGCGCCTCCACCGTGGCCTATTACCGTGCCGTTGCGCTGCAGCGCTACGCCTTCGTCGGGTGGAAGGAGAACCTCAGCGACGCCGCCTTCGTCAGCACCGAAGCTGAGTTCCTCGCGCCGGCTTACACCTACAACTCCGAGAGCTCATCCAACCCAACTGTCAAGACCTACTATGCCATCTTCGAGGAGAAGCCTAATGTCACGATCCTCGAGCCGTCCGATGCCTCCTACGATGCTGACATCTATGAACAGGTCACCCTCCACCGCACCTTCCCGCCGGGCTTCCACACCCTCTCGCTGCCTTTTGCTACGGACGTGCAGACGCTGACGGGGCGTTCGAGTAATGACGACTGGGTGGCACAGCTCGCCTCCGTGACCTTCAATGCCTTCGACGGCTACACGCTTTTCTTCGAGAAGGTATCCAACGGTTTCATCGGCGCTTTCCAACCCTACATCCTTCACCTCGGAGAGCAGCTCATCGACCCCTCGTGGACAAACGTTGAAGTCCTCGAACCGCAGCCTGTAGCCATTACGCCTGTTGAAGGCTACGCCGGTTGTCAGGATTGGCAGATGACCTCCAACTTCACCGCCGCGAAGGATATGAATGGCCTCTACGGTATCGTTAATGCAGTCGGGGCCTTGAAGTTGGGCACCAGCGGCGCTACGCTCAATGCCTTCACCGCTTTCATCACGCCGCCCGCCGGTTCCGCTGGCGTCAAGACTCGTTCTGCTTTCGTCGACAGCGATGGCACCGTCACCATGGTCGAAGGTCTGCCCTCCGACACCCCTTCCTCAGCGATCTACACCCTCGATGGCATTCGTCATCGTCGCATTGCACATCCCGGTATCTACGTTATTGGTAATAGAAAAGTTGTGGTAAAATGATAGACTTATAAAAAAAAAGTCGTATCTTTGCAGCGCAAACCAAACTATTCATCTTAAACCGCAACGTATTAGTGCAATGAAAAATCGTTTTCTCAGCTGCCTTTTGGCAACGCTTTTTGTGCTTTCAGCCTCTGCTGAGGTGAAGTACGTCTTCTATTTCATTGGCGATGGTATGGGTGTCAACCAGATCAACGTCACCGAGACTTATCTTGCAGCCCTCAAGGGCAAGATTGGCATCGAGCCGATATGTATGTCCAGCCTCCCCGTCGTAGGTATGGTAAACACCTATTCAGCCACCAACGGCGTCACTGACTCCGCTGCTGGCGGCACGGCACTCGCCACGGGCAAGAAGACCAAGAACGGTGCTATCGGCGTGCTGAAGGACTTGGAGACCCCCTGCACCAGCATCGCAGCGTGGGCACAGAAGGCAGGCAAGGCTGTCGGCGTAGCTACCACGGTGTCTATTACTCACGCCACACCCGCTTCCTTCTACGGCCATCAGCCCCGTCGCCAGATGTATTATGAGCTTGGTCAGGACCTCTGCAAGAGCGGCTACGACTTCTTCGCCGGCAGCGACTTCAACAAACCCTACACCAAGGAAGGCGAGCCCTCGCTCCACGAACAGGCTCAGGCCGCAGGCTACACCATCGTCAAGGGTTACAAAGAATACCAGAAGAAGGGACGCAAGGCCGACAAGCTGATCCTCCTCCAGAGCGACGAGAAGAACAAGAAACTCAACAGTGAGCAACTGCCTTACGCCCTCGACCAGGACAAGAACGACCTCACGCTGGAGCAGATCGTCCGTGCCGGCATCAACTTCCTCACCTCGAAGCAGAAGGACGGCTTCTTCTTCGCCATCGAGGGAGGCATGATCGACTGGGCATGCCACCGCAACGATATAGGCAATTGCATCAACGAGGTCCTCGATATGGACAAGGCGGTCAAGGTAGCCTACGAGTTCTACCAACAGCACCCCGACGAGACCATCATCGTCATCAGTGCCGACCATGAGACGGGCGGTCTCGTCATGGGAACAGGTCCCTATGAGCTGCGCACCGACCTGCTCAAATACCAGCGCCACAGCATCGATGAACTCAAATGGATCCTGCGCGAGCAGTACAAGAAGTCGCCGAAGAAGTTCACGTGGACAGCCGTCGAGAAGCAGCTGCGCGAGCAGATGGGCTTCGGAGCCGGCATCCGTCTGAAGGACGAGCAGCAGGAACGACTCCAGAAGAAATGGAAGGACATCGAGAACGCCATCGCCGAAGCCAATGGTGATGCCGAAAGCAAGGCTGTGCGCGATCGCATCAACGACCTTTGCGAGACCACCAAGCACATCATCTCGGAGGTCGCCATGATCAGCTGGGCCAGCGGTGGACACTCCAACGGCTACGTTCCCGTCTATGCTGTAGGTCCCGGCACCGAAGTCTTCCAAGGACGCATCGACAATATCGAAATCGCTCCCGCCATGGGACGCATCGCAGGATATCCGGTGGAAGAGTAACGAAGACCAATACTATAACGATAACGAAAACGAAAACACGCATAGGTGGAAATGCAAATACGCCTATGCGTGTTTTTACGTTTCCCGACGGTGAACACGTGTTTCCCGCCCATGAAATCTGTGTTTCACGTCGGGAAACACAGATTTCACGTCGAAGATTGGTTTATGCTCATAAGAGTGTGAGTCTTTGTGGCCATATTCAAGGACGAAATCTTCTATAAGGTTCAAGGTTTGCACCCAAAGGCCTCTTCCCTCATGAATGGCCCACTTCCTACTCCCCAATATCCGCAACAAGCTATACAAGTATTCGTTCTCGTCTTCGACTTAGTTCTCGTTTGATGAATTATGAATTGTGCATTATGCATTATGCATTATGAATTATGAATTGTGAATTATGAATTATGAATTGTGAATTATACATTGTGCATTATGCATTGTGAATTGTTTCCGTCTTCGTCCCCCTTCCCCTCCCCGATGAAATCGCGATTTATTGTGCAGAAAAGGCTATTTGACCTGTTTTTGATGTTTTTTAACTTAATTATTGTATGCACATATATAAAAAAATCGTAATTTAGTCCCGCAAAAGTGACAAATCACAGCGTTTTACCACTAAAACCGGTACACTTTACCACAATTATCATCTAACGTAATCCATCTAAAAATCTTTTAATTAACCCTATTTATTAACTAATTTTATCAACCTATGAAGAAAGCTTTTCTTTTCTTGCTGGGCCTGATCGCTTTCATCGGCGT
Source organism: Bacteroidaceae bacterium (assembly GCA_016280855.1). Taxonomy (GTDB): domain Bacteria; phylum Bacteroidota; class Bacteroidia; order Bacteroidales; family Bacteroidaceae; genus Physcousia. The sequence continues at coordinate 27,234 of JAEEHP010000208.1, forward strand.
GCAGGCACAGACCTCGCCCTACACAGGTAGCGAGGCAGCCGCTGGCAATTTCTTCATCTACAACGTTGAGACGGGTTATTGGCTTCAGAACAATAACCGTGTCAACGACTGGAATTCACAGGTGCAGGTTGACGTTCAAGGTTTCGACTGGGAACTGATCGCCCAAGACGGCGGTACGTGGCAGTTGAACCCCAAGTTCGCCAACAACCACAGCTTGAATTCCGGAGATGCTAACGGCTATCTGGACACGGGTCAACCCGTCAGTGCTTGGACGCTGACTCCCGTGGATGGCGTGTCCAATGGTTATACCATTGAGTCCAACGGCACAAAGCTGGGCGTCAACTATGACTCCAAGCTGCTTACTAAGGACGGCTCGGGCGCTACAACGTGGCAGCTCGTAACAGCCGAGGAGCGTTTGGCCAAACTGGTAGAACAAGCTCCCAACGTGACGGCTGACGCTCCGATCGACATCACGTGGATGATTCCTGGCGCCAACATCAACGTTGCTGATGAGCGTTTCGATCAACTCGTGATTACGTGGCCCGACAACGCATCCGCCAAGTTGCCTACGAATCAAGGCAATAGTCCAGGTAACTGCGTACGCGAAATTTGGAATAATAGCGGTGCATATGACCTGGGTTACACTTTGACTGGTCTTCCCGATGGTGTTTATCGCTTCTATGTTAGCGGTTTCTATCGTGATGGCTCAACAGGTGATCTTGGTGGCAAGATCGAGAACAACTCTATTGAAATCCGCTCGTTTATCTACATCAACGATAAGACGCAGCCCATGATGTCCGTTTTGCAACGTAAGTCATCAGGCAACGGCTGCAACGTTCAGGCGGGTCCCTATTATGTTCCCGATAACCTTGGCGATGCAAGAACGGCCTGCTCTGCCGGTTACTATGCTAATCCGGCCATCAAGGTTGTGCTTAATGACGGAACTATCAAGCTGGGTGTGAAAGCTGAAACCGGCGTAGGCGGCGACTGGATGGTGCTCGACTACTTCAAGCTCGTGTACTACGGTCCCGAAGACCTCAGTCAGTCCCTTGCTGTTCTTCAGTCTGCCATCGAACAGGCTGAGGCATTTGACGCCTCTGTCACCAGCACGGCGATGGCCACTGCTTTGTCCACAGCTATCGCAGAAGCCAAAGATAAGCTGGAATCCACTGACGGCGACGTAATAGAAGCTGCTGCAGAAGATTTGCTGGCTGTTCTTAAAAAGGCTCAGGCTCTCGACCTCACTGTCTTGAAGGGAACCATCGCTTTGGCTCAGCAGGAAGGTATCGATGTCTCTGCTGCTGAAGATATTCTTGATAATGGTATGGACGATGGCGTTGCAGCTGCTGCTCTCGAAGCGCTGCGCACAGCCCGAAAGATCAAGGCTCTCGGCGGTGCTCCCGACATCTACACAGGCGAAGTGCCTACCGCTGACACGGAGTACTACTTCTACAACCTCGGCACAGGAATGTGGCTCAGTGCAGGTTCCGACTGGAACACTCACGCTGCTGTTGACCAGGCTGGTTGGCTCTTCAAGCTCAATGAGAGCGGTGCAGGCTTCTCCATCACCTGCTCCATGGGCTCGTTCAACAACTCCCCGTACGTTGACACCGGTGCAAACACTGTTTATACGTTCCAGGCTGTTGATGGTCAGGATGGCGTTTATAACATCCTTGAAGGTTCTGATCTCTTGGGCTACAACCCCCAGGGCAAGACCGACGGTAAGAAGTACTGGAACAGCGTATCGAACGTAGCCGGTGCTGATCCCGCTGATGCGAACTACCAGTGGAAACTGGTGACGAAGGCTCAGCGCGATGACTTAGTGGCCAAGGCGACGAAGGACGCCCCCGTCGATGCTACATACCTTATTAATAATCCCAGTTTGCTCCGTAAGCCGGGCTATGACATGTGGGATAAGGTTGTTGATGCCGGTGATGGCAACAGTGGTGCTCGCGTATCCTCACAGGATGACAACAATGGCGACCGTGCTGCTGACTTTGGTTACGAATATTGGAACAACAATAGCTTCAAGTTCTCACAGAAGGTTGAAGGCTTGCTGCCCGGTCTCTATGAGGTCAGTGTGCAGGGCTTCTGGCGCGAAGGCGACGGCGGCAACCAGGCGAACCTCATCAACGGTCTCAACCAGAAGGCTTACCTCTTTGCCAATGATGCACAGGAGCTGCTGCCCAATATTGCCAGCTGTCCTGATTTCGTTCCCGGTGTAGCTTCTCAGGCTTCCGACAAGGGTTACTTCCCCAACTGGCCGCGTGAAGCGTTCGAATATTTCGAGACTGGCGCTTACCTGACCAAGGTTAAGGTAGTAGTCGGTGAGGATGGTATCCTGACCATCGGCGTCGGTGTGGACGATAAGGCTGCTTGGGGCGACTGGGTTGTCTTTGACAACTTCCGCCTGGCATATCTCGGCAACGATGAGGATGAGGTCAGTTATGAGCGCGCTCTCGCTGCTATCGAGGACGGCCAGGGCTACCGTGTCTTCACTGAGTTCGGTGGTACGAAGTACTATCTGACACCCGAAGGTTATCTCGCAGACAACGCTCAGAAGGCTGGTACATTCACCTTCAAGAAGGTTGCCGGTGATGAATATCCTTATGGCTTCCAGCTCTTGGATGCTTACTTCACCAATCCTCCGACAGGTGGTAATCCCGTTTTGAACAACGGTCACATCGCTACGGATGCCAACAGCAAGCGCAACACTTGGGAGGCTCAGGTATTCTTCTTGAATGCTGAAGGTAAGTATGCCGTACGTGCTACCAATGCAGCTGGCGGTGAAAGTAGCTGGGCACTTAATGCCAAGACGTTCTGGACCGTCAATGATGGTCCTGTGGCTGAGTATAGCTACGACAAGAACTATCTCTGGCAAATTGAGGAGAACGTGGACAACCGTCCCGAATTGCTCGCTCAGATTAAGCCTATTACTGACACTTGGGGCGGGAAGATGCAGAAGATCGGCGGTCTTGTCACCGACGCTTCTCAGTTCTCCGCCAATTCTATCGCTAATGAAAGTATCGGCCTTGCCGGACTCAGCGACGGAGACTACAACACCTATTTCCACTCAAAGTGGGGAGATAGTGGCGTAACCGAGGCTCATTACCTCCAGGCCGAACTGCCTGATGCCGCTGACAAGTTCTACTTCTACTTCGTCAAGCGCGATCCCGTGAACAACGGCAATGTCAACAATCGTCCTACCGACATTCTGATTAGCGGTAGCAACGATGGCACGAACTTCACTGAGATTACTGAAATCAGCGAGGGTATGCCCACAGCTGTTCCTCCCATCGACTATATGTCTGGCTTGATCAGCGCTAACGAGGCTTACAAGTACATCCGCTTCACGGTACTTGACACCAACAATCACGCAACAGATAACAACGGCAACAAGTTCTTCACCTTCTCTGAGTTCTACATCCTGCCGAGTGATGAGTTGTTCGACGAAGCAGCATCTCTGATGTTCGCCAATTACACGGACATCCCGTTGGAAGGCACTGATAACCTCGTTGACCGTGTCAATGCAGTGAATGAAAAGCTCAATGGCTTCTTCAAGGACGTTGACCTCAATCTCGTATTCAATGATCAGGTCATAGCTACAACATCAGCGTCTATCCTTATTGGCAATGATGCACCGGCTGTTCCTGGAAGCTTCTACACGAATGACGAAGTGAAGGCTGCATACAATGGTCTTGTCTTCTTCAAACGTGATGTTGATAAGATCACAGATGAGACCACAGCTGTCAACTATACGGCTGAAAGTGCTATTTCTGAAAGCTTCGAATATGCTAAGTGGTTCAACATGAACATCCGTGGCAACTATTGGGTAGCTATGGACGCCGAAGAGCCTTACTATCCGACGGCTGATAAGGATCTCGAAGCTGAAGCCAGCCAGTGGGCATTCGGTGCCGTCGAAGGCCAGCCCAACCAGATCATCATCTGGAATCGCGCTGCCGGCGCTGACAAGTCTCTGCATAACACTGGTGAAGCTGATGGCAACGGTAAGCCTCTCGTAGCAATGCGTGAAGGTCAGGTCGCTTGGGACTTCGCTATTAATGGTGATGGCTTTGTGATTCATCAGGTAGGTACTGGCGAGAACGAGTGGGTCAACCAGAATGGTGGCACAACTGGTCCGTTCAGTATTTGGAATTCTGCTAGCGCCAAGGGCGACGGTGGTTCTGTACTCCGCATTTCCTTTGTTGAGGAAATTGTCGAGGATGATTCTCCTGAAGCTGCCTACGAGCGTGCTCTCGCAGCTATCGAGGATGGCAAGGACTATCGCATCTTCACTGAGATTAACGGTGAGAAGTACTATGTCACCGAAGGCGGACTCTTATCGGCAATCGTTGACGATGGCGGTATCTTCACCTTCACGAAGGTGACGGGTGGCACTTATAAGGAGTATGGCTTCAAGATTGATAGCGGCACCAAGCGCTTCACCAATCCTCCGCTCGCCAATAATGTCGCTAATCTGAACCCCGGTACTTTTGCCAATTCCACGAACAATCGTAACGACTGGGAGGCTCAGGTGCTCTTCCTGACGGGCGGCAAGTATGCTATCCGTTCCTGTAACGTGCCTGATGGTACCAGCAGCTGGAATGATGCCGGCCGCACATACTGGACATTCGCCGTTGAGGACGTTAAGCCTCAGTACACCTACGATCCCACGTATGTATGGCAGTTGGAAGGCCCGCTGTCGATTATCAACGTCGCTTACCAGCTCTACGAGGCTGACGGCGAGACGACGGTCGGCAATCCTGTCACCAAGAAGCAGGAGGCAAACAGCACAGTACAGATTCCGTCTTCCGTCAATGGTCTTGACTACAACGGCGGTTGGACGCCCTATGCTTATTACGACTATACAACAGAAGGAACTATTGCTGATGCCGACTGCACGATCAAGGTTATACGTACTCCCGCAAACGGTGTCGTCCATGCTTTGACCGACCTGAGCAACAATAAGTCGTACGCCATCCGTTGCGACCGCGGTGCTCTGCTCACTGACGGCGAAACAATTGCTTCCACGTCGCACGCTCAGCTCCATGCTGCTGCACCTGGTGATTTCGCAATCATCTCCTACGATGGCAACTACTACCTCTACAGTGTAGCTGACCAGAAGTTCGTTCAGAACACCGGTGCTTTGTCAGAGATGCCGACCAATGGCGTATTCGATGCCATCCAGATGGGTGCTCAGACGGATCCCTACTTCCTGTTCACCTTCAAGATTGACGATGCTACGACCTATGGTCTGAACACGAACGGTACGGGCGCCCTCAATGGCTGCGTCATCAACACTTGGGTTACTCCCGACCAGGGCGACCAGTACTACATGATTGAGACTGCAGAATTCGATCCCACCGCTGCCCTTGCTGCTCTCGATGCATACTTCAATCCTACTCATTTCGTGACGTATGTGGTTAAGGATGCTGAAGGCAACACCCTCTTCACATCTGATGCAGTGCCTGCAATTGCAGGTTCTACCATCACGACCCTGCCCGCTGAATACCAGCGCGCATTTACGACCTACAACGAGGTCGAGGTTCCCATCACTGAAGAGCAGACCACCGTCGAGTTCACCGCTACGAGCACCTTCCCGTTCGAGCTGTCCGCAAGCTTCGACGAGGCTACGTGGTACAACATGACCATCCGCAGCAACTACTATGTTGCCAAGGACGAGACCGAGCCTTACTACCCGAAGGCCGACAAGGATCTCTATGCTCCTGAGAGCGAGTGGGCATTTACCGGCGACGTTTACAGCGGTATCGTAGTCCTGAACAAGGCTGCAGGTGAAGGCTGGACGCTGACGAAGGACGGCAGCAATGTCGTCATGAGAGAAGGCACCTACGCCTGGACGATCGGTAAGAACGCCGATGGCTTCACGCTGCGCGAGATGGGTACGGACTACAACTGCATCAACCAAAATGGTGGCAACACTGGTCCTCTCCAGTTCTGGAACTCAGGTGGAGCCCTCACCGACGACGGATCCACCTTCCGCGTGGCACCTGTGCCTACGGTTAAGACATTCGCCATCAACGTTGATCGTGAAGTAGGCATGGGCTACACTCCGACCATCGCTACCGTCGCTGCCGACGACTTAGAGGCTGCTAAGCAGTTCCTCGGCGTTAGCGAGCTGACGACCGACATGCTCGAC
>JAEEHP010000209.1 GCA_016280855.1 Bacteroidaceae bacterium
AGCAATCTTGATATCCAGCCGGCCTCCTTGAAAAACGCAGTTTACTACTGGCTGAAGAAGAAAGTACAAAACTAGTACAAATGAAGTACAAAAACCGAGATCCACCATATAGATAATTATCGTATCTTTGCAGCAGATGGAACTTTAAAAACAGCAAAACTATGAAATTGGAGAATTTGAAAACTGCGATTGAACATGGCGTGTGCAGTCTCGCCGCTGCACTCGACGTTTGCAGACAGGAACAGTTGAAGAAGGCGATGGAGTGTGGTAATATGCCCCTGCAGGATCATTTTGCTGAATGCTCTGTGGTTGCCAGACGTGATGCTGGCTGTAGTGTGCTCGACAGTCTGAATTATCTGGAGCGTCTCTATGCGGCAGTATCGTTTGCCTTGGAGCGTGAGGCAGCTATCTCGAAGAAGCAGATTGACCAGAGGGTGGCCATGATAGCCGACATGATGATGGGGGAATCCCAGAACGACTACTCTGACGAGCTGATAGCCTGTGCCAGTGAGGTGAGCGACATTGCCGACCGACTGCTGCCTCCCGGCAAGGAACATCAGAAGAGCAAGGCCGACTGTCGGAAGACGGCGGAGCGGTTCGTGGCGGAGGCGATTGCCTGTATGGACCATCATGGTTTCGCTCTGACAGGCGACGGGGGCTATAGCCTGCCCTTGGCCTATCTGCAAGCCTGGATGGAGGGGAGGTGGGGTTGTTTATAGTTTACAGTTTATAGTTTACAGTTTATAGTTTACAGTTTATAGTTTATAGGGGGCAATGAGTAAGAAAAAAACAACTGAAGGCGGCGAGGCTAAGGAGCACAAGAAGAGCTGGCAGGAGACTAACGCCACGCCGGAGGACATCAGGCAGTTCCTGAAGGACCACCTGCTGCTGCGGTATAACGTGGTGACGGGCAAGACGGAGTTCCGGGTGCCGGAGAAGGATGAGTTCGAGGCCCTGCAGATGGTCTATCCGACGGGGGCGACGCCGCTCGACGAGTGGCGCTCGGCCACCGAGTGGCATGTCACCAACGACCGGCTCGTCGATACCCTCTGGGGCATGATCGGCAGCGTGAAGAAGACAAGCCAGAAGAACGTCTGGAGCGTGATCAATTCCGATTTCTCGCCGCTCTACAACCCGTTTCTCAGCTACCTGAACCGTCTGCCGCCGTGGGACGGGGAGAGCAACCCGATCCTCGACCTGTCGATGACGGTCACGGTACGTGGCGGCACCGAGGAACAGCTGCTGTTCTACCTCTGGCTGCGCAAGTGGCTGGTGGGCATGGTGGCGGGATGGATCGACGACAAGGTGGTAAACGAGGTGATCCTGGTGCTCATCGGGCGTCAGGGCAGCTACAAGACCACCTGGTTCAACGCGCTGCTGCCCCCGGCCCTGGAGTCGTATTTCCATTCAAACACCAGCTTCGGGCAGATGACGAAGGACGAGGTGCTGAAGCTGTCGTACTACGGCCTGATCTGCTGTGAGGAGCTGGATGCGATGAAGTCGCCGGAGATGAACCGCCTGAAGTGGGCCGTCACCACGCGGGTGACCGACGAGCGCAAGCCGTACGCCCATGCCAGCGAGCGCCGCAAGCATATCGCCAGCTACTGCGGTACGGGCAACAACGTGCAGTTCATCAACGACGTGACGGGCACACGCCGCTGGCTGCCGTTCGAGGTGGAGCGCATCAGCTCGCCGCGCGACCATCCCTTCGACTGCGATGCCATCTTCGCACAGGCCTACACCCTCTACCTGAGGGGCTTCCGCTACTGGTTTGAGGAAGGGCCGGAGACGGAGCTCCAGAGCCGGCACAACGAGCGTTTCGAGGTGCCGCAGTACGAGCACGACCTAATCCTGACCCACTACCGGGTGCCGAAGGGCGGGGAGGCTGGCGAGTTCGTGTCCTCGGGGGACATCATGCAGACCATCTCGGGCAGCCTGCGGCTCGACCTGTCGGAGAACAAGCTGGGGCGCATCATGCGCAAGCTGGGCTTCGTGAACGGCCGGTCGGGCAATCTGCGCGGCTTCAGGGTGATAGCCTACAAGCCGGAGGAGATACAGGCCAACCGTCGGCTCCGGGCCCTGGAGGCCGTGGAGGATACCTGTGCGCTGACGATGGAGGAGATCTATGCCGTCTATGGCGGTGAGGGTGATGACGCCACAAATGCCACATTATTCTGAAGGTCTCCGTGCGTACCGCGCACGCCCCTATACGGTACGCGCGAGATTTTTCTATTTTAATGTGGCAATGTGGCAGAGATTGAAGGGGTAGTTAATAGTGAAGACTGCGATTGAGCGAGAGGAGAGCCAAACTTGTTTGGGCTATCCCGAGCGTGAAAGGCTACGGGTAGGCGAGCGTAGCTCGGGAATGCAGGCTCGACCGCAGGTCAATAAGTGAAATAAAGAAAGAAGTATTATGATAGAAGACCGTGAGTATATGAAGCGGGAGCTGGCGCGGATTTATTCGCCGCACACCAGGGAAGTGAAGTCGGCAATGAAGCGGCTGCGTGAGGATATCAACGGTTGTCCCGAGTTGGTAGAGGCGCTGAAGCAGACGCGCTGGAACCGTAACCGCAACGCGTACACCGCCCGTCAGGTGCGCCTCATCGCCGAATACCTCTGCATCGACTGAAAAAAACTCCGAAAAAGTTGGCCGCTGGCAACGGGCGGCAACTTCCGGCAACAAAATGCCCTTATGAATGTCGTAACTTTGTACCGTGATTCAGCGGAATGTCACCCTTGACTGAAAGGAATGCCATCTACGACCTGTCCGGACGTCATCTACGACCCGAAGCGATAATCCCTTACCCGGGATGGAGACTATCAGCACACGGCGTAACGGCCATCGGAACGACCCGAAGGGGCTATCGGCACAACCCGAAGGTGAGGGACATCCCCTGGGCGCAAAGCCTATGTTTAACTTTTAAAAATTCAAAGCATTATGAGTCAGAAATTCACAAAGTTGCAGAACAACAACAGCAAGAGCACGGCCTACGGCAAGTGGTTCGCCACAGCGGTTTATGACCAGCGTTTCGTGGAGACCGAGGAGCTGGCCAACTACATCCAGCAGCAGGCCTCGGTGAAGAAAAGCGACATCAAGGCGGTGCTCGACGAACTGGGTGGCGCGATGAAGCACTACTTCGAACTGGGTCAGAAGGTGAAGCTCGACGGCATCGGCATCTTCAAGGTGGGCTTCTCCAGCATCGGTGCTGCCGATAAGGTGGACTGCACCGCCGCCACGATCACCACGCGCCGCGTGCTGTTCCAGCCCGAGACCGAGCGCATCGTCGTGGGGCAGGCCCTGAACAAGGAGGGCAAGATCGTGCAGAAGTACGTCGTGGCCAAGACGCTCATCAAGGATGTGTTCTTCGAGGAGACCTACGATCCCAGTCTGAAGCCGGAGGGTAATGCTGACAGCAGTGACGACACTGGTGACGAGAATACCCAGGGCGGTGGCTCAGGCAGTGGTGATAACACCCAGGGCGGTAACCAGGGCGGCTCGACCATACCGGGCGAAGGAGACTGATTTAAAGGTAAAAGGGTAAAAAGGTAAATAAGTGAAGTATGAAGGTGACTAAGAAGGTTTTTATTTCGATTCTGAGGTGGGTGGCGACGATCGCCACGTCGATTGCTACGGCACTCGCCACGATTAGTTGTGCTTAATAGTGATTGGCATTATGAGAACAATTACATTGTTGGTTATTCATTGTTCGGCAGTACGGCCCGATCAGACATCCT
>JAEEHP010000024.1 GCA_016280855.1 Bacteroidaceae bacterium
CTTTTTGATGGTTGCCTTGCTACTAACGCTTTCCATGAGCGCTCTGGCACAGGTGACCACATCGAGTATGACCGGTAAGGTCACGCTCGAAGGCTCCGGTGATGAAATCATCGGCGCTACGGTAGTGGCAGTACACGAACCTTCGGGTACGCGCTACAATGCAGTGACAAACGTGAACGGATTGTTCACCATTCAGGGTATGCGTCCTGGCGGACCCTACAACGTCACTGTGAGTTACATCGGCCATCAGACGAAGACCTTCCGGGGTATCACCCTGCAGCTGGCCGAGACCTACAACCTTCCCGTATGGCTGAGCGAGAACGTCACCGACCTGGCCGAGATCGTCGTCACAGGTACCGCTTCGAAGTTCTCACAGGAGCGCACAGGTGCTTCTACTAATATCAACAGCCAGCAGATCATCAACCTGCCTACGGTAAGCCGCAGCATCACGGACGTGACGCGCCTCTCTCCCTACGGCGGCAACGGCATGAGCTTTGCAGGCACTGATGGACGTACGGCCAACTTCACCATCGATGGTTCAAACTTCAACAACAACTTCGGACTGTCCAGCAGCCTGCCTGGTGGTGGCAACCCTGTCTCCATCGATGCCATCGAGGAGATGCAGGTGGTCATCTCGCCCTATGACGTGCGTCAGACCAACTTCATCGGCGGTGGAGTGCACGCCATCACGAAGTCGGGTACGAACACCTTCAAAGGCTCGGCCTACATCTATCACCAGAATGAGAACATGCGCGGTGATGCCGTGGAGCGCGAGCTCATCAGCGGTGGACGTGAGAAGGACCAGACGACCACCTACGGCTTCACCCTCGGCGGCCCAATCATCAAGGACAAGCTCTTCTTCTTCGTCAACGGCGAAATGGTGAAGACTCCGACCGTGGTGAACCGCTGGCGTGGCTCTCTGCATGGCGAGCCCGATGCCGACGCCTTCCTCTCGCGCACCACGCTCGACGACCTGGATGCCGTGAGCAAGTACATGGCCGAGCACTATGGCTACAACACCGGCAGCTACAGCAGCTTCCCCGCCGACGAGAACAACTACAAGGCACTGGCCCGCTTGGACTGGAACATCACCGACCGCCATCACCTGGCCCTGCGCTACAACTACACAAAGAACCGCTACTGGAGCTCGCCCAACGCTACGTCCATGGACGGCGGCACACGCCAGTCAGGAGCACGCATGAGCCAGTATTCCATGTCGTTTGCCAACTCCATGTATGCCATGGACAACCTGGTGCACTCGTTCTCTCTCGACCTGAACAGCCGACTGAGCGACAACCTGTCGAACCAGTTCCTGGCCACCTACTCGAAGCTCGACGATGTCCGCGACTCTGAATCGTCGCCCTTCCCCTTCATCGATATCACCCGCGACGGCAACAACTACATGGCCCTGGGCTATGAGCTGTTCACATGGAATAATGCCGTGCACAACACCATCTGGAACATAAAGGATGACGTGACTTACTACATGGGTAAGCACAAGATCACTGGCGGACTGATGTTCGAGCACCAGATGGCTGACAACCAGTACATGCGCAATGGTACCGGCTACTACCGCTACAACTGGGAAGAGGGAATGTCGGTGACCGAGCTGTTCAACCAGACACCGGAAATCTTCGCCCTGACCTATGGCTACGACGGTGAGTCGAAGCCTGCCGCACGCGTACAGTTCAACAAGGCCGGCATCTATCTGCAGGACGAATGGGCCATGACCGATAATTTCAAACTCAGCTTCGGCACGCGTGTTGACGGTCTCTTCTTCAACAACAGTGACCTGCTGACCAACAATGCCATCTTCAACCTCGACTACGACGGTCGTCATATCGACACTGGCAAGTGGCCCGACAGCAGCATCTCGCTGTCGCCGCGCCTGGGCTTCACCTGGGACGTCATGGGTGACAAGTCGCTGAAGGTACGCGGTGGTACGGGTATGTTCCTGGGACGTCTGCCCCTAGTGTTCTTCACCAACATGCCCACCAACGGCGGTCTCGTCCAGTATCAGGCTGCCCTCAACGCTAAGACAAAGATATGGGACGGCAAGAGCGGTAAGGCTGCCCGCGGCTACGAGAACTATACCGGCACCTATACCACCGACAACAATGGCAACCGCTACATCGACATGAGCCAGTTTGCAGGAGGCCCCATGACCACCATCGCTCAGATGCAGGAGAAGCTCTTCGGCATGGGATTCCCACAGACCGTCACCAGCGATATGGGTACCGTGCCCTCGGCCATCTCTGCCGTCGATCCCAAGTTCAAGCTTCCGCAGGTATGGAAGACCAGCATTGCCGTGGACTACCAGATACCGGCCACCTTCCCGTTCAGCGTCACCGTTGAAGGCATCTTCAACAAAATGGTCAACGATGTGTGCATCAGCGACTGGGCCATTCCTTCAGTAGGCGGCTTCGCACGTCCTAACGGTGTCGACAACCGCCCGCTCTATCCTGCCGGCTTCCGCACTGGCACCAAGGCTTTTGTCCTGGAGAACACCTCCAAGGGCTATGGCTGGACGGGCAACATCACTCTGAACGCACAGCCTACCGAGTGGATGAGCCTGATGGCTGCCTATACTCACACCGTGAAGAAGGAGATCACCGGTATGCCCGGATCGGCTGCCGAAAGTGCCTTCACGTATGTGCCCACCGTTGAGGGTCCGAACAACATCAAGCTGCACAACTCGCAGTACGTCACCCCCGACCGTTTCGTGGCCAATGCCACCCTCCACGACAAGAGCGGCAACCACTACTCGTTCATCTATGAGACCTGGCGCGGCGGCTACAACTACAGTTACATGCTCAACAACGACATGAACGCCGACGGCTATGCCTACGACGCCGTCTACGTGCCCACCGATGGTGAGGTTGCTGCCAACCAGTTCCGCTTCACCAGCGACGACGACCGCGACCGTTTCATGGCCTACGTCCACAAGGACAGCTACCTGAAGAATCACCAGGGTGAATATGCCGAGGCTTACAGCGTCTACTCACCTTGGGTGCACCGCATTGACTTTGCTTACAAGCACGACTTCAAGCTCCAGCTCGGACAGACCACCCATCGCCTGCAGCTCAGCATGGACGTCAAGAACGTGCTCAACCTGTTCAACTCGTCATGGGGCGTGAGCAAGTACCTCAATCCTGAGATCGGCAGTGAGGCACGCATCCTGAAGTATGAGGGTGTCGACGAAGAGGGCTTTGCCACCTTCTCCACTCCGAAGGCCATCAACGGCGACACGAAGACTTTCGTGCCCTACCACTCACTGGGTCAGTGCTGGTATGCCAGCATCGGTATCAAGTACATCTTCAATTAAGAAGCTAAAGGCTATAAGAATCGTTATACCGTAAAAACGTTAAAAGAGACAACATTATGAAAAATATCCTATTATCAGCAATAACGGTCATTGGTTATTGTTTAACGGTTACTGGCCTCACCAGCTGCTCCGACGACAACGACCCCACCTACCTCGACGAGCTGCGCGTGTCGTCATCGTTCGTGGCCATACCACAGGATGGAGGATCCACCACCATCACCGTCACAGCAGCCGACGAATGGGCCTTCGCCAACCAACAGTGGATACAGGGCAAGGACACCCTTCATGCAGCAGCACCCCGCTGGCTTACCATCAGCCAGGACAAGGGATCGGCAGGCGAGACAAAAATCACCTTCACCGCCGAGAGTGCTCTCGACGGCCGTAGCTGCGAGCTGCTCATCAACTGCGGCGGTCAGACGCAGCACATCAACGTCATGCAGGGACTGGCCACCATTGCAAATGCCACCTGCGCTGAGGTCATCGCAGGTCCCGACTCCAAGACCTACCGCGTCACGGGTACCGTGAAAAGCATCGCCAACACCATCTATGGCAACTGGTACCTGGAGGACGAGACAGGCGAGATCTATATTTATGGTACGCGCGATAAGAGCGGCAACAACGGTCAGAACAACTCCATCGCTGCCTGGGGCATCGACGTGGGCGACGTGATCACCGTTGAAGGACCGAAGACCACCTACAACGGCACCGTCGAGCTGGTCGACGTCACCGTCATCAACATCAAGAAGTCACTCATCAAGATCGAGGAGCAGACACAGGATGCCTTCGATGCCAACGGCGGCGACTTCATCGTGCGCGTGTCGGAAGCCGGCAATGGCGTCTATGTCAGCATACCCGCTTCAGCCAAAGATTGGCTGGGCTTCACATCGATGGTGAAGACCGACAGCACCACCAACATCTCCTTCCACGTGGCACCCAACACGGGCGAGGCATCGCGCTCAGCCGTCATCACGTTCACCAGCCGCAACAGCACGGCATCGTCCACCGTCACGGCCAGCGTCAGCCAGATGGGACTCATGGGCACGCTCACCAACCCCTTCACCGTAGAGCAGGCCATTGAATACTGTCAGACGCTCAGCGGCAACTCGGCCAACGACTACTACATCAAGGGCACCGTCTCGCGCATCGCTAGCAAGGGCGAGTTCGGCAGCTACGGCAACGCCACCTTCTTCATCTCCGACGACGGTGAGTTCCTCGGCGAGGACGACAAGAATCCCGACAAGGCTCACGACTTCGAGGCCTACCGCGTGCTCTACTTCGGCAATGAGAAGTGGAATGCCGACGTGAACAAGGGCAACATTAGCGTTGGCGACGAGGTTGTCATCTGTGGCAAGCTCACGCTCTACAACGGCATCTCTGAGACAGCCTCCGGCAATGCCTATATCTACAGCATCAACGGCACCTCCACCGATGCCAACGGACTCGGCTCAGCAGCCTATCCGTTCAACATCGCAGGAGCCATCGCAGCCATCGACGGCGGCGTCACAGCCAATGTCTTCGTCAAGGGCATCATCTCAGAGATTGCCAACAACGGACTCTTCGGAGCACAGTACGGCAACGGTACCTTCTGGATTAGCGATGACGGTGTGCGCCACAACGATCCCGCCCTCGACTTCGAGGCTTACCGTGTGCTCTGGCTCGGCAACCGCAAGTGGCAGGAAGGCGACGACCAGATTGCCGTAGGCGACGAGGTCATCCTCCAC
>JAEEHP010000210.1 GCA_016280855.1 Bacteroidaceae bacterium
CGATGTAAATCCCCTTGGTGGCCTTGTTCACCTGTCGTCCAGTGAGGTCGTAGATATTGTTGATACTCTCTACGTTGTGACGGATATTATTGATGGCATCTTCCTGCTCACCGAAGAAGAAGGCCTTGACACCGGTTCCATTGGGAACAGTAAGGTAGCAACGGTTCTTGGCAACGACATACTTGTCTTCTTCATCACAGAGGTAGAAGCCCACTTTGCTATCGTTGTTTTGAAGGATATAGCTGCCGTTGGGAGCGTGGATACGAGCGTAGGTGCCGGTGAGCCGGCCCTCGGTGTAGGAGAGTGCCGTACCCTGGGCGTCGCCCGTCAGCGTTTCATTCCATGCGCCTTCGATGATGTAAGGTTTATTGGCTTCGAGGGCGTTGACCTCAGCGAGGGTCAACGTAGCGCCGTCAACCTCTGCACAGGTGTAAGCCT
Source organism: Bacteroidaceae bacterium (assembly GCA_016280855.1). Classification (GTDB taxonomy): domain Bacteria; phylum Bacteroidota; class Bacteroidia; order Bacteroidales; family Bacteroidaceae; genus Physcousia. The sequence continues at coordinate 439 of JAEEHP010000210.1, forward strand.
TCACGTCTGCGGGCAGCTCGTCAAAAGCGAAAGGCAGGATAACGGTGCCCCAGCCAGCAGCGGTGGTATTGATGGTGATAGAGGGCTTCTGCGTCTCGACAATCTTAAAGTTGATATTAGTGTTGACTGTATAGACGCCCTGATCTCGAGAACCAATGTAGTTCTTTGCTGCAATATTATAAATATTGTACACTCCTTCTGTTGAAGTCGGGATAATAGTGAAGGCTGCTGCTTTTGACTCTTCTGTTGTGACTCGAATACCATTTGCACTACTACCATTATAACCTGTCTTAGAATCCGTCAAATACAATTTAGTACCACCAGTACCTATGCTCAATTGATAATTATTGCCTTCCACTTTGGTGAATGTGAATGCCTGCGCAAGGTTCACATTAGCTTCTTCTTGATAGTAGAGCCGATAATTCCCCTCGCCATTTGCGGGTTTGAGAGTCATAGCCTTCTGGTCGTATGTATAACCTTCAGAGGTCAGGACGATGGCAAATAACTGACCTTGTGCAGGTTCATTAATCGTTAGGGCGTTATAGGCAGCAATAGCATTTTCAAGCGCAGTCTTTGCTGAAGAAAGAGATTCTACTGTCGCATTATCTGCACCGTGAGCTGTTTGGGCTGCAGAAAGAGCCTCACCATACGATGTGACCGATGTGACATCGTACTGGAAAGGCCCGTTACCAATGTTGGCAGTTGGTACTTTAGGGGCTGAATTAATGGTTTCTTGCAGTGCCGCTTTGGCTACATCAACGGGGTTAACAGTTGATTCAATCGTCACATGGTCAAAGTAAAGCATTGGGCTATTAGCAGATCCTGAATTAGACTGCGCAGAAAGATGACCGATACGTATTTGACCTTCTGTGTCGTCAGCTAGTGTGAATTCTACGGTCTTATCAACCCATCCATCAGTTTTCGTTGGTATCTCAACCGTTTGCCCATCTCCGTCATTAGGGAAGAAGCCCGTATAACTTGTTCCGACATTAGTTCCACTAACACAGTTTATGGAAAATGTCAATTTATAATCGCCTGCGGGTAGCTTTACATCTTGATAATAGTAACCGCCCCACTTGTTAACGCTGAAGAAACCAAGGTATTTACCAATTTCTTCACCACCAGGTCCTGTTGATGGGGCATCTTTACTGTTACCAATCAATTTAAATGATGTGCCATAAGCAAAAACTGCTCCCGCCCAGCCTTGACCGTTTCCATCATCTTGGACCTTCTTATGCAGCCATCCGTCTACTTCTTGAGGCCCGACTGTACGACCGGATGCGTTATAGCCATAAAGATCCTTCTCAAGTGGAGCCGTTAGTGAGAAGTCTGCATTAGTAAGAATGTAATTGGTCACGTCCGTCATAGGTTCCGTCTGTGCCCATCCCCCCGTCGTACATATCGCAGTCGCGAGCAGGGTCAATACGTGTTTAAGTTTCATTTTCATTCTTGTTTTTGAGTTAATTAAGTTATTTACTATCTCCATTTTTTTATATATGCAAAACAGCTTGCACTTTGCGGTGCGAAGTTACGAAAAAAGTGGAAGGATGGCAAGTGGGTCATGCACTTTTCGGGTATTTTCAAAGAAACTTGCCAGAGATAGTCGATAAAATGACAAATATTGTCACAAAAGGCAACGACAAAAGGCTATCATTGCGGCGTCCCTGCCCGTCATTCCATCATTCATCGACCGCCCTCATGCGACCTTAAAGAATGTTTATACGCTATTTTTGTCCTGTAGCTTACTTTTTTACCTCCTTATTTCTCCTTTATCCCTTTGCTGAGAGACCAGGCAGCTAAAGCCTCAAGCAAGATCCCGCTCACTCTGGCATGCAGTGTGAGCGGGATCTTGTCTATGCCGCGAGCGACATCCTTGCTCTTCTTTTTTGCCGACTGCCTCAGGCGGGGCTGTGCCGATGCGTACACGGTCCCTTGTCGGTGGATGTGCTTGCGGATATTATTCCTCGTCGTCGGAGTATTCTCCGAAGATGTCCCAGTCGTATTCCTTGACGAGTGCGTCACTATTGTCGGCTTTGCTGCTTTGCAGCGAGATGGCGATGAGACCTTCGGTGTGAACGAGCTGCGCCTGTAGCTCGGGTGTGATATATGTCTTTTTCATAACTAATACTTTTTTACGAACGGAAGAGACTGTGAAGAGGAAAGAGGAAGAGCTGTTTGAAGGCAAGCGGCATCACTCTGGGCAAGCGGGCCAATTCTGGCCTATTTATGACCAACGGACCTTACTACTAACTAACTAGAAACTAACTAACATTTGATGCTGATGCTGCCCATCCAGCCCTTCTCTTTTCCCTCTCCTCTCTCTTCTTTACTTGTTCACAATTACTTTCTTTCCATTCACTATATAGGCGCCACCCTTCTGGAAATGGCTCACCTTGCGGCCCGCAAGGTCGTAGGCTTCGCCCTTAACCAGACCATCGAAGACGCTCTGGATGGCCAGGGCTGTGTCTTCGCCAAGGACGAAGGCCTTGACGCCTGCGGAGGGAGCGGCGAGGTAGGCACGGTTGGCAGGAACCTTAGGCTGAGCGTTCTCGGTGTCTACCTGATAGAAGCCGACGGTGTCATGCTTCTGCATGATGTATGTGCCGTTGATGGCCTTCATTTCAGTGTATGTGCCGGTGAGCAGGCCCACGGTGTAGGTGAGTGCCGTGCCCTGGGCGTCGCCCTCCAGCGTGGCTTCCCAAGCGCCTTCGATGATGTAGGGCTTGTTGGCTTCGAGTGGTGCTGTTGCCTCTTCGAGGGTCAGTGTGGCGTACTCAACAGCTGCGCAGGTGTAAGCCTTGACGCCTGCAGGCAGCTCGTCAAAAGCGAAAGGCAGGATAACGGTGCCCCAGCCGGCAGCGGTGGTATTGATGGCAATCGAGGGCTTCTGCGCCTTGACGATCTTGAAGTTCTTGTTGCGATCGACTGTGTAAACGCCAGCGTCCTGAGAACCGATGTACTGGTTGGCAGCCACGTTGAGCAGGTTCCAGACACCTTCGAGAGCGGTCGGGATGACGGTCACGAGCATGGCGTCGTCGGCGTTGGTGCTGGTACGGATCTGGATGTCATTGCCGCCATAAACTTTGCCCGTCGTCATGTAGCGGACATTGCCGTCGGCATCGATCTGTGAGAGCTTGTAGTTGTTGCCACTGACCTTGGTGAAGGTGAAGGCCTGTGCGAGGTTGGCATTGGCCTCCTCCTTGTACTGGATATTGTACCCGCCCTGATTCTCACGTGCACCGGCAAGATAGGTCATGGCCTTGTTGTCATGCTCCCAGCCTTTTTCCGTGGCCTTCAGGATGATGTTGAAGAGCTGCCCGTCGGTAGGAGCGTTGATTTCCGTGGCCTGGTAGGTGCTGATGGCTTCCTCCAGGGGAGCGATGGCGGCCGTGACAGCAGCTTTGTCCGTGCTCTCGTTGTAGATAGCTTGTGCCGTAGCGATGGCCGTCTGGAACGCAGCGACAGCAGACGCAGGGATCTGGAAGGCAGCGTTGCCGGCGTTCTCGGCTGTGGCCAGGGCCCCGTTGGCTGCCGTCAGCTTGGCTTGCAGTTGCTCTTTGGCTTCAGCCAGTTCGGCAGCCTCAATAGCCTCTTCGCCATAGTGCGTCAGCGTGACGTTGTCCCAATAGAGGATGCCCTCGCTTGAACCATTGCCAAGGCTATAGATAGCAGTGAGGTTGATGTTGATGGCGCTCTGCTCGCTGAGGGTGAACACCTTCTCAAGTGTCGTGGCACCGGTGATGGTTGTGGATTCGGTTTCGAAGTCGTTGATGCTCAGTTTGGCATTGCACTTGGAGCCGTTGGCGTTGTAGTTCTTCACGTCGACGGTCATCTTATACTTACCGCGCGGGAGTGCAGTGACGGTCTGTGAGAGGGTGTAGGTGTCAGCGGCCCAGTTGAAGCGCACCTTGAAGGAGCTGCTGCCCTCGGTGGCGTTGTCGGTGGACTTGACGGCATAGTTCCATGCGTCGTCACTCCATGTCTTTGAGTTGCTCCATCCGGCAGGATTGTTCTGATGGCCGCCCTTGGTGTCGCGCACCAGGGTCTCGTATTCCTCGAAGCCGGGGTTGGCGATGACCTTTGTCCAGTCAGCCGGAGCAGCCTCTGTGCCCAGCGTCTTCATGGCCTCAGCCTTGGTGGCAGCGCGCACGGCGGCTATGGCAGCATCGATGTCGCTCACAGAGCCTGCTTCATAGTTGTTATTGACCGCTGAGAAGTCGCCAATGGCGTTGTCCATCACGACCTTCAGACGAGCATAGGCCTCGATGCTGGCGTTGGCAGCGTCGATGGCGGACGTCAGGGGGATGAGCACGGCATTGATGGTCGCGAGCGTGTGGTCGCTACCGTCAATGACACCTTGAGCATCGCTGATGGCCGTTGTGAGGTTGGCGGCCACCGTGGCATCCATCTTAGCCTCTTTGATGGCGTTAGCCTCGTCCAACTTGCCCTGCAGCGTAGGCAGATAAGCATCGAAGTCCTCTACGAGAGAGAGTGCAGAGATGGCCTCCATGCAGTCGCCTGTCTGATTGCAGGTGAAGATGAGCTGGAAGTCTGTTGCCGTCTCATCAGCAGGCACGGTGAAGCCCATGTTGGCGGCATACAACGTCTGCTTGGCAGAAATAGTCTTGGAGGTCTTGGCAATGGAATTAGTGCCTTTAACCTCGACCGTCATGGTCGGAGTATTGCTGTTGTTGTGCCACCCCAGGAGCCCGGAGAACTTGTAGATATGTCCGGCCTCGAGACCCTGGAAGGTGTAGGTGAAGGACTCGCCGGAAGTGTTGTAGCGCACCCAGAAGATGACGCTGCTGGGCTCAGAACCTTCGGAGTAGGTATACGCCGTCCCGTTTTCAAGCTTGTAGCCGGAATAGGTGGTCATCATGCGGATGCCGCCTCCATTGTTTCGCTTTTGCAACGTCCTGTTCGCCGACGAAGTCCAGCCAAATTCAGATGGAGAATTGGTGTTAGTGCCTCCGTCCCATCCAGAGAGGAGGTTAGTCTGAGCCTGTAGGCTCCCCGTGCCGATCAAGAGTCCGGCAAGGGCCAATAGATGTTTCAGTTTCATTTTCATAATTTATTAATTTTAGATAGGTAATTGAGCCGTTTTGATTTTTGATATACTTGGCGTTGCGAAGTTAGTGAAAAAGATGAGAAGTGCGCAATGATTATGCAGGGATTTCTCTCGTTTTTGCGCCTAATTTACCATCGAAAGTCGATAAAGTGACAGAGGCAGGGGGCTTATTCGCACGGAAGGTCGCATGATATAATCACTTTGTATAGACTTGCCAACGGGCGGTTGCCTTGAACCGCTCACCTCCCCGTCAGTTCACCATTACCTTCCTGCCTCCGCTGATGTACATCCCTTTCTGTGCCTTGCCGACTAGGCGTCCGCCGAGGTCAAAGATGTAACGATCGACTGCTGTTGTGGCCTGACCTGTCAGCTGGTTGATGGCGGTGGGGTCAGGTCTTGTCTGGTCTTTGACATAGAGCTGTACTCCGTGGATGAAGAGGTGTGGCATCTCGCCCGAACCCTTGTTGCTGGAGGTATAGCCAATAGAGACGTAACCGGTGGTCTCCTCAAAGAGGGTGAATTCGACGGTCTGATCCGTCCACGTGTTTATGGGAAACACTTGTATCTTGGACAGGTATTCCTTACCGTTGTCGGCCACGAAACCACAGAGGTTCTTGCTGATGGCAGTGGTTCCGCCCATGGTGTTGTAGCAAGGGATGTTGAGGGTGTAGGAACCGGCAGGCAGTGTAACCTGCTGATAATAGTACGCCTTGGCACCCCAACAGGTGACTATGCCGAGCACATTGCCTTCGGCGTTGCCATTGCACTTGGTAGTCGGGGCTACGAAGCCCTTGTTCTTCATACCCAGCCATGCCTTCTCACCCGAGCCTACAGCAAAGAGCCCCGATGCGACGGCATCAGTGCCGGGTGAGCTGGGGATCCATTCCTGTATGTCCTGCATTCCAGAATAGGGGGTGCCGTTCTTTTCCATGTCTGCGGCATAGGTACAGACGCCGTTGTCAAGAGGGATGCCGTCAGCGAAGGAGGCATTACGGATGTAGAGGTCGGTGATGTCGGTCAGTTGGTCGGCATTGCCTGCGGGATCAGTCTCTACAATCTCCACATAATCAAAGAAGAGGTGCGGCATGGCGCTAGAGCCCTTTGTTTCATCTGACGTGTAGCCTAATGAGATGACGCCCTTGGTCTCCTCGTCAAGGACGAAGGTGATTTCGTCCGTGCTCCACTCCTTATCAGCCTCCCAGGATGTCCGCTTTACAACATAGCGCTGTCCATTGTCGGCAATGAATCCGCAGAGGTTAGCGGACACTGGACTGGTTCCGCCGGCATTCCACACAGGAATCCGAATGGCATAGGCGCCAGCGGGCAGAACCACCTCCTGTGTGTATTGAATCTGTGCTCCCCAAGCAGCCACAACGCCCAATACGTTGCCCGTAGGCTGTCCGGCCGAGTTAAAGTCGGGCGCAATGAACATGCCGCCCAGTTCGGCTGCGGGATCGCCTATTTCGTCGTAGGCGCCGATGGCGAAAACGCCGGCTGCCCTCGAGTTGAGTCCGTCTTCTCGATTGGGTACTTCGGTATTGTCGCTCAGCATGGTGGCAGTCCATCCTTCCACGGCCTGCTGGCCATACATGCTGTAGCCGCCCTTCTTCATGTCTGTGTCGTAGGTGCAGATGCGCCCCTCTATGGGTGTGCTCTGACTGAAATCAGCATTCTTCAGATATCTGCCGGTGATGTCATCCCCGACAGCTGACTGAGCGCTCATGCCCATCGCGAGCAATAAAGATGAAATGATAAGTTTTCTCATAATGGAAATGTCTATAAAAGATTACTGGAATTATTCTGTCACTTAGCGAATTAGATATTTTCTACCCTGTTGTATGACGATGCCTCTTGTCTGAGCGTTAGCCCATTTGCCATCCGGCAGATAGCGATTACGGTGCCTCAGAGGAGCAACAAGGGTGATGAGCCCGTTAGTATCGTCTTTTTTCAGGACAAAGTTGTCAAAGCCGGAGATGAACTCGTCGGCTGTGTGGTCTGCCATGAAGCCGATGCGTGTGGGTTCGACGCCATCGGAAGAGAAGCTGAAGCTGACGGTTTGCCAAGCGCCATTCTCTGAAGGCGATTTGCGATTACTTCCCACATATACGGAAGCCCTGTTACTGCTGTTGCTGCTGGTAGCAAAAACCTGTGCGGACAGCGTGTAGCGCCCAGCCGGGAGCAGCACGTTCTGCGAGAAATCCAGGCAGCTGGCCGCCCAGCGCTGACGTACCCACAGCGTATGGGCGCCCCCCTCAGCACATTGCGGCTTTCCGGCAAAGAAATTACTATAGTAGAGGTCGCCACTCTGCATGGCTGTCATATCGTAGATGTCACGTGGTCCATAGTCCAGCTGCCAGCCCTCAGGTACATAGATGGCACGGTCGGTAGTGACGCCCGCCCCCTCCATAGGGCTATATGCCCCCTCGAAGTCGCCGTTGTCGAAGGTTTCCTTGTACTCAACAGGCTCCTCGCCAGGATCGTCGGGAATGTCAGTTTTGCCCATATCGATGTTGAAGACATCGCCAGGCCGGGTCGAGGCAATAATGATAGTATTAGCATCTTTCTTGGTGCAATCCACGTCCGTGCCCGAGGCATCGGTCAATTTGGCATCGGCAATGCCAGGATACCTGATGTAGCAGGGCATACCGCTCATGCTCCGGATGGTGGCTGTGGTGAGACGGCCATTGCGCCAAGCCTGGTCGACCTCGAAATTGCCCACAGCCTTGAGCCCGTTGACATGTCCGTTGTGCCAGGCAGAAGGCAGCGCGGGCAGGAGTTGCAATGTGTCGGTCTGGCTTTGCAGCAGCATCTCCGCAATGCCAGAGCAGCAGCCGAAGTTGCCGTCGATTTGGAAGGGTGCGTGAGCATCGAAGAGATTGTAGTAAACACCGCCGTGCTCCATGTCGATTTTGTAGGAAGTGGCGTGTTTCAGCGCATTCTTCAGGATTCGGTGGGCATGGTCGCCATCGAGCGCGCGTGCCCAAAGATTGATTTTCCAGCCCATGGACCAGCCCGTAGCCTCATCGCCACGTAGACGCAGGCTGTTGACGGCTGGCTGGAAGTAGGGGCTCGTGGGATGAATCTGATTCAGGGGATAGAGTGCCATGAGATGACTGAGGTGGCGATGACTGGGATCGTTGCTCGCGTCATAGGGGCTGTACTTCCACTCGCGCAGGATGATGTCGCCCTTGCTGACGCCGTTGCGCGGGTTAGTCCATGCGGAGTGCAGAGCTGAGTTGGCTGTGTATGTCTCGGTGTGCAGACCGCGGTCGGTTCGCTCCAAAAACATCTCCAATCGTTGCATATCATCGTTTGTAAGTCCTGTTGTCTGAGGCCCCAACACATCGCAGGCGGCCTTCACATCCAACAGCAATTCGTAGATGAGCTGCTGAGCGTGAGCCGTACCGTCCTCGCTGGCGTGGCTGGTCTGTTCGGCGCTGAACTCGTCAGGCGCTACGAAGGTTCCGTCGGGCTCGAACTGGTATGGGGTACCTTTGTAGCCGCTGTTGGCGGTGGCGCTATTATAGCCTCTGTCTTCAATCATGCGTTCCATCCAAAACAGCGCGCAGCTCCACATGACGGGGAACGCTCTGGCCAGGAAGTCCACATCGCGGGTGTAGCGGAAGTGTTGCCACAGATGGCTACAGTACCAGACATTGGCCACATAGTAGTTGCTCAGTTTAGTGTTCATTCCGCCAAAGATGTTCGATGCGGTGAAGACGGTCCATCCGTGTGTGACGTTGGCATACTGCCGGGCCACGCGCTGCCAGTTCCAGTCCTGTGCATTGCGAATGATGTAGTTCAGGAACGGCATGTGGCACTCTGACAAGTTGGTAGGCTCGGCAGGCCAATAGTTCATCTGTACGTTGATATTGGTGTGAATGTCGCAGTTCCAGGGTGCGCTGGCCTTGTTGCTCCAGATGCCCTGCAGGTTGCTGGGTACGGCCAAGCCTCTGGAGGAAGCGATCTCCAGGTAGCGGCCGTAGTAGAAGTAAAGTTGTTCCAGGAAGCGAGCCTCGCGGTTATCCTGACTGCTTAAGGAATTGTAATATCGGACCAGATCCCTTGTGGTGCGCTGACTGCTGCCTTCGAGATCCAGCTCCACACGCCCCATCAGACCCGTGAAGTCGGTTATATGATCACTGAGGACAGCATCGAAGCCCTTGGCACAGGCGGCCTCGACCTTATTGAAAAAACGTGTGCTCAGCTCCTTGGCTGTCTCGTTGGAGATGCGCGTGTCCGACTCGCTGCTGAAGTCGGTGCCTGCACACAAGTAGAGCACCACCTCGCTGGCATCGGCAACCTCAAAGCCCTGCGGCGTCTTCGTCACTTGCCCGTCGGTGGGTACGATACGGCATCGGGCCTGATAGCTCACCGTGGTCAGCTTACCACTGAAGATGATATAGTATGCGCCTTTGGATGTGATGCTGTAGGACGGGGACGAGGCGTTGATGCCCTCGCCGGGCACCATACTGACGAGAAGGTGAAGTTTGTCGCGGCCCGTGGCCGTGTAGCGCACGGCGACAACGCCATCGGGGTGGCTGGCCAGGTAGGTGCGGTCATACGTGGTGCTACCGTCGGCATTGGTGTAGTGCACGCGCCCTATGCCGTCCTGGATGTCCAGACAGCGGTAGTAATCCTTGGCACCGGTGGCTTCATCGTAGCCTATCGTCTCACTCCTGTCCTCAACGAAGAGCGAACCGAAATTCTTGTACTGTCCGCAGCTGCCCAGATCCCTTGGGCCACCGGTACACAGCGTCTTCTCATTGAACTGAATCTCGTCCTTGCTGATGCCCCCGAAGAGGCTGGCCCCCAACTCACCATTGCCTAGAGGCAGGGAATACTCCATCCAGATATTTTCGACACCGGTCACAGTGGCGGGTTCGTCGTACCACAGCGTCATGGGGTGTTCTGGGGTGAAGTTCTGCGTGCCTGTGACATGGAAGTCGGCATTGTTCTGAGCCTGGACTTGGGCTGTGATGCACAGCGTCAACAGGAGTAAAAAGATGATTTTCTGTTTCATTATAGTCTTTCATTTATAGTTATTGATTTTCCTTATTGAAGATTCTATCATGCTCCGTTTCTTGAAGTTCTCCATAGGTTTGTGCACCTGGAGAGAGCTCCTACGAGTTGAGGCAGTTGCAATGGTCATCACTCTGTATGGGATAGGTTTGGCGGTGCGAAGTTATAAAAAAGAAGACAAGCGAGAAATACGGAAACGTAGGATTTCTTCCGCTTTTGTTGGAAACTTGTCAACGAAAGTCGATATAGTGACAAATGCGGGCTAGGACGAGCAGCACTCTTGCGGCAGCGTCGCAGAATGAAGGGCGCTTTTATTCCTCACTCTTCATGCTTCATTAAAAAACACCCTTCACTCTTCCTCCCGAGTGAAGTGAGGCTCGCAATGGCACTTTAGTGAACGTTAGAGCGCGAAATGCCTACGGTTTTTCTCACTTTATCGACTTTCTTTATCATATTAGCCCGAAAACGCGAAGGAAAAAGGTCAGTGTTTTGGTACAAATCCAGTGATATACCTATCTTTGCTGACGAAAACCAACGGACTCATTCATTCTGTTTATGAAATACATCCTCACTTTAGCGTTGACGTGCTTGGCGCTGAACGCCGTGGCCGACGACTACACGTTTCGCCTGAAGAACACGCTGGGCTTTGCACGCCAGAACGAGACCGTGGAGGTGGAAATCCCCACGGACGTAGACCTGAGCCGCCGACAGCTGACCGACGAGCATGGCCATGTCCTGCCCTACGAGCTGTGCGGCAGCCACGGCATACGCTTCCAGGCATCGGTGCCCCACGGCACCTCCGTGGCTTATCGCCTGAGCGACGGCAGCAACCATCAACCCACGAAGCTCACCTACGCCGCCATCAAGGCACCGACGTCGAGAGCCGACATCGCCTGGGAGAACGACCGCAGCGCCGCACGTATGTACTCATCAGTGCTGTTAGGCAACGAGCCCAACACGGGCAACGGCGTGGACCTGTGGTTCAAGAAGAAAAGCACGCCCGTGATCGACAATATGTACAGCCTGTCCAACTATCATGCCGAGAGCGAGTACGGCGTGGATGCCTACAGCGTCAACGGCAAACGTCTGGGCAATGGCGGCGTGAGCCACGTCGTGGACGGCAAGCTGGTGGTGCACACGCCCCACGACAAATGCGTCGTGGAGGAGAACGGCGCACTGCGCAGCACCTTCCGCCTCACCTATAATAATATTAAGGTGGACGGCATAGCGTACACTAAGACGCTCATCGTCAGCACCACGGCCGGCAGCCTGCTCAACAAGGCCACCGTATGCTACACACCCGTACAGGACGGCACGGGCAAACCGATGCGGCTGGCCGTGGCACTGTACCAGCACACGGACATGCAGAACGTGAACCACCAAGGCGTCAGCTACACCGCTACGCCGGGCCTGATCGGCTGGGCCGAGAACAAGAGCGAAGGCTCCGTCACGACGGCAGGTGCACGCTTCTATCAGGGCGCCTACATCCCCCAGGACCCCGCAGCACTGCAACCCCTGAACATCACCACCGAAGTCATCGACAACCATCTCTGTCTCTGCGTGGACTACGTGCCGGGCACGGAGCTGACCTACTACTTCGGCGGCGGATGGAGCGCCTTCCCGCAGGGCGAATACACGTGCGACGAAGACTGGTTCGACGCACTGGAGCACTTCAAACAGCAGGTGGACAGCCCGCTGACCATGACCTCGTGGGAGGGCGAGCTGCCGCAGCACGACGACGTGATAGCCGCCCTGTACAAGGCCAACCTGTACTGGCAGCAGACGCACCCGACGCACGGCGACCACTTCTGGAACCGCGCCGTCTACCACACGGGTAATATGGCCGCCTACGCCGTGACGGGCGAGAAGCAGTTCCTCGACTACTCCGTGGCGTGGGCCGAGCGCAACCGCTACTGGGGACAGACCGGCACGGACAAGAGCCGGTGGAAGTTCGGCTACGGCGAGACGGCCGACTACGTACTCTTCGGCGACAACCAGATCTGCTTCCAGATATACATTGACCTTTACAACATACTCGGAGGTGAGGAGAAGATAGCCCGCGCGCTGGAAGTGATGAACTACCAGATCTCGACCGACGAGAGCGGCTACCTGTGGTGGGTGGACGGACTCTACATGGTGCTGCCCATCATGACGAAGCTCTACGCCATCACCGGCAACCACACCTACCTGGACAAACTGTACGAGTACTGGCGCTGGGGCACCGACCTGATGTGGGACGAGGCCGCAGGCCTCTACTACCGCGACCGCCACTACGTTTACCCCGACCACAAGACATCGTCTGGCGGCAAGGACTTCTGGGCGCGTGGCGACGGCTGGATCTTCGCGGCCTTCGCACGCGTGTTGGACGAGCTGCCTGCCGACGATCCGCACCGCGAGGAGTACATCGCCTACTACCGCCGCATGGCCGAGAGCCTGCGCCTGTGCCAGCGCACCGACGAGGCAGGCAACGGCTACTGGTGCCGTTCGCTGCTCGACGAGGACTATGCGCCGGGCTACGAGACCAGTGGCACGGCACTCAACGTCTTCGCCTACGCATGGGGCATCAACCACGGTATCCTGGACGAGGAGCGCTACGGACTGACACTGCAACGCGGATGGCACTACCTCACACGTGTGGCACTGCAGGAGAACGGCGCGGTGGGCTACGTCCAGCCCATTGGTTCCAACGCCGCTCCCGGCACATACATCAGCGCCAGCCAGACAGCCGACTTCGGCGTGGGTGCCTTCCTGCTGGCAGCGGCTGAGATGAGCCGCTATGCCGCAGGCCAGCAGGCGACACTGCCGCTGCGCATCGTCAGCGCAGAATTGGTCAGTCCGGCTGAACTGCGCATCACCTTCAACACGCTGCTGAGCGACGAGGGCCTGACCGATGCCGACAACTACCATATCGACGGGCAGCCCGTGGACGCCACGGACATCAGCTACGACGGCGGCACGACGCTGACCATCACCCTGCGCGAGCCGCTGGACTACGGCAGCTACCGCTTCACCGTGCAAGGCATCAAGAGCGCAGATGGCGCCGAGCTGTCATCGACAGCCGCCACACACGTCATCATGCGGACGGTGGCACTGTCGCCCAACACGCTGCCGATGACCGTCACAGCCAGCGGCGCACAGAGCGGCAACCCCGCAGCCAACATCGCAGACAACAGCTACGGCACCCGCTGGAGCCAGGACGGCAAGGGACAATGGGTGCAGTTCGACCTGGGCGAGACAGCATGCGTCGCCGCCGTGGACATCGCCTTCTATCTAGGCAACACGCGCATCAACTATTTCGACATACGCACGTCCGTCGACGGGCAGACATGGAACAACGTGCTCACGGGCATGCAGAGCAGCGGCCTGACCACCGAGATGGAGCGCTACCGACTGCCCGAAGCCGTGGAGGCACGCTACGTGCGCATCGTATGCAACGGTGCCAGCACCACGACTTGGAACAGCATCACCGAGGCACGCATCCGTCTGCAGGAGACGACGCTGCCGGAGCTGAGCATCCCCGACGTGGCCTATACGGACATCCTGCTGCCCACACACACGCCGTCGGGCGAAGCTATCGCGTGGACGACATCGGATGCCGCCGTGATGACGGCCGGAGGCCTCGCCACGACGACCGACGAGCAGCAGAGCGTGACACTGACGGCACACTATGCCGGACAGAAACAGGAATACGACATCACCGTCATGCCGCGCAGCTTGGACCACACGCTGCAGCTGCGCTACGATTTCGAGACGGATGACGTGTACAGCACGGACAGCGGACAACGTATGCTGAAAGACCACTCGCGCCACGGCCGCGACGCGCAGCTGACGGGCGACCGATGCGTCATCGACGGCACGCTGAACCTGACGGGCAACACCGTCGACGGCTTCGCCGACAACGGCTATGTCCTCGTGCCCAGCCATCTGCTGGACTCCTTGCGCAGCTACACCGTGCTCTTCACGACCACGCCATCCAGCCTGGACCATCTGCCCCGCTTCTACGACTTCGGCAGTGCTTCGTCCAACAGCTTCTTCCTGCGTGCAGGCTCCTTCGCCGCAGGCCTGAAATACAACGGACAGACCACCACCCTCGTCAAGGGCGGCGAGCTGAGCGCCAACGAGGAGTACCGTATCGCCGTCTGCTTCGACGCCCGCACACACACCACCTCGGTCTATGTCAACGGCCAACTGGCAGCACACGACAACAGCATCAAGCATGAGCCCTGCCAGCTGACGGTCAACGGCAGCGACACACGCAACTACATCGGTCGCACGCAGTGGTGGGACACCTCGTCAAGGAACGACAACAAGGACTTCTGTGGAACCATCGACGACTTCCGCCTCTACAGCCTTTGCCTCACCCCCGACGAACTGACAGAGACACTGACGGGAATGGAACGTGAGGAATTAAAAATGAGAAATGAGAAATTAGAAATGAGAAATGGGGGATGGTTTGACCTGAGCGGACGACGCATCACGCGACCTGTGCAGAAAGGCATATACATCGTTGACGGCAAGAAGACCGCAGTGCAGTAAATCACATAAAAAACAAACAAACAATATGAGAAACATCTATCATCGTCTGGCGCTACGCGGCGCGACAGACCTAAAGATATGGTTCGGCCTCATGGCATTGTGTGCAAGTCCTGCCGTCGCGCAGACCGACCCCTATCAGCCCACCCGCGACGTGGAAATCCCCGAGATACCAGGCTACGTGTACTGCTGGGGCGACGAGTTCGACAAGGACGGCGCCGTGGACAGGAGCCTGTGGGCCTTCGAGATCGGCATGAAACGCGGCAACGAGGCACAATGCTACACCGACCGCCTGGACAACGCCTACGTGGAAGGCGGGCAGCTGGTGATCGTGGGCAAGAAGGAACGCTGGCTCAACCCCAACTACGACCCCTCGAGCGGCGACTGGCGCAAGAACACGCACTACGCCAGCTACACGTCGGCCAGCATCTACGGCAAGGACGTGCGCCACTTCCTCTTCGGACGCGTAGAGGTGCGCGCACGCATCACACCGGGCAACGGATACTTCCCCGCCATCTGGACATGCGGATACAACCGCAACTGGCCCGCCAACGGCGAGATAGACATCATGGAGCACTACTGGCTCAGCAGCGGCAAGGAGGTGCTGACAGCCAACTTCGCCGTCAGCAAGTGCGACCCCAATGACATCTACGCCACCAACTGGAACTCCACCTTCACGCCCCTCACCTACTGGACCGACAAGGATCCCGACTGGATCAAGAAGTACCATGTCTGGCGCATGGACTGGGACGAGGAAACCATCACCCTATACCTCGACGGCGAGAAACGCAACAGCATCAAGATACGAGAGTTCCGCAACGGCGATGGAGCCATCGCCTTCTACAATCCGCAATATATGTGGCTCAACCTGGCACTGAAGGACTTCGGGCACGGCATTGACGAGGAACAGCACTTCGAAGTCGACTACTTCCGCCTCTATCAACGCAGCAAGGACACCGAAGCACCAACTGCCGTCAACGGACTGCACGTGACTGAGGTCGGCGACACATGGGCCGAGGTGGAATGGAACCCGGCGATGGACAACGTGGGCGTGTTCCGCTACGACGTCTACCTCGACGGTATGGGCAGCACCAAGTACCAAGGCAGCACCACGACCAACGCCTTCACGGTGAAAGGGCTGAAGCCCGGCACGCGCTACCAGCTGGCCGTGCGGGCACTGGACAAAGCCGGCAACTACTCACCCTACAACATCAGACTGACACCGGTGGCCAACGGCGGTGTCACCTTTGTGACGAAGGCCGAATGGAGCGCACTACACGTGCCCGCAGACATCTACACCGACATACTGCTGCCCACGGCCATGGCCGACGGCACACCCGTCACCTGGCACAGCAGCGACGAGACGGTGATGACGGCCACGGGACTGACGACGCTGCCCGCTACACCGCAGCAGATCACCCTCACCGCACACTGCGACGGACAGCAGGACAGGACGTTCAACGTCACCGTGCATCCGCGCAACGTGGCACAGTGCCTCACACTCTACTACCCTTTTGAGGCTGAGGATGCCAGCGAATCCGGACAAGGCGACATGCAGGTGATGGCCGCTGCCGGCGCCGGGGAAGGTAAGCTGAACTGGCATGCAGCGACAGCCACACTCATTGGCAAAGGCAGCATCGACGGCACCCTCAACCTGACCAAGAACACGGCCACGGGATTCAACACGAACGGATACTTGATGCTGCCCCAAGGGCTGCTGGACCAGATGCGTAGCTTCACCGTGACGGCACGCATCAAGCCCAAGACGGTGACCAAACTGCAACGCCTCTTCGACTTCGGCTCGGGCTGCCAGAACAGCATCTTCGGGCGCATCGACAAGCTGGCCATCGGCGAGAAATACAAAGGTGCCACCACGCAGCTGGTCAAGGCCAGCAAGCAGCTCTCGGCCAACCGCGAGTACCTGGTGGCCTTCACCTTCGATGCCGCCTCGCACACGGCCAAGGTCTACGTAGACGGCGAGGAGGTGGCCAACGGAACCTTCGCACAGGAGCCGTGGGAGCTGGCCGCCTACGCCGTCAACGTGCGCAACTATATAGGGCGGACGCAATGGTGGGACACCTCGTCGGCCAGCGACAATGCTGACTTCTGCGGCACCATCGATGACCTGCGGCTGTACAGCATAGCCCTCAATGCCGATGAGCTGCAGGATATCGATGCCATCATGACGGGAATAGGAAGTGAGGAATTAAAAATGAGAAATGAGAAATTAAAAGTGAAAAATGAGGAATGGCTCGACCTGAGCGGACGGCACATCACACGACCCTCACGGAGAGGCATATACATCATCAATCACAAGAAATGGATGCACTGAACACACATACACGCAGACTTATCCTTGCCCTTGCCTGCCTGGCACCGGCATCGCCGGCGCTCGCCCAGACGACGACTCGCGACTGGGAGAACCCCGAGGTGGTGGGCATCAACAAACTGCCCTATCACGCTACGCTGCAACTGCCGTCGCGACAGGCTGAGTGCAAGGAGATCGTGCCGCTGGACGGACAATGGCTTTTCCATTGGTAACCCAACCCCGACGAACGACCGGCAGACTTCTTCCGCACAGGTGTAGAAGTTCTTGTGCGCACGTATTCTTTTTCATGAATATACGTGTGCACGATAATCTTTTTTCGTACCTCCCCTCACGAATTTTCGTTATCGCCCTCATCTTCATTCGCTATCGCGATAATGAATGACGATGCTTGCGATAGCGGCTATAAGCGTTGAGGCTCAACAATAGAGGAATGAAGAATGAAGAATGATGAATGACGACGGGCAGACTGTTTAACCCCGGTAGTCTTTGGGCAGGCAGCCGAACATCTTGGCAAACTGCTTGGCAAAGAAACTGGGGGATGAGAAACCTGTATGCTCCGACACGAGGGCAATGCTCAGCGTGGAGGTTTCCAGCAGATGGGCGGCATGCTTGAGGCGTATGGTGGTGATAAATTCGCTAGGCGACTGCCCGGTGATGGCGTGTATC
>JAEEHP010000211.1 GCA_016280855.1 Bacteroidaceae bacterium
CTGATAGCTGGCCTGGAACGACTGGCTGTAGTCGAGTGGCGAACCGAAGTGGCGCAACGAATAGTTGACGGAGTCCTTCCAAGCGTGGTAGCGGTCGGCATAGAGGTCCTTGTTGATGGGCGTGTAAGGCTCTTCCACCTCAGCATGTGTGGCCGATTGGAAGTTCATGTGCAGGTTTTTCGTGAGGTCCCAACGAATGGAGAAGTCGCGATTCCACAGGAACTGCTCGCTGAACGTCAGCGGCAGCTGTGAGCCGCCAAGGTCTTCCATGTCGCGCTCCTGCAGTTCGTAGTAGTTGCGCGAGATGTCGGTGTTGAAAGCCACGCTCTGCGGCAGCCAGTTCAGTCCGAAACGCTTCAGGATGTCGAAGTATTTCGACTTCGACTTGATGTTCTTGAAGGGTTCCAACGGCTTGAACACGGGCGTCCACGAATAGTTCAGGCTGCCTCGCCACTGGTCTTCGTTCTCGTAGACGGTTGTTTCGCCCGTTGTTCGGCGATGCGAATGACTGTAGTTAAACGAGAAGTTGGCCGGGTCGATGGGAGTCGGGTGACGCTTGTTCTGGATGCCTACGCGCACATTGCTGAGCGAGAAGTTCGTATTGGTCACCTTCGTCACGGCAATAGACTCGATGCTGTCACGCTCGTGTTTGTCGGCAGCACTCTCGAGGGCATCGTCGAGGCGCATATCGGTGTCGAGCGGATTATACTTCGGACGCGTTTCCTCTTTCGAGATGGAGTAGTAGAGCGGTGCCGAGACCTTTGCCTTGTCGGGGAAGAACTTGCCCAGCTCAAGCGAAGTCGTGACAGTGTAGGTCTTGAAGTCGTCGTTTGAGCGCATGGCCACGCCTTCTTCCAGTCCGCCGAAGCCTTCGGAGGTGTAGCGACCTTGAACGTTGACGGTACCGAAGTCCGAAAGTTGCATGTTCAGGTTGCCCTGTGCAGCCCAACCGCCTTCGTTGTTGTACTCCTTCAGGCGCAGTTCGTTAATCCAAATCTCACCCGTCTTGGGCGAACCGCTGAGGTTTCGCACACCGATAATCATCGTCTTCACCTCGCCCAGTGTAGGATTACCCATGATGGAGATCTTGTTCTGCGGTCGGTCGGAGTCGTACTCCGAGTAGAGTCGGTTGTAGCTGGCCGCACCTTCGGCCTTTGCACGGTTACGAGCCTTCTTCAGTGCGGTAAAGACGCGGAGTGGCACGTCGAGCATGTTCTCCTCTGGCCACACGGCACGGCAGTCCTGTGGCGAGTAGCGGTCGTAGCGACCAGGCTGAGTCAGCGTCAGGGGTATCTCATATTCGTAGTAGTTCGACTTGTAGTCACTGCCCAGGCGGATGAAAACGGCCAGTTGCTTGTCGGCGAGCGACGTTATGTTCTGTTCCATTGCATTGGCGTGGACGAACATCTGGATGTGCTTGTACTGTCGGAGGTCGAGCGTCGTGTTCTTATAGACAGCCTTCGACTCGCCGTTGCCAAGGTCTGTAACTGTCATGGCCAGTGCCTGCTCGTTGCTCTCGACGAGCTGAGGCTGCGAGGGGTCGGTATCACGGCGAATACCTGGCGGCAGTACGTAGTTGACGGGCATCTTGTCATTGTTTTCCTCGATGTTTACAGCGCTGACGGTCATCTTTCCCGACTTTGTTCCGCTGTTGTCGAGGCTTTGTTCGTAGACGCGCCACTCGCCGCGCACCAGTTGAAGGGTGCCGAAGCGTAGTATCACGGGGCGCTTCCATCCTGTCAGGAACATACGCATGAAGCGGATGGAGGTGAAGTCGTTGATGTTACCGACACGCTGTTGGATGTCTTTCAGCGGGATGCGGAACTGATACCAGACGATACGTCCGTCGGTACCGTTGCGAAGTGCCTTGGTGTATTCGCGCTTGTCGACGATGTAGTTTTGGCCGACGACCAGATCCTCAGGCCGTAGCGACACTTTGTACTGGTAGTACTTCTCGTATTCGTTGAGCGTGTAGTCCTGATTGATGTCCTCTACCTCAGGTGTTGTCTTGTACGAGGTGTCGTAGCTCTCGGTTCGGGCGTCGTTGTCGGGCGAGTTTCCCTGCGGGTTGTTGATGTATTTGTAGCGACGTATGATGTCAGCCTTCATCTGGTCGTAGTCGGAACCACGGAAGTAGTGGTAGTTATCGTTGGCCGGGTCGTTCATGATGGAGTCGAACACGGCAGCCGATACCTTGCCCTGAATCTGCGTGAGGAAGTCTTGGTAGGTCTCGAAGGCGCGCTCTTCTTCGTCGTTAAGTCCGTTGAAGCCCAGGTCTTGGCGCTCGCGACTGCCCTTTGTGGTGGCAAAGGCGTAGGTGACGGTCGACTGTGTCGGAATCTTACCCCACTGCGTGAAGGTAAACGAGCTGGAACCATCGACAGGCATGCCACTCTCGTAGAACTTCTTGCCGTCGCGCAGGATGTCTTCGCTCACCTCACCCAGGTTAATGTAGAAGTCGCCGCCGTATTCGTGGGCGTCCTCCTGCTTGTTGGTGTAGAGGAAGGGATCCATGAGCCAGAACTCTACGTACTCGTAGTTGGCTGCTTCGAAGTCTGTAACATCGAGTTTGCGCATCATACCGCCCCAGTGCTGGGTCGGATTGTTGAGCGTTCCGTCTTGGTTCAGGTCGGTATTGAAGTTGTAAGGACCACGTTCGTTGGGATAATAGGCCAGGTTGAGCACTGGA
>JAEEHP010000025.1 GCA_016280855.1 Bacteroidaceae bacterium
ATTCGCTCACCTTTCGTATTCATGGCGCAAAATTAGACAAATATCTGCAGAATATTGTCGTTTTCACGTATTTTTTCACTTTCTATAGCTGTTGTTTCAGGAAAAAGGACTAAATTTGCCCGCTGAAAGCGTCTATTGCTTCCGTTTTTATCAAAGAACAAGTACAATTAAAACGATAAGACAATGAAAAAAGTAATCTTCGCCGCACTGCTGATGATCGGCGGTGTCGGATGTGTACAAGCACAGACACCTACTAAGAAAACTACAACCGTGACCACAGTCAACCCCAACGCTAAGTCCGAGAAGGCTGCTGAAATCAAGTTTGAGACCATCACGCATGATTTCGGAACCGTCAAGGCTGACGAACCTGTTAAGTGTGTATTCTCCTTCACCAATACCGGTGATGCTCCCTTGGTGATCCATCAGGCCATTGCTACCTGCGGTTGCACCGTCCCCAACTACTCCAAAGATCCCGTCAAGCCCGGCGAGAAGGGGCAGATTGAGGTCACCTACAATGGTCGTGCCGGTGGCATCGGGCGTTTCATGAAGGGTATTACTGTTCGTTCAAACGCCAAGACGAACCCTGTCATTCGACTCACCATTGAGGGAGAAGTGGCAGAATAATAGAAGGATAAAGCATTCAGAATTAAAGATCAACGCTCATGAAGAAACTGCTCATGTTGTGTGCGGCGTTGTTGATGGTGACCGCTGCAACCGCTAAAACGAAGAAACAGCCCGCCAACCCGTTAGGCGATGGACAAAGCGATCGTGCCTATTGGGCAGAACTGGCCTATACGATGGCCGCTCCTGTGCTCGAGAATATGGCCAACGGCACGCTCCAGCAGAATATGAAGCTGGAACTGTCGCCAACCTGGGACAACCGCGACAAGAAGGTTGCCTATATGGAGTGCTTCGGACGCCTCATGGCCGGCATCGCACCTTGGCTCACCCTGCCCGACGACGACACTCCGGAAGGGTTGAAACGCCGGCAGCTTCGTGAATGGGCGCTGAAAGCTTATGCCAACGCCGTTGATCCGGAAAGTCCCGACTACCTCGGATGGAGGAGCGGTGGACAGACCCTTGTCGATGCCGCTTACGTCGTCGAGAGCCTCTTCCGTGGGAGCAAAGCCCTTTGGGAGCCTCTCGACTCGTTGACCAAGGCGCGTTATATTAAGGAATTGCAGGGCCTTCGTCGCTACGACCCGCCTTACACCAACTGGCTCCTATTCTGCGGCATGGAAGAAAGCTTCCTGATGTTTGCCGGTGCGCCTTACGATGCCTTCCGCATCAAGATGGCGATGAGCAAGGTCGAGGAATGGTACATTGGCGACGGGCTCTACAGCGATGGCCCCAGCTTTGCCTTCGACTACTACAATGCCTTCGTCATTCAGCCGATGTACATCGAGTGTCTGCAGATGATTGCTTCGAAGCAGCCCAACAACACCTATCTCATCCGTTCGCATGGCGACAAGCGCAACGGTGCCAAGAACCGCCTCGAAGTGGTTACGAAGCGCATGCAGAAATATAGTGTCATCCTCGAACGCTTCATCTCGCCCGAAGGCACCTTCCCCGTCGTCGGACGAAGCATTCCTTACCGTCTGGCCGTGCTGCAGCCTCTGGCTATGCTTGCCTGGCAGAAGCAGCTGCCGAAAGAACTGACCAATGGACAGGTGCGCGCCGGCATCACCGCCGTCATGAAGCGCATGTTCGAAGGCAAGGGTAAGACTAACTTCACCGAGGACGGCTACCTCACCATCGGTTTCGTCGGCTCACATCCTAATGTTGCTGACTGGTACACGAACAATGGTTCGCTTTACATGACCAGTCTCGCCTTCATGCCCCTTGGACTTCCAGCCGACGATCCTTTCTGGACTGACGCTCCCGAGAAATGGACGTCCAAGAAAGCTTGGGAGGGCGATGACTTCCCCAAGGACCACAAGTGGGACATCAATAAGGAGATTCTTTATTGGGAATAGGTGAAATACGGATTGCTCTTGCTTCTCCTGCTTCCCGTTGCTGCTCAGGCTTATATCACCTGGCGGCTGTGGCAGCTTGTGCCTTTCCCGCTGTGGGCTAAGGTTCTGCTGACCGTCGTGTTGACGCTGGCTTTCTGCCTGTTCTTCTTATCGGTGATGCCCCAGCTGGATCGCCTGTCGATGCCACTGGCTACGGCGTGCTACCATGTAGGCACCTCGTGGGTGATCATCATGATGTATCTGCTGATGCTGTTTGTCGTGGCAGACGTGCTTCGCCTGTGCCATATTGTGCCGCAAGGATTCCTGCGCAACAGCTGGATAGGGACGTGCTGTGTGATTGGTGCGATGGCCGTCGTGTTTACCTATGGCTATGTCCATTATATTAATAAGGTACGCGTGAGGCTTCCTTTGACCACTTCGAAGCCGTTGTCGCGTCCCCTGCGCATCGTGATGACCTCGGACTGGCATCTGGGTTACCACAACGGCCGTAAGGAGTTGGCGCGATGGGTGGATATGATTAATGCCGAAGCGCCTGACTTGGTGCTGATTGCCGGCGACGTCATCGACCGCAGCATCCGTCCGCTCGATGATGAGGACATGGCACAAGAATTTCACCGGTTGACGGCTCCGGTCTATGCCTGTATGGGAAATCACGAATACCTGAGCGGCGAACGTCAGGCGCTGAGGTTTTATCGCGAGGCGGGCATCAACCTGCTGCAGGACTTCGCTGTGGAGATCGGCGACGTGGCACTCATCGGTCGCGACGACCGTTCCAATCATCGTCGCTTGTCGGTGAAGGAACTGACATCACGGGTCGATACGACCAAGTACATGATTCTGCTCGACCATCAGCCCTATCATCTCGAAGAGGCTGAGGAGGCAGGCATTGACCTGGAATTAGCCGGCCACACCCATCATGGACAGGTATGGCCGGCATCGTGGATTACGGATTATCTGTATGAATGTGCCTTCGGCGAGCATCGCCGTGGGGCTACACGCTACTATGTTTCGAGCGGCTTAGGCATCTGGGGAGGCAAGTTTCGCATCGGCACACAGTCGGAGTACGTCGTGGCAGAGATTGCGTCTGGGACGAACGAAGAGCATTGAGCGACGGGCACTCAAAACTTGGTTTTCTTCTTCTTCTTTCCTAATCCGAACACACGCCGTGCGGCTTCGATCGCAGAAAGAGCGATTTGGAAGCCGCGGAAGATGGTCCAACCGTTCTGCAGGAGGTTGGATGCGCTTTCCCATTTGTTGCGCGCTTCGGGCAGTGGTGCCAGCAACGTGTTGGCCGTTTCCTTCATTTCGCCCTGGTTGTCATCGAGTTGCTGACGCAGGTGCTCTTTCTCAACGGCAATGGCTTCCTCGGTAGGGTGGGTGAGTTTCGAGGCCAACAGACCTACCATGAAACGCGTGGTCGGCATGATGATCCAAGCCCTGCGGTTGGCGTACACCAGAAGTGCAGATGCCAAGAGCACGCCGGCGATGATGACGAATCCGAGGATGTGGCTGCCCAACATGCCCCCGATCCAATAGGCCAAGGCGAAGCTGCCGAAGAGGATGACCAGGAAGCCGACGAGGATGAGGATGGCGGCCAGAGCGATGGCCGAGAACAGGCGAGTCAGGATCTCGACGCTGTTCAGGCTTAGGTAATCCTTCTGCAGCGTAAGGTAGCGGCGAGCCTGCTCGAAAAGCTGGCTCATCCGCGAAGTGGTCTGTTCGTTGGAAAAGGTCATTATTCAGCGACGCTTTCCTGAACGTTGCTCAGTTCCTCAGTGATATCATCGACGAGGGCGTCCATGTCCTTGCGGTTGAGACGGATGCCGCGCTTGCGAAGGGCTTCGGCAATGCGTTCACGAGTGTCAGTACCTTTTTCGGGAGCCCACAGGAGGCCGGCTACGCATCCGATGGCAGCGCCACCGATAAATGCAGCGAGATAGTTCAGTGCTTTCATTGTTTTAATCGTTTTGCGACTGATGGCAGAGCTTCTCAGTCAAATAATGAATAATGTTAGCTAATTCCGCTGCAAATATAGTGGATTTCTATCCGTTTGAAGCGTTTTGACCTTATTTTTATATAAAAAAAAGTGAAAGATAGCACTTTTAACGTTTTTTTTATGCCAAAACGTTTTGTGAGAAGATAATTAGTTGTATATTTGCAGCGTAAAATTTATTATTTAATCAATTAAGGAGTAAAAACAATGAAGAATTATTTCGTTTTGGGTGCCGCCGTATGTGTGGCTCTTTCCATGGTATCCTGCAAGAGCAGTGAGAGTGCTTACAAGAAAGCTTATGAAAAAGCTAAGCAGCAACGTCAGACTCAGGTCGATCAGCCTACGACGACCACTACAACCACTACCACTCAGCCTACGGTTGTTGCTCCCGTCCAGACGGTAACCACCGCTCCTGTAGCCACCGAGAATACCCGCAGCGAAAACCTCACTCTCGTCAATGGTACGGGTCTTAAGGCTTACAGCGTCGTTGTCGGTAGTTTCAGCATCCGCGCCAACGCTGACAATCTGCAGAAGACGTTGAAGAACAACGGCTATTCTGCTCAAATCGCAACCAATCCGCAGGGCATGTACCGCGTCATCGCTTCGACGTTCGATGACCTGACCAGCGCTGTCAACAGCCGCAACGCTCTGCGTAATCAATATCCCGATGCTTGGCTGTTGCGCAAGTAATGGCTGCATCGCTTATCCATCAAGGCATTTCTTTTTGGTAAAGTGAATATATGTAAGATTTCTATGACAAGGGTGGGCTGTGAAGCTAACCCTTGTTTTTTTTAACGCATCGTTCCACATTCATCATTCATCAATCATCATTCATCATTCGTCATGCGCATCCTCGCTATCGACTACGGACAGAAACGTACGGGCCTGGCAGTGACCGACCCGCTGCAGATCATTGCCAACGGACTGACCACCGTGGCGACGAAGGACTTGGAGGCTTTCGTCGTGGACTACGTGGGTCGTGAACCCGTTGAGCGCATCGTCGTCGGACAGCCTCGGCAGATGAACGGTGAGGACAGCGAGAACATGCGACGCATCACGCCCTTCGTGAACCGTCTGCGCAAGTTGTTGCCAAACATCCCCATAGAGCTATTTGACGAACGGTTCACCAGCGTGCTTGCCCATCGCACTATGCTCGAAAGCGGCATTGGGCGCAAGGCCCGGCAGAACAAAGCCCTCGTCGATGAGATATCCGCCACCATCATCCTGCAAGGGTGGATGGAAGGGAAGAAGTTGAAAGTTGAGAGTTGAAAGTTGAAAGTTGAAAATTGTCCATTATCAATTGTCCATTATCCATTATCCATTATCAATTATACATTATCAATTGTCCATTGTCCATTATCCATTATAAAATATGGTATTACCTATTTACACTTTGGGTCAACCCGTGCTTCGCAAGGTGGCCGAGGAAATCGACCCGCAGGATTCTGAGATTCAGGAGTTCGTTAAGAATATGTACGATACGCTCGACCACAGCGGAGGCATCGGTTTGGCCGCGCCTCAGGTGGGGCGTTCGGTGCGCATCGTGGTCATCGACTTGAATCCCATCAAGGAGGACTACCCGCAGTATGAAGGGTTCCGTCATGTGTTCTATAATCCCTACATCGAGGAGTACGACAAGAGTCATCAGGAGTCCATGGACGAGGGTTGCCTCTCGCTGCCCGGAATGAGCGAGAAGGTGAAACGCCCCACTCGAATCCGCGTGTCCTACCTCGACGACAACTTTGAGGAGCACGACGAGTGGATCGAAGGCTACCTGGCCCGCGTCATGCAACACGAGTTTGACCATCTCGACGGCAAGGTCTATACCGACCATATCGTCGGCCTGCGCAAGCAGATGATCAAAGGACAGATCAACGATATCATCAAAGGTCGCTTCACTTGCGACTATAAGGTGAAGGTGAAGAGATAAAGTCCCACCCCCCTTACCCCTCCGTCAAGGGGTATAAACTTGAAGGAAGTGAGAAGATTATCTACCCTTGTCAACATTCTACTCCCCTCCCTATCAGGGAGGGGCAGGGGGGTGGGTCTTCTTCTTTTTATATTCCCAACGCTTCTTTCAGCCCAGATCAACACCGACCGTGTGATGCTCATGGGTCGCAATGCCCTCTACTACGAGGACTATGTG
>JAEEHP010000212.1 GCA_016280855.1 Bacteroidaceae bacterium
CTTCGTCACCGTGCCCCTGCTGTTCCTCTCAGGAGCCGTCAGCTGGCCCCAGTCCAGCATACCGCCCTTCTGGCAGGCCGTCAGCTGGCTCTTCCCCAGCACCTTCGGCATCCAGGGCTTCATACGCATCAACGAGATGGGAGGCACCCTCGCCGATGTCCTCCTCGAGTATCAGGTCCTGTGGATTCAGACCTGCGCCTACTTCATCACCGCCTGTATGGTCTACCGCTACCAGATCTTCCTGGCCCGCAAGGAAGCCCGTCAGCGGCTGGCCGACATCCAGAAAGCCGCACGAGCCTCGCAGTAAGTCTTATCCAGACAGCAGCATGAAAGCCTTCCAGATTGTCATCACTCCGTTGCTCCTGCTCTGTATGGCACTCTCCTTACAGGCACAGCCCCGACAGACGGTTGGCGACAGAACCAGTATCTCTGTTCATGGATTCATCTTCGGCAGCGATGAGCTGGAAGAAAAGCCCTACCCCCTGCCCAATGCCAGCATCCACCTGACATGCCTCAACGACACGACGGCCACCTCCGACCTCTATACCAAGCAGAACGGTCAGTTCGGCAATTTCATGTCGGTGCTCAGGAAGCGGGTGAAGCGCAACACCGTGCCACGCATAAGGATAGCGGTGTCGTACATGGGCTATGACACTTTCCAGAAAGACTATGCGGCGAAGCGAGAGTATTTCGACGACGACAACCCCTCATACGGCTCCTACTGGGAAGTCGACATCGACACCATCGTGCTTCAAAGCAAGCCCATGAGCATCCAGGAAGTGCAGATCGTAGGCGAGCTGCAGCGGATGTACGAGAGCGGCGACACCACCGTATTCAACGTCGAAGCCTACCAGATGCCCCGCGGCACCGTGCTCCTCAACCTCGTGCGCCGACTGCCCGGACTGCGCTACGAGCAAGGACAGCTCACCTATCGCGACAGCGTGATCCACGAGATACGCCTCAACGGCGAGTCGTTCTTCGCCCACGACATGAAACTGGCACTCGAGAACATCGAGAACTCCGACCTCAAGCAGTTCCGCGTCTACAAGACACAGGCCGACACGATGAGCACCGACACCACCAAGTATTGGGTGGCCGACATGATCACCAAGAACGCCGCCAACCGCGTGGAGACGGCAAAGCCCGAGCTGGGCACTTCCGACAAGAAAAACACCTATCACTTCGCTATGGAAGGCATGCAATGGAAGTCGGGCAACAAGGGCGAATGGTCGGCCAGCGTGAAGCTCGACGACTTGCCCGATGCCAGCATGAAAAAGTACAGCCAGAACAGCATCGGAGGAAGCTACAGACGGAAAATCGGCCAGACGAACATCTCCTACATGCCCAGATATTCCTACGACGACCGGCGCAACAACAGCGAGAGCCTCTCGTCGACGCTGATGCCAGGCTTCGAGCAGTACTCGCAGAGCACGAACCAGAGCAAAACCTACGGCAACAACACCAGCCACAATTTCGGGGCAAGCGGAATGATAGGAGAGAAAGGCGGCTTCTGGAACGCGAACATCAACTATTACAACACCGACACGCGGTCGCACAGCCAGGACAACGGAGCCAGCTACAGCGGCGACCCATTCGCCAGTGAGGACAGCCAGCAGCCCGACGAACAACAGCCGAAGGCCATCGGACTGAACCGCCGCAGCAGCCAGCAGCAGCAGCGGTCGCATACGGAAGACATCAGCATGAATGGCAGCTACAGCAAGTATTTCGACGGCGAAAAGCACAGCAGCTCGCTAAATATCAGCGCCAACATGAACAGAAGCCACCAATACAGCTCGACCACCGAAAAGCAGCACACCGACTACCTGCAATATGCCGACAGCGTGTGGAGCTACCATCGTCAGAGCACTTCGCCAGTGGAGTCGGGGCGCCTTCGGCTCAGGTCGGAGTACGGCTATGACTTCGGCCCGAAGCACTTCCGCCAGCACCTTAAACTCGCCTACGAATACTCGCACAACTATCAGGAATCGGAGCTTACCTATTACGACCTCACGAACCAGGGGAAGAGAATCGACAGCATCAGCACCTACTCGAAAGACCAGACCGACGCCCATCGCATGAGCATCGGCTACAACTTCAACTACAAGCGCCTCTATCTAGATCAGTCGTACGCCTGCATACCCACACGCGAGAACTATCAGTATCACCGGCACGACGGCGTGAAGGCCGACACCATCCTGAAGGCACCATTACACAACGCCACGACGAGGCTGGAATACCGGTTCGCAGAGCGACACTCCCTCACGATGGAGTACAGCATCAACACCCGCTTGCCTAACGCGTCCAGCCTCGTGCGCCCCACCACCAACGATGATCCCCTCTACATCGCCATCGCCAATCCAAACCTTAAAAAGCCTGCCCAGCACAACGTCAACCTCTACCTCAGCCTAGGCGGCGACTGGAGCATCAGCAACTACTACCGCATGACGAGGAACAACATTGCCTCACGCAACATCTTCGACACGAAAACCGGAGCCGTCACTTCCACCTACGACAACATCAACGGCAGCTGGTCGATGGACAATCATGCGACCTATCGCACCGACTTCAAGCATGCCAACATCACCGTCAACGCCATACACCAGTATTCGCACAACGTCAACTACCTGAGAACCAATGCATCGACGGACGACGAGAAAGGCACATCCGACGTACACAGCATCGTTGTCGAACCACGATTCGTGATGTACGCCAAGCACTACGACCTCAACCTCAACGGCCACTACGGCTACCAATGGGGCACCAGCGACTATACCACCTCCATCGACAAGGTCCACTCCTTCCAGTTCAATTCCGGATTCAACTACTGGCTCGGCACCCGGCTCACCTTGCACTCCGACCTCAACATCTCAGGACAGGCGGGAAGCAAGCTGCAGGATGCCAACCGCACCGATGTCATCTGGAACCTGGGCGTGGAATACAAGGTGC
>JAEEHP010000213.1 GCA_016280855.1 Bacteroidaceae bacterium
TGCATCTAATAAAATGAAGCTCAATGGTTTAGAAGCAATAGTGTAAGGTGCGAGCAAAATTGCAATTTTCAAAATCCCGGAGTACGCAACAGGCTGGCGACCTGTCAGAGCTATGCTGACGCCGGCACGGGTAACCCGAAGATCAACGTGATGTACGCTCAGAAGCGTGCCGACAACGTCAAGAAAGCCCTCATCGAGGCCGGTATCGACGAGTCCCGCATCACGGCTGCCAGCTACGGTGACACCGTACAGCCCTACAGCGAGAACGACAAGAACCGCGTTTCTATCGCTATCGCGAAGTAAGACAAATCAAATGCAGAAAGCCCGCCGAATTGGCGGGCTTTCTGCATTTAGAAGGAATCGTCGGTGAGGATGCGTTCAAGGTCTTCGGCGGTGATGTGGAGTTGGAAGTTGCCGCGGAAGGCTACGGAGATGTTTCCGGTTTCCTCACTGACGACGATGGCAAGGGCATCGGTCTCCTGCGAGATGCCCATGGCGGCACGGTGGCGCAGGCCAAGCTCCTTGGGCATATTCAGGTCGTGAGCAACGGGAAGGATACAACTGGCAGCGGTGATACGCTTGTGGGAGATGATCATGCCGCCGTCGTGAAGGGGTGAGTTCTTAAAGAAGATGTTCTCGATGAGGCGCTGGGAGATCTTGGCATCGATGAGCTCGCCGGAGCGCACGAAATCATTGAGGGGCAGGGAGCGCTGCATGACGATGAGGGCTCCCACCCGCTGCTTGGACATGGAGAGACATGCCATGACGATGGGCATGATGTCCTCACGGGTATGGGTCTGTTTCTTCTCTCCCGTGAAGAACCGGGTGATAGAACGGATGCGCTGGTGGGTGCCGATGCTGTAGAAGAACTTGCGAATCTCTTCCTGAAAGAGGATGAGCAGAGCGATGGCACCGACGCTGACGATGCGGTCGAGGATGGTGCCGAGCAGACGCATCTCCAGGATCTGAGACACGAAGAGCCAGAAGACGACGAACACCAGCACGCCGAAAAAGATGTTGAGCGAGCGTGATTCCTTCATCAAACGGTAGGCATAGAATAGCAGGATGGCTACCAGGAGGATGTCGATGATATCTTTTATGCTTATGGAAAAGAACATGAAGGAAGTTGAAAGTTGAAAATTGAAAGTTGAGAGTTGAGAGTTGAGAGTTGAACTTTCGGAGCAGTGAGAGCAATCAAGCTGGCTTGAATTGCCGAGTCGTGACGAAAGTCAGCGAAGCTAAAGTTGAGAGTTGAAAGTTGGGGTTATGAGTTGAGCTTTAGGAATTGTTGTATGCGGATGGTTTCGACGGCAGGACGGACATCGTGGACTCGTAGGATGTGAGCGCCGGCCTGCAGGGCAATAGTATGGAGGGCGGTGGTGCCATTCAGGGCTTCTTCGGGTGACGAGCCCAGAAGTTTATAGATCATGGACTTACGGGAGAGGCCTATCAGGAAGGGATTGTCGGGGAAGAGGCGGACGAAGTCGGCGAGATGATGCAGGAGGACGTAGTTCTCTTCCAAGGTCTTGCCGAAGCCGAAGCCGGGATCAAGGATGACGTCAGCGACACCAAGGGCGTGAAGACGGGAGAGGTGCTCGGCAAAGAAATGAGCTACGGAGGGGAGGAAGGGGGAGGTGGCAAGAGAATCGCCGGGTGCAACGGCTTGCGGGTTGACGGGATTATGGGTCAGGACGTAGGGGAGGTGGAGGTCGGCAACGGTGGCGTACATGGCCGGATCGTACTGGCCCGCAGAGATGTCGTTGATGATATGGATGCCATAGCTGACGGCGCAATGGCGGGCGACATCGGCGCGGAAGGTGTCGATGCTGATGATGAGGTCGGGGTTGCTGTCGCGAAGCGGGGCGAGTGTCGTTAAAGCAAAGTCCAGACGTCGCATTTCCTCATCGGCAGGGACGGGGGAGAAGCCGGGACGCGTGCTGCAAGCCCCGATGTCGAGGATAGCGGCTCCCTGCTCAACCATGGATGCTGCACGACGAAGGAGCACCGAAGCCTCGTCGGGAGTACGGCTCTCGGAATAGAAGGAGTCGGGCGTCACATTGATGATGCCCATAACCTTGGGTTCGTCGAAATCGATGAGGCGGCCTGCGATGTTGAGCGACAACATATTGATATAGGATTTGACGATTTACGGTTCGCTATTGATCACGTTGTAAGTGACGGACAAAGCGCTTTGCGGCGCAAAGATATAAAAAAGTTTAGAGTTTAAGGTCGAAAGTTGGCTGTTTAATGCCACATGTTTAGAGTTTTTTGTACTTTTGCAGCCGAAATGAAACAAAAACATGTCATGGATATCGAAAGTTTATATGAATTGTACCTTCGTCACCCTGAAGTGACGACAGATAGCCGGCGCTGCCCTCAAGGCAGTATATTCTTTGCGCTTCGCGGCGAGTCTTTCGATGGTAACCTCTTCGCCGCAAAGGCTTTAGAGGCAGGTTCCGCCATTGCCGTCGTCGATAATCCCGAAGTGATACCATCAGGCGACAATCGTTATGTGCTTGTGCCCGACGTTCTAAAGGCGCTGCAGGCCTTGGCCACACGCCATCGTCAAAGCTTCAAAGGTCCCGTGCTGCAAGTGACGGGCACGAATGGCAAGACGACGACGAAGGAGCTGTTGGCAGCCGTGTTGAGCGAACGCTATCAAGTATTGTACACGCAAGGCAACTTGAACAACCACATCGGCGTGCCGCTGACATTGCTTCGCCTGCGCCCCACGGACGAGGTGGCTATCATCGAGACGGGCGCCAACCATCCCGGTGAGATTGCTTTGTTAACCAAGATCGTTCAGCCGGACTACGGTCTCATCACCAACGTAGGCCGTGCTCATTTAGAGGGTTTCGGCTCCTTCGAGGGCGTGAAGCGCACCAAGGGTGAGCTGTACGACTATATCCAGCAGAAGGCTTCTGCACATGTTTTC
Source organism: Bacteroidaceae bacterium (assembly GCA_016280855.1). Classification (GTDB taxonomy): domain Bacteria; phylum Bacteroidota; class Bacteroidia; order Bacteroidales; family Bacteroidaceae; genus Physcousia. The sequence continues at coordinate 2,936 of JAEEHP010000213.1, forward strand.
ATCAACAGCAGCAACAGCGACTTGATGTCTATGCTCTCCGAACGCAGGATGTCATCGGAGCGGTGTATCGCCTATGGACATGAGGGGGATGGCTTAGGGCAGGCCATCTGCCGGGGTGCCGTAGCGGCCTGCGAGCCGATGCTGAAGGTGCGCTGGCAAGGCACAACGGGACAGATGCACGAGGTGCAGACGCAGCTTATCGGTGACTATAACGTGGACAACGTGCTGGCAGCTGTGGCCGTAGGGCTGCACTTCGGCGTCGCCGAAGAGGCCATCGACCACGCCTTGGAGCATTATCACCCCAGCCTCGGAAGGTCGGAGTATCGTAAGACGGCAGCCAATGAGCTGATCATTGATGCCTACAACGCCAACCTGACCTCCATGATGGCGGCACTCAAGAACTTCAAGAAGATCGAGGGTGACAAAAAGATGGTTATTTTGGGAGACATGAAGGAATTAGGAGCAGAGAGCGAAAGGGCGCACAAGGCGGTCGCGAGGGAAGCGATGGCAGAGGAGGGAGCGGGAAACGGCGGACAAACCGCCGTTCACACGACCCACGGCAACCACAGCGAACAGGGCGGCGAACAGAGCGAGCAAAGCGAACAGGACAAACAGAACGACCGGAGCGACCAGGGCAAAAAGAGCAACCACAGCGAACAGGGCAGCGAACAGAACAACCACAGCGACCAGGGCAAGCAGAGCGACCGGAGCAGCAGGAGGGCTTGGTTCGTGGGAGAGAACTTTGAGAAAGCACTGAGGGGGATAACGGCGGCTCAGGACATTGAGATACGATGTTTCAAAGATGCAGAAGCGGTGAAGGAGACGATCAAGAAGGAGAAGCCGACGGGATGGCTCATCCTCATCAAGGGATCTAACAGCACAAAACTCCACCAGCTACCGGAACTGCTGTAAAGTTGAGAGTTGAACTTTCGGAGCAGCGAGAGTAATCGAGCTTGCTTGAATTGCCGAGTCGTGACGAAAGTCAGCGAAGCTAAAGTTGAAAATTGAAAGTTGAGAATTGAACTTTCGGAGCAGCGAGAGCAATCAAGCTTGCTTGAATTGCCGAGATTCCCGAGCTTTGCTCGCCTACCCGCAGCCTTTCGTGACGAAAGTCAGAGAAACTAAAGATAAGAATGAAGATAGTCGTTGACGATAAGATTCCGTATATTCAGGCGGCCTTGAGGACGCTTGCGGATGAGGTCGTGGTGAAGCCTGGAGGCGAGATTACAGCGGCTGACGTTCATGATGCCACGATTTTAGTTGTGCGGACTCGAACCCGCTGCAACCGTTCCTTATTGGAGGAGAGCAGCGTGCGGCTCATCGTAACGGCAACAATAGGCTACGACCATCTGGATACGGACTATCTGGATGCAGCAGGTATCGAGTGGCACAACTGTCCCGGTTGCAACGCGACGAGCGTGGCTCAATATGTTTGCAACAGCCTGTTGCTGCTTCATCGCGACCGAGGCCTGAATCTCCACGATGCCACGTTAGGCATAATCGGTGTCGGCCATGTGGGGACCGCCGTCCTGGAGCGTGCCCGACAATGGGGAATCCGCCATTTCCTCCTCAACGACCCACCGCGTGAAGCTGCCGGCGACCATCTTGCCGACGGATTAACGTGGACTGACCTCCCTACCCTTCTTGCAGAATCCGATATCATCACCCTGCACACGCCGTTAACGGACAGCGGTCCCTACCCTACCCGCCACCTGCTAGACAGCCATTCCTTCGAGTTGATGCGCCGTAAACCGATTATCATCAATGCCGGCCGTGGCGGTCTCATCGACGAGCTCGCCTTAGAGACCGCCATGGATGAGGGGCTCGTCAGCGAAGTTATCCTCGACACATGGGAGGGTGAGCCACACGTGAACCCCTCTATATTATATAAGGTATATATAGGCACGCCGCACATCGCCGGCTACAGCGCCGACGGCAAAGCCAATGCCACCCGAATGACGCTGTCTGCCATCTGCCGTTTTCTGGGCCTTCCGATGACCTTCGACATCCAACCTCCTTCGTTGCCTGAAGGCTTCCGTGCAAGTGACGATCCGACAACGCTTGCCCTTCAGCTGTACGACCCCATGAGCGACAGCAGCCGCCTCAAGTCCCACCCCGAATCCTTCGAGCAACTTCGCGGCAGCTATCCCTTGCGAAGAGAGCGTCTATAAAAATGAAAGTAAAACACGACAAAATGCGCTATTTTGCACACGGAAGTAGCGTTTGTGCATAAATGTGCACTTTTTTTCCATATTATTTGGCGGAATGAAGATTTTATCCGACCTTTGCACCCTGAAAAACGATAAGAGTATTCTAAACACATCATTTTAACCATTACAATTATGTCTGAAATCGAAAAGAAAGTACAGGATATCATCGTCGACAAACTTGGCGTTGATGCAGCAGAAGTAAGTGCAGAAAAGAGCTTCACCGGTGACCTCGGTGCAGATTCTCTGGATACCGTAGAGCTCATCATGGAGTTCGAGAAGGAGTTCGGTATCACTATTCCCGATGACGAGGCTGAGAAGATTGCCACCGTCGGTGATGCTATCGCTTACATTGAAGCACATCAATAAACCCTATTAGAACTAAGTTGACGAGTTAACGAGTTAACAAGTTGACAAGTATTTCCTTAACAGGCTTGCCACTCGATAACTCGTTAGCTCGTTTACTTTTTTATCGCTATTTATGGAATTAAAAAGAGTTGTGGTAACCGGTCTCGGTGCCATCACGCCCTTAGGCAACTCCGTCGATGAGACGTGGAAGAACCTGGTGGCGGGCGTGAGTGGTGCTGCACCTATTACCCATTTCAATACCGAGAAGTTCAAGACGCAGTTTGCCTGCGAGGTGAAGAACTTCAACCCCGAGGAATATGGCATCGACCGCAAGGAGGCCCGCAAGATGGATCTCTATTGCCAATATGCCATCGCTGCCGCCCAGCAGGCCATCGCCGACAGCGGCTTGGAGCAAGAAGGTTTGGACAAGAACCGCGTGGGTGTCGTCTATGGAGTCGGCATCGGCGGCATCAAGACTTTCCAGGAGGAGATTGAAGCCTACGGACGCACGGGTGCCGAGATCGGTCCCAAGTTCGGTCCCTTCTTCATCCCCAAGATGATTGCCGACATCGCCGCCGGTCATATCAGCATCATGCACGGCTTCCATGGCCCCAACTACGTGACCACGTCAGCTTGCGCTTCCAGCACCCATGCTCTTGGTAATGCCTTCAACCTCATTCGTTTGGGCAAGGCAGATGCCATCGTCGCCGGCGGTTCCGAAGCAGCCATCACCGAAGGCGGTGTAGGCGGTTTCAACGCCATGAAGGCGCTGTCCACCCGCAACGATGAGCCCGAGACGGCCAGCCGCCCCTTCAGCGCCAGCCGCGATGGTTTCATCATGGGCGAAGGAGCCGGCTGTCTGATCCTCGAAGAGTTGGAGCATGCAAAGGCACGTGGTGCTAAGATCTACGCTGAGATGGTCGGCGAAGGCATGAGTGCCGATGCTTACCACATCACCGCTTCCCATCCCGAGGGCCTTGGAGCCAAGTTGGTGATGCAGAATGCCTTGAAGGATGCCGGCATGCAGCCTGAGGACATCGACTACATCAATGTTCACGGCACCTCGACGCACGTCGGCGACATCTCCGAGGCTAAGGCCATCAAGGAACTCTTCGGCGAGCACGCCTTCAAGTTGAACATCTCCTCGACAAAGTCCATGACGGGCCATCTGCTCGGTGCAGCCGGTGCCGTCGAGGCTTTGGCCAGCGTCCTTGCCGTGCAGAACGACATCGTTCCGCCCACCATCAACCACCAGGACGACGACCGCGACGAAGAGATTGACTACAACCTGAACTTCACGTTCAACGTAGCCCAGAAGCGCACCGTGCGTGCCGCCTTGAGCAACACGTTCGGCTTCGGCGGCCACAACGCCTGCGTGATCTTCAAGAAATACGAAGGTTGATCCCGTGTTCATCTCATCTAATCTGATAGATCGCTTAAAGCTCCCCTTCCGCAAGGACAGGGAGCTTTGTGCGTCTTTATACACCATCTTAGGCTTCTACCCCCATCGCATCCACTTCTACAAGCTGGCGCTTCAGCACAAATCGACTGCGCTCCACGGCAAGCGCAGCACCGACGAGCACAACGAACGGCTTGAGTATCTGGGCGATGCTATTCTGGAGTCCATTGTCAGCGACATCCTTTATCACCATTTCAAGGGCCGCAGCGAAGGCTTCCTGACCAACACCCGCAGTAAGATTGTCCAGCGCGACACGCTCAACCGCCTGGCCCGCGAGACCGGCCTCGACCGACTCATCCACAGCAACAGCCATTCCAACGCCCACAACAGCTACATGGGCGGCAACGCCTTTGAAGCCCTGGTCGGCGCCATCTACTTAGATCGCGGCTACAATGCATGCATGTTCTTCATGCGCAACCGCATTCTCAGACAGCTCATCGACGTGGATTCGATGGCAGCTAAGGAGGTGAATTTCAAGTCGAAAATCATAGAATGGGCGCAGAAGAACCGCATCCAGGTGGAGTTCAAGGTGGTGGAAGAACATCATGATCCTCACTCCTCGCCCGTCTTCATCACACGTATCGTCCTTGAAGGCCTTGACGGCGAGACCGGTAAAGGCTATTCCAAGAAGGAAAGCCACCAGATGGCAGCGAAGGCGACCTTGAGAGCCCTGCAGACCGACAAGCAGTTGGTACGCTCCATCTTCGAAGCCAAGTCCCAGCGCACAGCTCAGGAGGAACAGCCTACGTCGTTACCCCCACAGGCTCCTCAAGAGCAAGAATAACATTATTTAAACCGCTCGATTTTGTCACTTGCCCATTTTGCCGTATCTTTGCCGCCAATATGAGCATAACGAATCTATCCCGTCCCTTCTTAGGGCATCGCAACAAGGCTATTCAAGCTTATGCGCAGCAGGCTGAAGCGCTCCAGCGTGGCGTGCTTCGTCGTCTGGTGTCAGCCGCTCAGGCAACGGAATGGGGCAAGCGATATCACTTCCCGGAACTCGATAGTTATGAAGCGTTTGCCAACGCTTGTCCTATAACATCTTATGACGATCTGAAGGCCGACATCGACCGCATGCGACATGGATGCAGCGATGTGCTTTGGCCAGGACGAGTGAGGTGGTATGCCAAATCCAGCGGCACTACGAGCGACAAGAGCAAGTTCATCCCCGTGTCGTCGCAAGCATTGAAGGACACACACTATGCCGGCGGCAAGGACAGCGTAGCCCTTTACCTTCGCAACCACCCCGAAAGCCGCATCCTCGACGGACGAGCCTTGATTCTCGGCGGTTCTCATGCGCCCAACTACAATCTCAAGCACTCGTTGGTCGGCGACCTGAGTGCCATTCTCATCGAGAACATCAGTCCTTTCGTCAACATCTTACGTGTTCCCAGCAAACGCACGGCACTGTTGCAGGACTTCGAGGTGAAGCGCGACCGCATCGCCCGTGAAGCCCTGCATCGCGACGTCACAAACATCAGCGGCGTGCCTTCGTGGATGCTGTCGGTGCTCACCCGCGTCCTGGAACTCGCCGGCAAGGAGCATCTGACCGACGTGTGGCCCCATCTCGAGGTCTTCTTCCACGGCGGCGTTGCCTTCACTCCCTACCGCGAGCAGTACCGTCGCCTGATACCTTCTGCCAAGATGTCCTACATGGAGACCTACAATGCCAGCGAAGGCTTCTTCGGCATCCAGAGCGACCCTGACGACCCATCATTGCTGCTGATGATCGACTATGGTGTGTTCTTCGAATTCATCGCCATGGACGAGCTCAACACCCCTTCGCCGCACGCCATTCCCCTATGGGAAGTGCAACCCGGCAAGAACTACGCCATGGTCATCTCCACGTCCAGCGGCCTTTGGCGTTACCTCATCGGCGACACCGTTCGCTTCACATCGACATCGCCCTACAAGTTCGTCATCACAGGACGTACGAAGTTCTTTATCAATGCTTTCGGCGAGGAACTAATCGTTGATAATGCTGAGAAAGGTCTCGTCCAAGCCTGCACAGCCACGGGGGCAGAGGTGTTGGAGTACACGGCCGCACCGGTGTTCATGAACGAGGAAGGCAAATGCCGCCACCAATGGCTGATCGAGTTCTCACGTCCTCCTGCCGACCCCGAACGTTTTGCGGAGGAACTGGACAAAGCGTTGCAGGCCATCAACTCCGACTACGAGGCCAAGCGCTTCAAGGACATCACGTTGCAACGTCTCGAACTCACCATCGCACGCCCGGGTCTCTTCAACGACTGGCTGAAACAGAATGGCAAATTAGGCGGGCAGCACAAGGTGCCGCGGCTGAGTAACGACCGCGTAACCATCGAACAAATGTTAGCCCTCAACCAATAATATATAAGGATGCGCAAACTACCTCTTTTCTTTCTCCTGATGCTGTTTGCCATGGCCTGTGCCAACATCGGCTCGCCCGACGGCGGTCCCTACGACGAGACGCCGCCACGGGTCATCGCCAGCACGCCCGGCAACCAGGCCACTAATGCCAACAAGCAGAAGATTGCCATCCAATTCAATGAATATATCAAGATCGAGAACGCCAGCGAGAAGGTTGTCGTGTCGCCGCCCCAGACCGAAGCGCCCAACATCCGCGCCGTAGGCAAGCAAGTGCGCATCGACCTTTTCGACACGTTGCAACCCAACACCACCTACACCATCGACTTCGCCGATGCCATCGTGGACAACAACGAAGGCAATCCGATGGGCAACTACACCTTCTCCTTCTCCACGGGCGAGCATATCGACACGATGGAAGTGTCTGGTTATGTGCTCAATGCGTCTGACTTGGAGCCCATCAAGGGCATACTTGTGGGCCTCTTTGAGGAGAACGAGGACGGCATCGTGCCCGACAGTTTGTTCCGCACCCACCACTTCGACCGCGTCAGCCGCACGAACGGCAGCGGACGTTTCGTCATCAAAGGCGTAGCCCGCGACCGTCGCTATCGTGCTTTTGCCCTGAAGGACGTCGACGGTAATTTCATGTTCACGCAGAAGAGCGAACTCATAGCCTTCGACACGACCCTGTTCACCTCCAGCTGCAAGCCTGACATCCGCTTAGACACAATCTGGCGCGACTCCACCCACTACGACAGCATCCAGCCCGTCCACTACACCCACTTCTACCCCGACGACATCGTGCTGCGATCGTTCCTCGAGGAGGGTCAGGACCGTCACCTGCTGAAGACGCAGCGCGACCTGCCGGAGTCGTTCACAGCCTTCTTCACGGCTCCCTCCGATTCCTTGCCGCGCATCAAGGGCCTCAACTTTGACAACGACAGCATTTTCATCGTTGAGCCGTCGGCTAAAGGAGATACCGTCACGTACTGGATCACCGACACCACCGTCGCCTTCGCCGACACGATGACCATCGCTTTCTCTTATCTCGACACCGACACCCTGCACCAACTGGTTTGGAAAACAGATACTTTAGACATCGTACCCAAGACCAGCCGTGCCATGCAGCTGAAAGCACTTGAGGAGAAAGCAAAGGAATGGGAGAAGGAACAGAAGAAACAGGCCAAGAAGATCGAGAACTATACGCCCGCACCCTTCGAAGGCGAGAAACGGGAGCTGACCGTCGAATGCAAGCCAAGTGGCACCATCGACCCCAACCAGATCCCCGTCTTCACCTTCTCGGAGCCCGTCACACCGCCCGATTCCTCGGCCGTACACTTCAAGATCAAGGTGGATTCGCTCTTCGAGGACGCACCCTTCCGCTTCGAAACCGTTGAGGGTAACCCACGACAGTTCAGGCTCTATGCCGACTGGGCGCTCGAATCAGCCTACTCCCTGGAAATCGACAGCGCTGCCGTCAAAAGCGTCTATGGCCGCACCAACAAGCCCATCAAACAGGATTTCCGTACCCGCAAAGAGGAAGAGTACGGCACGCTGTTCATCAAGATTATGAGCAAGGACACCAACGTCGTCGTGCAGTTGCTCAATACGTCCGACAAGCCTGTGCGCACCGAAGCCGTCAAGGAAAACGGCTTTGCCGAGTTCTTCTACCTCAAGCCCAGCGATTACTACGTCCGATGCTTCATCGATCGCAACGGCGACGGCGAGTGGTCCACCGGCGACTACGACAATGGCATCCCTGCCGAGGAAGTCTTCTACTTCAACAGAGCCATACCTGTCAAGGCACAGTGGGAGAACCAGCAAGACTGGGACCCTCGTGCCATCCCCGGCATGAAACAGAAGCCCGCAAAGATCACCAAACAGAAGCCCGACAAGCTCAAGGACATCAAGGCCCGCAACAAGGAGCGCACAGCTGCCATGGAGCGCGAAACCAAGAAGCGCAATCAGGGCAATTAGCGCATTTGTATTAAACTTTCAAGCGCCATTGCTGTCAAAGTGTTGAAAAACCCTTTAGCCCTATGAAGAAACTGCTCATTCTCATCGCCTCCGTCATCTCACTCGGCATACCGAGTGCCATGGCGCAATGCCAACTGGAGAACAAAGCCTTCAACGCCGGCGAACGGCTTGATTATCAGCTCTACTTCAACTGGCAGTTCATCTGGATCAAGGCCGGCACCGCCAGCCTCGAGATCAGCGAGACGACCTATCAAGGGCAGCCTGCTTACCACGCCAGCCTCATCACCCGCGGCAGCAAGCGCACCGACAAGTTCTTCATGATGCGCGACACCCTGTCGAGCTACGTTACACCACAGCTCGTACCACTCTACTACCGCAAAGGCGCCCTCGAGGGCAAGCGTTTCTATATCGACGAAGCGCGCTACTCATACCCCGGCGGAAAGACACACGTTACCCAGCACTACATCAACGACGAGGGCAAGGAGCGACACAACGAGTACGACGGCACCGATTGCATCACCGACATGGTGAGCATGCTGCTGCGTGCACGCTCGTTCGACCCCTCCAGCTACCGCGATGGTCAAAGGCTGAAATTCTTCATGGCCGACGGCTGCAAGATCAAGGAGGGCACGCTCGTCTTCCGCGGCCGCAAGAAATTCAAGATGGATTCTACGGGCGTCACCTACCGATGCCTCGTCTTCTCGTTCATCGACGACAGAGGGAAGAAGGAGAAGGAAGTCATCACGTTCTACATCACCGACGACATGAACCACACACCCGTCCGACTCGACATGTATCTGCGCTTCGGCACGGCCAAAGCATTCCTCAGCAAACAGTCGGGATTGCGTAATCCGCAAACCTCTATCGTGAGATAATCGTGACACCTAACACCGTCTTTTAATTGCTAATATCTATATATTTAGCACCTTATTTACCCCATGATTTTGTCAATAAACGTTAATCTACAGGACTAATTAACAAAATGCCCGTTAAAATATTTCATTTGTGTCGGAATTAAATGTACCTTTGTTGAGCATTTGATAAACAAGCTCACCAATGAAAGACAAAAAGACTTTAACGCAATCAGAATTTCAAGTCATGCACGGTCTATGGAGTTTACCCGGCCAGTGCGGTTACACGGGAGACCTCCTACAGTTTTATGAAGAACCGAAACCGGCTTACACTACAGTAGCCACCTTCCTGAAGATTCTTACCTCAAAAGGTTTTGTCAAGAGCAAGAAGAAGAACGGCAAGATCTTCTTCACGCCAACGATGTCGCGAAAGGATTATGCTAAAGTAGCCCTCGCTGAAACCAAGAATGATTTCTTCGACGGATCGTACATCGACATGATGAAGTACTTCATCAAGTCCGAACAGCTCACAGACGACGAGAAGAACGAACTCATCGAATTCATCCGCAACGCTTAGACTAACCAACGATTAAGTGAACACGCAAAGACGGCAAATGGATCCCATTTGCCGTCTTTGCGTCGGAAAGAGGCGACTCGAACGCCCGACCCCTACGTCCCGAACGTAGTGCGCTACCAACTGCGCTACTTTCCGAATGCATACCGAGCATTGTTCGTTTGCGGGTGCAAAGGTACAATGTTTTTGCGACATAGCGAAGAAAAAGTCTTTTTTTTATCATATTTGAAAGATTTTATCGCTAAAACTTGCACAATTCGGCAAAAAGCAGTACCTTTGCACCCGCAAATCGAAAGAAGAGCGATGGTGTCATAGCTCAGTTGGTAGAGCAAAGGACTGAAAATCCTTGTGTCCCCGGTTCGATTCCTGGTGACACCACCCATGAAGGATCCCGCAAAAAGGGGTCCTTTCTTGCTTTAAAGACCCACACGATGATGTGCCACAAAAGCATCTTCCCCAAGCCCGCAGCGTGGTTGCCAATTGTTGCAACCATCATGTTTCTTTGTTGTCAGGGAAACACCTCGTCGAATCATCAGGGCCACAAGCCCACATCCAGGGGATTGCCCTTCGAGATGGTGATGATTGTCCCGAGAGCTGCCTACGAAGGTGAACTGAGCGACACGCTGGAAGCGGTGTTCAAGGGCTCCACACCCTTATTGCCCCAGCACGAACCCCTGTTTCGCGTGAACGTCACATTCACGGATGCCAATCTCACACCCTGGCGCACATTCCGCAACCGTCTTATCGTCAAGATCGACAAGAGCCTGCGTCAACCCTCGATGGGCGTAGCCTGTAACGAGATAGCCTTGCCGCAGGTCGAGGTGATGGTTCAGGGACCGTCGGCGCACATTTTGGCCGGTTTCATCGGTGCAAACAGACAACGTTTAACGGATCTGTTCGTCGAAGCCGAGCTCGAATGGGAGGCAGCCCAGCTGCGCCGCAAGTACAGCAAAACGACACTCGAAGCCCTGCAGGAAGTCAGCGGTCACACCATCTGCGTGCCCACCGGACTGCGTGCTTCAAAACAGGGAAAGGATTTCCTGTGGACCGGCACCAACCTCCTCGACAAGGACCAGAACTTCGTGTTCTACAGCTATCCCTGGAACGGCCAACCCCTCAGCATCGGGCAATACGTGGCTAAGCGCGACAGCATTTTGAAGACCAACATCCCCGGCTCCGAGCCCAACCAATGGATGCAGACGGCCCGCGATCCCGAGAGCCATCAGCCGCTGGTGTTGCCACGCACGCGTACCTTATATAATATGAATGTGCTGGAAGTTCACGGCCTCTGGGAGATGCACAACGGCGCCTTGGGCGGAGCTTTCGTAGCTCTCGAACGCATCGACACCGCCCACGGGCTGGTGCTCTGCACCGAAGGATTCATCTATTCGCCGCAATCGCCCAAGCGCAACCTTATGCGCGAAATGGAGGCAGCGCTGCGCACGTTTGAATAGATTAGCGTCAATAAATATGCAATAATTTCTTGATAAATGCATATAAACAGCGAAAAATATGCAAATTTTTGCTCAAATATGCTTCGGTTTGAAAGAATATTCATATCTTTGCGACCTCAAACAAGTAACGTTGTCATGAAGCAAGACAAGGACACACGACTTGAAGTCATCAAAATGATCATCACCAGCCAGGAGCTCAGCCGCCAGGACGATTTGCTGCGCGAGCTGGCGAAAGCCGGTTTCCCGAGCACTCAGGCCACGCTATCGCGAGACCTGCATCAGTTGCGCATCGTCAAAGGGCACAACGAACGCGGCGTGCTCGTCTATATGTTGCCCGAACAAACGCGATACCAGCGTGTCAGCGACACCCACATGACGGTGCAGCAGATGAACCGCCTCGGCGCCATCTCGGTGAAGTTCAGCCAGAACCTGGCCGTAGTGCACACGCCTCCCGGCCATGCTCCGCACGTGGCCTACGACATCGACAACGCCGACATCCCCGAGATCGTAGGCACCATCGCCGGCGACGACACCATCCTCATCGTGCTTGCCGAGGACGCAGACCGCCCGACCGTGCTCAACCACCTCTCGGTAGTCGTACCCGAAACACAGACACTTGACTAAACAACTATGATACAGACAGAAATTAAGCCCGAAGACATTCAGGTGCTCGTCGCCGACGAAACGCACGAGCGCTACGTCGATACCATCCTGCAAACCATCGAGGACGCCGCCAAGGTGCGCGGCACCGGCATCGCCAAGCGTACGCATGAGTACGTTGCCAACAAGATGCGCGAGGCCAAGGCCGTCATCGCGCTGGCTCCAGGTCTGGAGCCGGGCAGCGACATGCGTTTTGCCGGCTTCAGCTACATTGAGACGTGGGGCAACAAGCAGTACGTGACCACGTCGGGATTGATCGTTCATCCCGATTTCCGCGGCTTAGGCATCGCCAAACGCATCAAGGACGTGACCTTCTCGCTCGCCCGCATCCGCTGGCCGCACGCCAAAATCTTCTCACTCACCAGCGGAAAGGCGGTGATGAAGATGAACACGCAGCTGGGCTACCTGCCCGTGACGTTCGACGACCTGACCGACGACGAAGCGTTCTGGAAAGGCTGCGAAGGATGCGTGAATATCAATGTGTTGCGCGAGCGAAACCGCAAGTTCTGCATCTGCACCGCCATGCTCTTCGACCCCGAGGAACACTTGCCCGCCAAGATTCCACAGAGCGTGCTCGACCGCATTAACCGACTCGAGGGGCGCATCACGAACAGCCAGGAACTGCGCGACTGAACGTGATACCGGGAAAGCCTTAAGGGTGTAGCGAATAAGTCCTAAGGGTTATTGCGAAAACCCTTAGGGCTGTCGGCCGAAACCCCTAGGACTTCTCAACAGAGCCTTTTAACACGAAAAAGAAACATTAAAAATACAAACATAATCACATGAAGAAGAAAGTTGTTGTCGCCTTCAGCGGCGGCTTGGACACGAGCTACACCGTGATGTATCTCGCTAAGGAATTAGGTTACGAAGTGCACGCAGCGTGCGCCAATACGGGCGGTTTCTCGGCAGAGCAGCTACGCACGAACGAGGAGAATGCCTACAAGTTGGGCGCCACGCAATATGTGACGTTGGACGTGACACAGGAATACTACGAGAAATCATTGAAATACATGGTCTTCGGCAACGTCATGCGCAACAATTGCTACCCCATATCGGTGTCGAGCGAACGTATCTTCCAAGCCCTGGCCATCGCCCGTTATGCCAACGAGATCGGCGCAGACGCCATCGCCCACGGCTCCACGGGTGCCGGCAACGACCAGATACGTTTCGACATGACCTTCTTAGTGATGGCGCCCGGCGTGGAGATCATCACGCTGACACGCGACAAGAAGCTCACGCGCAAGGAGGAAGTGGATTACCTGAATGCCCACGGCTTCGAAGCCGACTTCGCCAAGCTGAAGTACTCGTACAACGTAGGCATCTGGGGCACAAGCATCTGCGGCGGCGAGCTGCTGGATGCTACGCAGGGCCTGCCCGAAGTGGCGTACCTCAAGCACGTGACGGCCAAGGAGCCCGAAAGCCTGTTGAAGATAGAGTTCAACA
>JAEEHP010000214.1 GCA_016280855.1 Bacteroidaceae bacterium
AAGAAAATCAGTCCGTCATTGTACACCGCCTTGGGTGTGTTCCTGCCGCTGATTACGACCAACTGCGCCGTCCTCGGCGTGTCTTTGACCGTGGTCACTAAGGAGTTCAACTATGGCGGCGTGGCTCACATGTTGAGCCTCGGCGAATCCATCGTCTATGCCGTCGGCATCGCTCTTGGCTTCGCCATGGCACTGGTTATCTTCGCTGGCATCCGTGAGCACATCGACCTGATGGAGCCTCCCAAGGGCATGAAGGGTACCCCTATCGCCCTGATTACCGCCGGCATTTTGGCCTTGGCGTTCATGGGATTTACGGGGATTGTGTGATCTTATATGGCCGCGGGGGGCCATGCGTGAAAGCAGGGACTCATGTCGCCTGCTTACTGAAGTGTCGTCCCTACGAGACTAAACCGAACAAAAGAGCTGCCTCAAGGCGGCTCTTTTTTTGTGGTCAGGCGGAAAAATTGTCTTTTGCGGAAAAATTTGTTTGATAAGTCGCAAAAAATGTGTTACTTGCACCCCGATTTTGAAAAAACTCTGCCAACCATGAAAAAAGCTTTATCGTTCCTAACCTTCCTATTGTTTGCGTTTACGGCAACACACACCGCTGTGGGACAGACCTTTACCATCATATCTTCCGACCGCGGCCATATCAGCCTTCACTTCGACCTTGGCGACTTCAGGATCGACACGGTCATGCACGAAGGCGAGGTGATGCACACCATAACGACAAAAGGCATCGTGGCGCCCAACGACTATGGCCTGCCCGCGCTGCCCACCTTCAACCGCTTCATCGCCATCCCACAAGGCTCGGAAGCCATCGTGGAAGTCAGGACGCGACGCAGCCAACGCATGACTGGCATCAACATCACACCGTCGGAAGGCAGCCAAGCCGAGAGCGAGCCCGAACGGCCGTTCTTCAAAGACCCGAAAGTATATGCCACCAATGCCTTCTACCCTGACGAGAGTTACATGGTGGCCGAGCCACAGCGCTTGCGCGGCGTCGACGTCATCCACCTCGGTCTCAGTCCTTTCCAATACAACCCGGTGACACACGAGCTCGCCGTCAACCGCGAACTCGACATCGACATTCGTTTTGAAGGAGGCAACGGACACTTCGGCGATGACCGCCTGCGCTCCCCCTATTGGGACCCCATCCTGCAGAACAACATCCTGAATTACAGCAGCCTGCCCGACATCGACTACCATGCCCGCAGGCAGGAGTGGACACGCGGTCGTCTCACTGGTTGCGAATACCTCATCCTGACGCCCAACAACGACGCCTTCATCTCGGCCGCGCAAGAGCTTGCCAACTACCGCATCCGTCAAGGCATCTTCACCAAGGTGATGAGCATCGGAGAGACAGGTGCCACGACGACCATGGAGATCAGGCAATGGTTCAGGGACATATACAACAGCTGGGACATACCGCCCGTGGCCGTGTGTATCCTCGCCGACCATGGCGAAGACATGGACCTACACATCCCAGCCTACCACACCCTGCATCCCATCGAAGACTTCGTCAACACCGACAACCCATACGCTGACATCGACGACGACCGTCTTCCCGACATGTGCTTCTCGCGCCTCGTCGCGAATGACGAATCGGAGCTGCCTATCTTCATCGGCAAGCAAATCGAATACGAGTACACGGCACCCGTTTCGAATCTGGCCTATTACAGCCATCCGCTGACAGCGGCAGCCTGGCAAAACACCAGCTGGTTCCAGATTTGCATCGCCACCATCAGCGGCTATCTGACCCAACACGGCAAACAGCCCATCCGCGTCAACGAAATCTACAACGGCGAATTGGGCACGGCATGGTCGACGGCCGCCAACACGAGCGCCGTCACCGACTACTTCGGTCCCAACGGGTTGGGATACATCCCGGCCACACCTGCAGAGCTCGGCGGATGGACGGGCGGCAATGCAGGACAGGTCATCCACGCCATCAATTCAGGGGCCTACCTTATCCAGCACCGTGACCATGGCTGGACGCAGAAATGGTACCAACCTGAAATCTATGTCAGCGATTTCGGTGACATCAACAACCCGGGCAAGATGTCGTTCCTCATCTCCGTGAACTGCAAGACGGGACAGTTCGACTACAACGGGAACTGCTTCACGGAAGGCCTCATCCGTATGACCCGTGACGGACAAAACGCAGGCATCGTAGGTGCCATCAGCCCTTCGGGGAGAACCTATTCCTTTGCCAACGACATCTACCTCTGGGGAGTCTGGGACCTCTTTGACCCCGAGTTCCTCCCCGACTACGGCCCCTACGCCAGCCATGTCGCCCAATGGATGCCCTCGTTCGCCAATGTTTCGGGCAAGTACTTCCTGGAGCAAAATGTTTTCCCCAACGCTGACATGACCATGCGCAACACCACCTTTAACGCCTACCATTCCCACTGCGACGCCTTCCTCCGGCTCTACACCGAGATGCCCCAAACCATAGAAGCCACCCATGACCCCTATATCACCATTTTCACTCCTTTCCACATCACGGTTCCCGAAGGTGTAGAGATTGCTTTGAGTGCCAATTACGGGCACAAAGACCACCTGCTGGCCACCGCCACGGGAACGGGGCAAGACCAAGTCATCTATGTCATGGACTACATACCCACCAGCACGGTATGTCTAACCATGACGGGGTTGAACTTCATTCGCAGTGAAATATTAATCCCTGTGGCACCCCTAGACAGGCCTCTCGTCGTGGCCGACAGTGTCGCCTTCAACCAAGGTGCCACCCATCTGCATCATGGGGAATCGGCCACCGTCGACCTCGTCGTCAGGAATGTCGGCGCCTCGACAAGTGCCTCGGGTAGTGCCACCATCGCCAACACCACGGGACAACTTCAAATCACACAGGCCTCGACCACTTGGCCTCCCCTGGCACCCGACGAGACTGCACTTATCGGGGATGCCTTCCAAGTCAGCGTCAGCGGTGACGTCACCGACGGGACCAACGTTCCCTTCACCATCACAACGCAATTCAACGGCGAAAGTTTTGAGCGCGAGTTC
Source organism: Bacteroidaceae bacterium (assembly GCA_016280855.1). Lineage (GTDB taxonomy): Bacteria > Bacteroidota > Bacteroidia > Bacteroidales > Bacteroidaceae > Physcousia. Next base: position 3,025 of record JAEEHP010000214.1, read on the forward strand.
GACCTCGCCGTCATCGCGCCCAACATCAAGGCAGAACTCCTTGCCATTGACGACCATGCCGGCAACGGCAACGGCTACTTGGACGCGGGCGAGTTTGCCAGCCTCACTTTCCGTCTCGCCAACCACGGCCACTATATTGCCCAAAGCCCGCACATCGCCTTGCATGGCAACGAAGACTACATCAGGGTGATCACCCCAGAGCCGACCCTCAACAACATGCCCATCGGAGCCACTGTCGACCTCACCTTCGACATCTTCGTCGAGTTTCTCGCTGGCGAGGCTCCTTCCCTCGACTTCACCCTCACTGCCACCTGCCAAGAGTTGGTGATGGAAAACAGCTTTAGCTTACCGTTAGGTTTCTCCATGGAAAGCTTCGAAATCGGTGAATTCAACCCAATGTATTGGGTCAACGACCCTCACCATCCCTGGCAGATCGTCGACATCGGTGCATATCACGGCAACTACTGTGCCCAGTCGGACACCACCATCACCCATGACGAAGCGTCGCATCTCATCTTCAACTACACATCCAATGCCGAAGGCACCCTCTCGTTCTTCTGCAAGGTGTCATCGGAGAACAACTATGATTTCCTGGTCTTCTCCGTCGACAGCGTAATGTTAGACCGATGGTCAGGAACAGTGGCCTGGTACGAACACACCTATACCATCCAACCAGGAAGTCACCAATACCAATGGAACTACACCAAGGACTATTCCGTCAGCAACGGCGAGGACTGTGCCTGGATCGACTACATCACGCTGCCGCCCTATTTGGACGCCACCGACGAGAAGCCAGATCTCCCGCTCGACCTGCATCCCAACCCCACCACGGGCCAGATCCATATCGGCCTGGACCTCGATGGAGACTTCACAGTACAAGTCTTCGACAGCAATGGCAAGCTCGTGATGACAGCGCACAATACCCAAGTCATCACCCTTGAAGGCATGGCACCAGGACTATTCCACATCATTGTAGAGAAAGACGGCCACCGCTGGAGCCGCAGGATAATTAAGATGTAGGGGGTTGTAGGCATCCCTCTCCATGTCCTTTTAGGTTCATTCCAACGGAAAAAAATTCGCTTTTCGCGAGAAAAACATTTCTTATTCCAAAAAAAGTGCGTATTTTTACGCGCTTTTTTATATTTATTAGGTCTTATCATCAAAACAACAAGCCATATGAAAAACTGTTTACGCTCCCTGTCAGTCGCCATCTTGCTGCTTACGGCTATGGCCATCAACGCCCAGACGCGCGACCTCAACTTTAGCAATACGGCCCCTCGTGAAGGCCTCAGCGTAGAACAAAACACCCGTACGGGGTTGCAGATGCGCCATGCCTTGAAACACATGAGCATCGTCAGCATCACCGACAACGGATACAACGGCGACGTCATCGAAGGCGGCACCGGCATCACATTGCCTGCCAACCCGGGCGAGCCCAACCTGCCGGCTTTCAGCCAATTCGTGGCCATACCTAATGGAGCCACTGCCCACATCGAGATGGGCTTCCGCAGCATGACCGCCATGGAGAACGTCGACCTGCTGCCCGCCGCCCCCATCAAATTCGACACCGACGACAGCCCCAACACCTACGAGCGCAACAACAGCATCTACAACAAGAACGCGTTCTTCCCCGAACAAACCGTGACCGTCAGCGAGCCTTTCAGCCTGCGTGGCGTGCAGACCGTGGCTGTCACCGTGGTGCCCTACCAATACAACCCCGTCACGAAAGAGCTGCGCGTCTATGACGATCTGCAATTCGGCATCCGTTTCGACGGTGGCAACGGCGAGTTTGGAGACACGCGTCTGCGTTCCCCCTATTGGGACCCCATCCTCATGCAGAACCTGGCCAACTACAACCAACTGCCCGTTATCGACTATGAAGCCCGCATGCAGGAATGGGTCAACAACCGTCCCACGGGTTGCGAATATCTCATCGTCATCCCCAACAACGAGAGCTTCCGCCAATATGCCAACCAACTGCGCGACTACCGCATCCAGCAGGGCATCCTCACCGAGGTGAAGAGCCTCAGCGATATGGGCTGCACCACCACCGACCAGATGAAGAGCTACTTCCACAACGCCTACAACAGTTGGGACATCCCGCCTGTCGCCGTTTTGCTCCTTGGCGACCACAACGCCAACATGAGCGTGGGTATCCCTGCAGAATACACCTACCACTCATCCAGCTATGGCAACTGCATCACCGACAATGGCTATGCCGACGTCACGGGTGACATGCTGCCTGAGATGGCCTTCTCGCGCCTCGTGGCCGCCAACGCCAACGAAGCCCAGATGATGGTAAGCAAACAACTTGAATACGAATACACCAACCCCAACATGGACGCGGCCTCCTACGACCACCCCATCACCGCCTTAGGCTGGCAGACCGAACGCTGGTTCCAGATTTGCTCTGAAGTGGTAGGCGGCTATTGGCGCAACCAAGGCAAGAATCCCGTGCGTATCAATGCCATCTATAGCGGTTATCCTGGTAACCAATGGTCGAGCAACCAAAACACCT
>JAEEHP010000215.1 GCA_016280855.1 Bacteroidaceae bacterium
CAGCGAGAAGAAGCCGTCGTTGCCACGGCTGCCGCGCGGCAGGATATAACGGTCGAACACGGTGCGTGCCATGTCGGCATACGTCTCCACCTCCAAGGCTTCGCTCATGTGGAGCATGGTGAGGCATATCCAGCACATATCATCGGTGAACTCGTTGTAGAATCCTGTGTCATCGCCGCTTTTATGGTACCAGTTGTTGGCATGGCTGCGGAACCATCGCTCCATCGTGGTCTTATAGGTGGCGAGTCGGCTGTCGTCGCTGCCCTTGAGACGTTCATAGGCATAGACGATGACATCGAGGGCGTGAGCCTGTTGCCAATAGATATTGCTGGTGGCGCTGCCGGCATTCGAATAGCTGCGGGGTATGGCATAGAAGGTACCCTTGGACGTATTCTGGAACTGATTCGTCAGCACATAGTCCAACGAGTCGGCGCGCCCCGAGTAGTCTCGCTCGATCATCTCCGCCAAGGGATTGGATTGAGCACGCAGCGACATCACTGATGCTGCTGCGAACATAGCTGTAAAGAATAGTAACCTTTTCATCCGTTTCGTCTATTATCAGTTGCTTTCCCGTATACGAGGGATGTGCCGTTTTTCACAGCACACCCCTCTTTATGGGTTACTTTACAAAGAGATTTACTCTTCGTCCATGTCGTCGCTATATTCGCCGAAGATATCCCAGTCGCCGCCACCCTTGACGAGGGCTTCGCTGCCGTCGGCTTTGCCTCCCTGAAGCGACAGGGCTATGATGGTCTGCATCTCGATGTGCTGCACCGTGAGGGCAGGAATGATATATGTCTTTTTCATGTTCTGAAAATTAGAGATTTAGATAATTAGATAATAATTTCTAAATTTATTATTTTACCAATACCTTTTTACCATTTACGATGTTCACGCCGCGCTGGAGCTTGTTCATGCGCTGACCGGCGACATTGAAGATCTCGGCATTGTCCATTGTCCACTGTCCATTGTCCATTGTCCGGATACCATCAACAGCGTCTTCGAAGAAGTAAGCCTTGACAGGATTGGCGGGAGCAGTCAGGTAAGCACGGTTAGCACGAACCCAAGGCTTGGCTTCGCTATAGTCAACCTGGAAGAAGCCTACCTTAGAATCCTGCTTCTGCAGCACATAGCTGCCATCGGGAGCTTGGATATCCTCGTAAGTACCAACGAGAGCACCAGCCTTCAACTCGGCAGGAGCATTTGTAGGATAGCCGCTGATCTGGAAGCTCTTAGCGGCGTCAGCACTGAGGATGACGGGGGTGTGGGCGGGCACAGCACCGCTTATGGCTGTCAGCTCTATGCTCTGACCATTAACCTCGGCCGTGCTGGCCGTTACGCCTGCGGGCATCGTGGCATCGAAGGGAGCCACTAAGGTTGCATATCCAGCATCTGTGATGGCCACATCTATCGTCTCTTCGACAGGACCGAGGTAAGCCAGGCGAAAATTATCAAAGACAACCCAGTCACCACCAAGAATTCGAGAATCCTTCTTCACACCGATGTTCAGCTGGCCGTCTGTACCGACCTTAACCTGTACGGTGGTCTTATAGGCACCAACCTCGAAATATTCGATAGCGGACTGCGGCATGTTGGGGAATTCACCTGCGTTCGTGGCACGGAGATCACCGATACCAGGGACAAGGTCTCTCACGCTGGCGACATTGGGTAGCAAGGTTTGCTCGCCATTAGCGAACAGGTAAGCGAGCTGCACCAGTTCATCACCATTGTTCACGGCTGCGGCTTGTGTATCTCCATTGCCATGACGATAGAAGGCCTGCACGCTGACTTTGTACTTACCGGGACGCAGAGCAGACAACTGTTGCGAGAAGCTGAAGGAGTTGGGCTCGTAGTACTCATAGGCGAAGTCGGCAGCACGGTCGCCATTGCCGTCATTCACAGTGCTGACGCGAGCGCCACCATTACCGCCGTCGCACTCCTTTGTCCACATCTCATATCCGGGCTTGCGCAGCAGGCTCGGGTTGTCGATGAGATAGGTAGCATCCACGGGGTTCTGCTCGGTAGCCTGTTCCAACAATGCATCGCGCTCAGCCTTGGTCACAAGCTTCCATTGGTAGTTCAGGTCTGTAGCATCAGCACCTGCGACGTTAGAAACACTGTTCCAATATTTCTTACCATCGGTCTTTCCGTTGGGGTTGTAACCGAGGAGGTCAGATCCTTGAAGGATGTTATAGACATTGGTCTTTCCGCTAACAGCCTGGAACGTATAGACCTTCTTATCATTAGTGTCCACATACGGGGTGCCGTTGAACCAGCCCATTGAGCAAGAGATAGTGAAGCCATCAGTAGCGTCATTGAGCTTATAAATCCAACCAGCCTGGTCAACGGCTGCATGTGTGTTCCAGTCAGAACCTGCACTCAGCCACATTCCAGTGCCAAGGTTGAAGAAGTAATATTCTGTATCAACGACAGGAGCGGAACCAGTATAAATGTCGGAAGCTCCACCGAGGGCCTTGATTTTACGTGCAGTGCGAACGGCATCCAACTGAGCTTTTAAAGCGTCTGTTGTTGTGGGATTAGCTAAAAAGGCTTCTGCTGCTGCAATCGCTGCCGCATTGGCTCCTTCATTCGAAGCCAAGTTCACCGTAGCTTGGAGGACATTGAGATTAGCAATGGTCGGAGCTGCCTTTGCAGTATTGAGTGCTGCTGTAATGGCATCTGTTGCAGAGGTCAAATCATTATCATCAGAATTAGCGGTCAGCAATGAAGCGGCTGAAAGGGCTTCGGTGATGGGCGTGATGAAGGATGCCGGGATGACACCTGTATTTGCTGTTACATAATCATTAGCTTCCGCGATTTTTGCTTGCAAAGTCTTATAGAGGCCACTATTGATAGAGCCTTTATAAGTGATGAACACACGTTGGAAGTTGAACCACTGATTGCCTCCCGTGACTTTGAATTCGACATTAAGGGTGTGGTCTTTTACCTTAACACTCTCGATGATGGCGGAAGCATCCTCGTGGGCTTGAGCGTCACTGGCGCTCCACATCCACTTCGGCTTCTTGCCTGTATTAGAAGTCACCCAGTCACCGCTCGGATCTCCACCTATATTCCATTTCCCTCCCAAATCTTCCATATTGGGGAAGTTCGCCGTCCATGGAGATCCACCACTAGTGACTACGAGCTGTGGAGCTGCTTGGTTCTTGCCGTCATCCTGACGATAGATACCAGTAAAGACCACCTCATAAAGACCATTGGGCGCATCGCTTACGCTTTGGGAAGAGCTAAAAGTGGCATGATATTTCTCACACTCACCTGCACTTATGGCGAAGTCCGTGTAGCTCCATCCGGAAGCGGTCTTATCTCCTGAAATGTCGGGATGAGTGAAAAGATAGGATACATCAACAGGGTTTTCTATGCTTTCGGCCACAGCGAGGAACAGCGCACGGAAAGCAGCACGCAGCTGGTCGGTTGTAGCATTGGCATTGACGTAAACGGCATTTGCCGTTGCAAGAGCAGATGCATAAGTATTGACAGCATTGACCCGGAACAGCTCTTGATAGAGGTCCCAGATAGCTTTGCGCGCTTTGAACTTAGGCAGCTCGCCCGAATTAAGCGCTTCATCGGTCATGAAGACCCAGTCGTAGAAACCCTGACCATTCCAAAGGGTCAGCTTACCTCCACGCTTCCAAAGGACATCCACCTTTTGGTTGTGTTGAACGTTGGTCAATGTGTAGGCATTGGGGTAGTTGGAAGAAGAGGCCGGAGTGAAAACAACACGATTGCCAGCGTTTCCGAGGTCTGTCCACATAGATCCTGCATCCGTGTTATCTGCCTGTCCGAAGAAGACATCAGCTCCGCGATCGTTCCAATGGATCTTAATGTTATTCCCATCTTTTCGAACCTGAACCCTCTGACGGTTAGCTCCCGCCGCATTATCGCCACCTTCAGGACGGTCGGCCATAGCCATGGTAAGCCAGTTGAAACCTCTGGAGAAGATAGCATCGGCTTCGATATTATATACAAAGACATCTCTGTCCTCTGCCAGTGCCGTAAGGCTAACGCCAGGAGCAGCAGGAGGAGCCCAGACAGTAGCGGTCAGACTGCTGTTCTGCTCGATAATCTTATTGACGAGGTTTGCACCATTATAGCTGCCGGAACCGGCATAGTCCATCAGGATGATACCCGTAGGACCAGGGTTGCTGGTGATGGTATTGAGTGCAAGCGTGTTGCAGGTGTTGGCATTACCTGTAATATCATCGCTCAAACCCGGGATCAACCCAGGCACATAACCAGAGGTATGGTTGATGAACATACATCTGGTGTTCACATTAGCACGTGCCTCGGAAAGGATATTATTGATGGCCGTAGACTTAGCGTTTTTATCTTCTACCTTATAATAGTCCTGAACTACGAAATCTACGCCATTGGCCGACTTGACATCGCGAGAGGTGTTGTCAGTCCAATAATTAATGGTATAGCCGTCTGCAAAATAGTCGCGGCTAAGGATAATGACTTTTCCACGAACATCACGTAAGCGCAGGCTTGGACTGAAGGGAATCACATAGTCGGAGAATGAGTTGATAACTGAAGCTACCTTACTTGCCCAACTATCACCACCATCTTCTTTGCGCATGAGGACGATAGCGAAATCACTTCCATAAGTGCTCAACCGGCCTGTAATGGTTGTGAGGGCTGCGCGTAAAGTAGTGTTCGTTGCCAAAGAGCCATGATTGATGGTGCAGTCATTGCCGCTATCCGTAGGGCGAAGGTCAAAGACACGAACGCCAGCGTCCCATAATCCAGCAATGTCCTTGTCCTGGCATTTGCCTATCGAAAGGCTCTTTGTTGCCGCATCATGCGCTCCGGGCAGAGACATCTGCGAGATGAAGATGTTGTCGTTGAGGCCAGTCATCCAGTTTTCGTTTCCTGCTACGGCATTTCCCATACTACATAGAATGCCAAGTAGTATAAAGAAGACTTTTTTCATAGTTTGGTTATAAATAATAATGTGTATTTATATTGTCGCGTATGAGGGATGTGCCGTTTTTCGCAGCACACCCCTCTTTATGGGTTAGTTTACAAAGAGCTTTACTCTTCGTCCATGTCGTCGCTATATTCGCCGAAGATGTCCCAGTCGCCGCCACCCTTGACGAGGGCGTCGCTGCCGTCGGCTTTGCCGCCCTGAAGCGACAGGGCTATGATGGTCTGCATCTCGATGTGCTGCACCGCAAGTGCCGGAATAATATATTTCTTTTTCATGTTCTGAAAATTAGAGATTTAGATAATTAGATAATAATTTCTAAATATATTATTTTACCAATACCTTCTTTCCATTCACGATGTTCACGCCGCGCTGGAGCTTGTTCATGCGCTGACCGGCGACATTGAAGATCTCGGCATTGTCCATTGTCCATTGTCCATTGTCCATTGTCCGGATACCATCGACAGCGTCTTCGAAGAAGAACGCCTTGACAGGATTGGCGGGAGCATTCAGGTAAGCACGATTAGCGCGAACCCAAGGTGTTGCCGTAGCCTGTTCCACCTGGTAGAAGCCAACCTTGCCGTTCTGGCTCTGCAGCACATAGCTGCCATCGGGAGCTTGGATATCCTCGTAAGTACCAACGAGGGCACCAGCCTTCAGCTCATTAGGTGCTACTGTGGGATAGCCGCTGATCTGGAAGCTCGTGGCAGCGTCAGCACTGAGGATGACGGGGGTGTGGGCGGGCACAGCACCGCTTATGACTGTCAGCTCTATGCTCTGACCATTAACCTCGGCCGTGCTGGCCGTCACACCTGCGGGCATCGTAGCATCGAAGGGAGCCACTAAGGTTGCATATCCAGCATCTGTGATGGTCACATCAATCGTCTCTTTCGTGCCGAGAGAGGTAAGGCGGAAGTTGCCTACTACGACCCAACTTTCACCTACACCATTATATGTACTCTTTACGCCAATGGTCAACTCGCCATCCTCACCAACCTCCACAACAGGAGTCGTTGCCTTGTAAAGACCTGTCTGGAAGTACTCGTTAGCTTCCCATGGCCAGCATGCAAACTCATATTTAACTCCATCTTTCTCACCGATGCCAGGCATATTGCCAGTTTCGCTGCTTACATTAGGAAGGGCAACCTCCTTATCGTTAGCATAAAGGAAAGCATTCTGGATGAGAGCTTCGCCATTACTCATCTTGGTGGCCTCGTTTGCACAGGAGCCGTCGCGATAGAAGCCATAGCAGCTTACCTGGTACTTACCTGGAGTAAGACCTGTGATGGTCTGCTTCATATCAGCATCAGCCTGGAACCATTCGATAGCACACCAAGGATCACGACCGCGTCCTGTCATTGTGCCAACACCAGTCCATCCGCGATCCCAGTTGTCGCTGCCATTAACCTTTGCCTTGGTGAAGTTGGGATTCTCCATCAAGAATGTCACGTCAAGAGGCTCCGTCTCGGAAGCCTTTGCCATGGCAGCCTTATAGGCTTCGGGAGAGACCAGCATCCATTGAGCGTAGGGGTTGTCCTTATAGTCGTTGCGGTTCCATTTGCGCTTCTGCACAGCGTTCCAATAATGTGTATTGCCATCGCAGACATCCTCGGCAGGGTCATAGACAAAGTGCCATTCGTAGTTGTCCCACTCGCACATATTATAAACCTTATCCTTGCCTTCTACGGGAACGAAAGCAAGCTTGTTCTCACCATTCTTATCCCAGTACTCTTCCTGCCAGTTCATACCATCCCAACCGTTGCCGCTGAGGTGGAAGACGGGGCGACCTGCTGCGCCACTCCATTCTCCGTCGGGACGGAAATGGATGAGCATACCGGGATTGTCGATGGCGATATGTGTACCCCAGTCAGATGTGGTGCTGAAGAAGATTTGAGCTCCTACATTATATAAATAATAGTCAGCTTTATTATCTAAATTATAGTCAGCTACAACATCTGCAGGCTCTGAACATTCAATCATGGAGATATCAATCTTTTCGATGGCGTTGAGCTTGCGGAGGTTGCGCACCAGACGGAGGTGAGTCTCAACTTCGTTAACCGTGCCTTTTACGAGGAAGTCTGTAACAGATGTTGGGACACTGATACCCTCCGTCTGTGCCAATTGAATGGCGGCTCTCAGAACTGTTACATCAACAGTCTGAGCCAACTGCAATGCTTCCTCAAGAGCATTAGTTACATTTGTCATTGCATTAGCATCTGTTTGGCTGACGCTTTGTGCATTTGCAAGAGCTGTCGCCAGTGCTGCTGCCAAAGCATCTGTTGTTGTGCTGGAATCGAAGCTTTCTGCAGCTGCAATAGCTTGGTCTAGAGCCTCAATGTATGGTGTAAGGTTTTGGATAACGATCTCACCACTGTATGTCAGGGTAAAGTTATCGAGCAGCATCCATGCGCTAGTAGCACCTTCCACTTTGGCACCTACACGAAGTTTACCGTCTGTCACTTCTACTTCTACCTCATCCGTCCAGCCCTTGCCTTCGAAGATGTTGGTGGAGAACTCGTTGGTGCCGTTATAAGCCCAAACGCCAGAGGTGATTTCCTTTGTGTTCTTGTCATTTACTTTTTCTTTTGTGACAAGCGAATAGACATTGATCATCGGAGTTGTGGCGTTATTGGCATAGACAACGCCTTTGGTGTTGCCTGTAGGATCTGCAAGGTATTCGTTGTAACGATCTTCGTTCATATCGCCACCACCCGTAGAAGCATAGATGGCCTGAGCCTTGAACTTAAACTTTCCGTTGGGCACGGTGATGTCCTGATAGACGTCACGATCGCTAATTCCCCAGAGTTCCCATACACGGTTGCAATGGTACAAGCCGTCGCCACCAAGAGCGTTGCTTCCAAAATCACCTTGCCACACTCTGTAAGCGTCTTCGTTTTTGTGGCTGTCGTCCACGGGAAATGTTCCACCGAGCACCAACCATGAGCAGTCATCACCAACCTGCATAGCAGCCAGGCGCTGTTCGCGACTAACGAGCTGCCAGATGTTGCCGTTTTCTGCAATGTCTCCAGGTTCGCTTGTGGCCCAGCCGTCAGCTTTCGCTCCCATAGCCCTGCCACCAGGAGTGGTGAGGGAATAACAATTGGTTACGCCCTCTACATCGACGGGTGTGAAAATCCAGTTGGTCACACCATCGCCAGTATCCATATAAAGGTTACTGCCATTGATAGAATAATTATGGCTGAGTTTGGGATTCAGGATGAAGCGCCCGTCACCATTGCCGGCCTTCAACTCAATGTCACGTCCGCGAGGACCAAGTTCACCATGCGATGTCCATGAACCGTCTGTATTCAAGTGGTTGTCACCCATCCATTTGCCCGTCTTGACGTTGTAGAGGTAGTATTCATTACCAACGGCAGGAGCAACACCAGCATAAGGAGAGGAGAGACCCGTGATGGGTTGAGGCATGGCTTCTTCCACAATTTTCCAGAACGAATTGGGGCGTCCGCCGAGAACAGCACTGAAGCCTTGAACATAGTTGGCGGTGTAATTCGCTCCCCATGTCTCGTCACTCGAAAAGTCGTGAGGAGTACGGTCGGTAGATGCCAGGCCATAGACATTCGTGCCCTTGGCAGGATCGTTCTTGATATAAATTTCCACAGGATCATCACCTGTCTTGACAGATACTTCATACTCGCTGGTCTTCTGCATATACTTGCCAGTCTTGGCGTTCTTTACGTAATAGCAACCGTCATTAGCGGTCGCTTCAAACATCCAATAGGAATTGTTGTTCTTTGAAGCCGGAACGAGATAGCCATCGCCATTGTCTTGAATATACTTACCTGACTGGTTGTTGCACTCTATAATGTAGGTCTTATTGGACTCAAACAGAGGAGTAACAACGGGTTGAGGTTGGGGCATAGCCTCCTCCACAACATTCCATGCAGAGCGGGGATTATTGCCAATAGCGGAAGCGAAGCTCTGAACCGTATTGTTGTTCTTCCAATTAAGACCTAAAGTGCCGTTGGAGAAATCGTGTTTCTCAAGGCTTGTGACAGCAAAACGGAACTTGCCAGAAAGGCTGCCCTCAGCATCGGCCTTCACATAATACTCCACGCCAGTATCGCCAGTGGCCACTTCCTGCTCGGAAGCATCATAGCCTTGAAGGTACTTACCAGTGGCTGCGTTTTGAATGTAGTAGCAATCATCATTTGCAGTGGCTACAAATTTCCAAAAGGAGTTGTCGTTTTTGCTGCCCATTGCGACAACACCAGTGCCATTGTCCTGCATGTACATATTGGCATCGTTGTTGTTGCTGATGACATAGGTCTTGTCAGCATCAAATTGTGCATATAGGTTACCGCCCAATGCACTGGCGATCATGATCGCCGCGAAAAGTAGTTTTCTTTTCATAGGTTTGTTTGCGCTTGAATAGTTTAGTTATTTGAATGTGTTTGAATGTATGAATCGATGTGTTTGGTTCAAATTCGGGCGCAAAGGTAAACGTAATCATATACGCGCATACGAAATAATTAGTCATAGAAGAACAATAATTGTTCAAATGCAGGATAAAATGCTGTTTGAAGAGATGGGTGAAACGTTTTTTTCCTTCGTTGGAACCGGCATAAAAAAAGGATACGCCTTTGCAGCGTATCCGTAGGTTATTGATGAATGATAAATGACGAATGATGATTGTGCTATGGGAGGTAGGGTGTGATGTCGTGTCCGAAGTGAGCGAGTTCGCGTACGAGGGAGCTGGAGACGGCGGCGAGGGAGGGGTTGGCGATGAGGAGTACGGTGTCGATGCCGGTGAGCTGACGGTTGACGTCGGCCATCTGCTGTTCGTACTCGAAATCCTTGATGGTTCGTACGCCGCGCAGGATGGCAGTAGCGCGGATGGTACGGGCGAAATCGGCGGTGAGACCGGTGTATTGTTCCACACGCACGCGCGATTCGTCTTTATAAAGGTCTTTGATGGCCTGAAGGCGTTTCTCCACAGTCATCCAGCCGGGCTTCTGCTCGTTGACGCCGACGGCTATAACGACTTGGTCAAAGAGGTTGAGGGCGCGTGCGACGAGGTCTGCATGCCCGATGGTGAAGGGGTCGAAGGAGCCGGGGAAGAGGAGGGGGAACATGGGGGATGAGGGATGAGGGATGATGGAAGATGGATGAGGGATGAGGGATGAGGGATGAGGGATGAAAGCCCCCTATAATCCCCCGGCGGGGGATGGGGAGTCAATGGTCTTGTATTCTTTCTCTTCTTGTTCTTCCTCTTCAGCTTTATCCTCCTCGATGACGAGGTTATTGATGATGAATTCCTGTCGCTCCATGGTGTTCTTGCCCATATAGTATTCGAGGAGTTCGGCGACTTGGTCGGATTTGTGTAGTGTGACTTGTTCGAGTCGTATGTTGTCGCCGATGAATTCGCGGAACTCGTCGGGTGATATTTCTCCGAGTCCTTTGAATCGTGTGATTTCGGGTTCGGGTCCGAGGTCGTCGATGCTGTGTAGGCGCTCTTCTTCGGAGTAGCAGTAGCGTGTGATGAAGTCTCCCTTGGTGTCGGCTTCACCGATGGCTTCGAGTCGTGCTCGGGAGAGTTTTTTGCGTCGCTGGCGTACGCGGAAGAGTGGTGTCTGAAGGATATAGACGTGTCCTTTCTTGATGAGCTCGGGGAAGAACTGTAGGAAGAAGGTGATCATGAGTAGTCGTATGTGCATGCCATCGACATCGGCATCTGTGGCGACGATGACGCGGTTGTATCGCAGTCCGTCGAGTCCGTCCTCGATGTTGAGTGCGGCCTGCAGTAGGTTGAACTCTTCGTTCTCATAGACTACTTTCTTGGTCATGCCGAAGGTGTTGAGGGGCTTGCCTCGGAGTGAGAATACGGCTTGTGTGAGTACGTCTCGGCTCTTGGTGATGGATCCGGATGCTGAGTCTCCCTCGGTGATGAATATGGAGCTGTCCTCCTGTCGGTCGCCCTTGGTGTCGTTGAAGTGTATGCGGCAGTCGCGCAGCTTGCGGTTGTGGAGGTTAGCTTTCTTGGAGCGTTCGCGTGCGAGCTTTGCTACGCCGGCCATGGCTTTGCGTTCTCGCTCGCTCTCGCCGACCTTCTGGAGTATGACTTCGGCGACGTCGGGTGTTCGTCGCAGGTAGTTATCGACCTGCTGCTTGACGAAATCGCCGATGAACTTGTCGATGCTGATGCCTCCGCCATTGGGTTCGGTGGAGAGGCTGCCGAGTTTGATCTTTGTCTGGCTCTCGAAGAGTGGTTCCTGGATGTTGATGCTGATGGCTGCTACGATGCCGTTGCGTATGTCGGCGTAGTCGAAGTTCTTGCCGGAGAAATCCTTGATGGTCTCGGCGATGTATTTCTTGAATGCGCTCTGATGGGTACCTCCCTGTGTGGTGTGCTGTCCGTTGACGAAGCTGTGGTATTCCTCGCCGTACTGTCCGTTGGTGTGGGTGAAGGCGATCTCTATGTCCTCGCCCTTGAGGTGTACGATGGGATAGAGGGGCTGTGTGGTCATGGTGTCGGTGAGGAGGTCCTCGAGTCCGTTGCGTGAGAGGATGCGGTGGTCGTTGAACATGATGGTGAGCCCGGTGTTGAGGTAGGTGTAGTTGCGTAGGAGTGTTTCAACGAACTCGTTCTGGAAGCGGTAGTTCTTGAAGAGGGTGTTGTCGGGCTCGAAGCAGATGAGGGTTCCGTTTTCGGCGTCGGCGGGGAAAGCGGCGACCTCACTGGAGGAGGAGGATTTGGTGTCGGCGGGAAAACCGCCGACCGCGATTGAGGATGGAGGATCGATGATGGAGGAATCATGAATGAGCTCGCCTTTGGCGAACTCGGCACGCCGGGTGGCACCGTCACGCCAGCTTTGGGCGACGAAGCGTGATGAGAGTGCGTTGACGGCCTTGAGTCCTACGCCGTTGAGTCCTACGCTTTTCTTGAATGCCTTGGAGTCGTACTTACCGCCGGTGTTGAGCATGGATACGGCTTCGATGAGCTTTCCAAGTGGTATGCCTCGTCCGTAGTCGCGTACGGTGACGCGTAGGTTGTCCTCGATGGTGACTTCGATGCGTTTGCCGGCATTCATCTTGAACTCGTCGATGGAGTTGTCGATGACCTCTTTGAGGAGGACATAGATTCCGTCCTCGGCATGTGTGCCGTCGCCGAGTCGTCCGATGTACATACCGGGTCGTGTACGCACATGCTCCATGTCGGAGAGGTGGCGTATCTCGTCTTCGGTATAGGACATTGGGATATCTTTATTATCTTCGGCTATCATAGATCTTTCTTGTAGCAACGTCTGCGTTTATGGATGGTGCAGTCGAGATGAGCCCATTGCACCTGACTCTTCTCGTTGTCCTCGAGCTGTACGTGAGTCTCAGCCCATACGAATCCCATCTTCTGCGCGACGGGGATGATCTCGGCAAAGAGCAAGGCGTTGACGCCCTTGTTCTGCCATTCGGGCAGCACGCCGATGAGGAGCATGTCGAGCACGGGGGCAGGTTTGATGTACACGGCCTTGGCGAGGTGCCACCATCCGAAGGGGAATAGTTTGCCGTGGGCTTTCTGCAGGGCATAGGAGAGCGATCCTATGCAGATGCCGACGGCGATGGGTTCGTTGTTCTCGTCCTCGACGACGGCAAGGAGGCGTGTATCGAGGAATGGCAGGTAGGTGTCGGCATATTGCTTGATCTGCCGCTCGTTCATCTGGGAATAGCCGTAGAGGTTGGCGTAGGACCGATTGATGACGTCGAAGATCTTCTGTACGTACTGCCCGTTGGCCGCTTCGAGGATTTCCTTGTGGCTCTTGAAACGTCGCATGTGCAGGTTGTAGCGCTTGCTGCTCAGTTCAGCCACGCGGATATACTTGGCGGCGTCGGCCTGTGCATCAGCTGTAGGCACCATGACCTTGCGTTCGACCCAATCGACCTCCTTCTCGAATCCGAGCTGCTCGATGAGCTTGGGATAGTAGGGGTAGTTGTAGCTGGTGCTCATGGTGGAGAGCTGGTCGAAGCCTTCGGTGAGCATACCCTCGGGATCCATGTCGGTGAATCCGAGGGGCCCGACGATCTTGTTCATGCCCCGTTCGCGTCCCCACTGCTCGACGGTGTCCATGAGCGCCTTGAGCACCTCGATGTCGTCGATGAAATCGATCCATCCGAAGCGCACGTTCTTGGTGCCCCACGTCTTGTTGGCCTTGTGGTTGATGATGGCGACGACGCGCCCAACGATTTCCTTGTCCCTGTAGGCTAGGAATAGATCGGCCTCGCAGAACTCGAATGCAGCGTTCTTTTTGCGATTAAACGTGTCGAGCATGTCCTCGAGGAAATCGGGGACAGCGTAAGGGTTGCCTTTGTAAAGGTGATAGTTAAACCTGATGAAGGCACGCAGCTCGCGTCGGCCTTCTACTTTTTTGATCGTAACCATAGAATGAACCTTTAGGTACTTAGTTGCGATGCAAAGTTAGTACTTTTTTTCGGCGACAGCGTGAGCGTGCGCTCCTTTTTAAAAAATAATAAGCGTATTTGTTAAAAAGCGTTGCTATTTAATATCCTCAACCCACCGGAAGAGACGGTTCCATCGGATATGACCGTCAAACCAGCCACGATCTTTGTCGGTGGAGAGCCATATCATGATGGGCTTGCCGACGACATGATCTTCAGGCACGAAGCCCCAATAGCGTGAATCAGCAGAACAATGGCGGTTGTCGCCCATCATCCAGAAGTAGTCCATCTTGAAGGTGTAGCTGTCGGCCACGGCGTCGTTGATTAGAATCGTGCCGTCGTCCTTCACTTCCAACTTGTTGCCTTCATACACGCGGATGGGTCGTTCGTAGATGGGCAGGTTTTCGAGCGTCAGCTGTACGCTCTCGCCTTTCTTGGGAATCCACACCGGGCCGTAGTTGTCACGCGTCCATCCGTAGCCACCGTCGAGAGGATACAGCTCGCTGGGCGAAGCTGTCGTATCGATGTCGATGCTCTCGACGAGATCCGTCATGGCCAGCAGCGCCTCGCGTGCGGCAGCTGTCAGCGGCATGATACCCGTCTGATGGAGGTCGCGCAGGTCGTCGCTGCTCAAGCGTAGCTCCCTGGCCACATTCTCCGGCAGGTCGCGACGTCCGTCCTTGAGGTGGACGTGGTAAGTGTATTGTACGTTGTCCGGTTCCTTGTTGGGCTTCCCGTCGAGATAGATGATGCGATCCTTGATCTGCAAGGTCTGTCCTGGCAGGCCTACGCAGCGTTTGACATAGTTCTCTCGGCGGTCCACGGGGCGCGACATCACCTCGCCGAACTCACGGTAATTCTGATTAATATACTGTCGGCCAAGGCTATAGTAGGCTGCATAGAGCTGTCGTTTCTGCATCGCTGTGAGGCTGTCGGTGGTCGGCAGCATACCCGTCTGCTGTTGCACGATTTGTTGGCCATAGCCATAACAGAGAGCATAGAAGTCAGCGGCCTGATAGGCAGGGTTGGCCACGACGGTGTCGCCCGACGGATAGTTGAACACCACGATGTCATTCAGCTGTACGGGCTTCGGCGACACGCGTTTGTAGTCCCACTGAATCAGCTCGCTATAGCTCTTCATACCATTGGGCAAGGTGTGCTGCACGAGCGGCAACGACAGTGGTGTCTGCGGAGCACGGGGGCCGTAGCTCATCTTAGAGACAAAGAGGTAGTCGCCGACCAGCAGGCTCTTTTCCAAGGAGGACGAAGGAATCGTATAGTTCTGGAAGAAATAGATGTTCACAAAATAGACGGCCACGAGCGCAAACACGATGGCATCGACCCACGACATGATGGTGCGCGTCACGGGATTCTCCAACTCCTTCCACCAGGTCCAAGGCACTTTCTTCGTGATATACATGTCGAAGATGAAGGGTACGAACACAAGTGCCCACAAAGCCTTGATCCAAACAACAAACCAGACAAATAGGGCGACGACGACCAGCATCTTCACCCAATCTTTCCACGTTACGGGTTCCTTCTCAGTTTTTTTCATGATTGTTATTCAGTGATTTCGATGTTTCGATGAAATGGCAGCGCGATTAGAACGGGAACAGATCGTTCATGCCGAGCAGTCCCTGATGCGTTGCCGTGAACTCAGCTGCCAGCACGGCACCCAGGGCAAAGCCCTTGCGCGAATGAGCATCGTGAGTGATGGTGATGCTGTCGGCCTCGCTGTCCCAGGTGATCTGATGGATCCCGGGCACTTCGCCTCGGCGTATGCTGTCGATGGCGAGCTCGTCGGGAGAAGGTTCATGCTCTACGACCTCGGTGCCGTCGGGCTGCGTCAGCGTTCCCACGACCCATGCCCGTTTGCGCTCCACCTCCGCCATCAGCCCTTCGGCCAACGTAATTGCCGTGCCGCTGGGATGGTCGAGTTTGTGGACATGGTGCACCTCCTCCATGCGAGCATCGTATTCGGGAAAACGGTTCATGATGCGCGCCAGATAGCGGTTCACGGCAGCAAAGACAGCTACGCCGACCGAGAAATTGGATGCCCAGAACAACGTCTTGCCATTCTCGTCGCATTGACGCCGGAGCTCTGCCTCGTGGGCATTGAACCATCCCGTAGAACCGGACACGACCTTGACGCCGGCATCAAAAGCTTTCTGAATATTTCCATACGCCACTGCAGGAGCAGTGAACTCAATGGCCACATCGGCCGTGCGAAAGGCCTCACTCGCGAAAGCCTCCTGATTATCGATGTCGATGCGGCACACCACCTCGTGGCCTCTGCTGAGCGCCACCTGCTCGATCATGTGCCCCATTTTGCCGTATCCTATCAAAGCGATTCTCATAACTATAGGGTCATTTCGTTAAAAAAACGGCACAAAGATATATATATTTTGGGAATTTGTGCCACGCAAACAGAAAAAAGTATGTATCTTTGCCGCAAATTAACTAACGATATGAGAATTTTAACTACTATTACGCTGTTGCTTGCGGCCATGTCGTCGCAAGCCGATGATTTCCATTTTCGTCTCCGCAATTCTTTAGGTTTTACACGTACAGGAGAGACCGTAACCGTTGCCGTGCCTGCCGGCACAGCGCTCAGCGCCTCAACGCTCAAGGATGAGGCGGGCAATGTAGTGCCCTTTGAGGCTGATGGCGATAACACTATCCGCTTCCGTGCCAACGTGGCTCACGGCAGCACAACAGGTTATACCCTCACTGCCGGCACGCCTACAGCGCCCACAAAGGCGACCTATGCCGCCGTGAAGATGCCCTCGAATCGTGCAGATATAGCGTGGGAAAACGACCTCTGCGCCTATCGTATGTATTCGAGTGTGCTGCTGAAGAGTGAGCCCAATACGGCACAGGGCGTTGACGTGTGGTTCAAGAAGCGTGCCACACCGGTCATCGATGATATGTATAACCTCTCCAACTATCACAACGAGAGTCAGTACGGCGTTGATGCATATTCGGTCAACGGCAAGCGTCTCGGCTGCGGCGGCACGGC
>JAEEHP010000216.1 GCA_016280855.1 Bacteroidaceae bacterium
GGCTGTGGCATCCTTCAGATACTGCCACCAGGCATCGGGTGCCTGTTCTGCCCATCCTGCCTGCACGGCCTTGATGGGTGCTTCACTCTTTGGGTAGAACGCAGATGCTACGCACTGCCCGCTTTGGGCATCTACCAGCGAAGCCTTGACGCTGGATGAGCCTATGTCATAACCTAAGAGAAACATGATTGTAATTAACGATTTGACGATTTATGGTTTTATGATCTACTGTTTATTCATTTTCTGTTTCCACAGCGCACTCATATCTTCGAGGGTCTTCCCCTTAGTCTCAGGAACGAGACGCCAGACGAAGAGGGCTGCAACGAGGCAGAGGATGCCGTAGAGACCATAGGTGAACCAATGGCCGAAATCGTCACCCTCGGTCAAGTGCATATTGAACATCGGCACGAAGGTGGAGCTGACGATAAAGTTGAAAATCCATTGGAAAGCCACAGCGATAGCCACGGCACCGCCACGAATCGTGTTGGGGAAGATCTCGGCGATGAGCACCCAGCAGATGGGACCCCACGAGAACATGAACGAAGCGCTGTAGATCAAGAGGCTGACAGCGGTGATCAGTTCAAGGCCTGCATGACCGAAAGTCATAGCGACGCCGAACGCGCCCAGAGCCATGCCCAGGGAGCCGTAGATGAGCAGCGGCTTGCGACCCCATTTCTCGACGGTGAAGATGGCCACGAGGGTGAACAGGATGTTGATGATGCCCATGAAGACGGTGATCATCATCGGGTTGTCCATGCCCATGTCGCCGAAGATGCGAGGTGCGTAGTAGAGCACAGCGTTGATGCCCACGGCCTGCTGGAACACACTGAGCATGATGCCGATGAAGATGCACATGGCGCCATAGGTCAGCAGCTTCTCGGTCTTCACGACCATGGTGTCCTTGATGTCCTGGATGATCTGAGCGGCACGGCTGGAACCGTTGATCTTAGTGAGGATGCGCAGAGCGACGTCGTCGCGACCGATGCTGACGAGATAACGCGGTGTCTCAGGGACGAAGCAGATGAGCAAGGCGAAGAGTCCGGCGGGAATGGCTTCGGAACCAAACATATAACGCCAACCAGTAGTTACGGTCCATTGAGCGGCAGGGTTGATGGCGGCGATGCCTTTTCCCATCTCCTCGACGAGCGGCTGGATGTGGTCGCCAAGGATGAAGAAGTTGACGAAATAGACGACCAGCTGACCGAAGATGATGGCAAACTGGTTCCATGACACCAGCATACCTCTAATATTAGAAGGTGCTACCTCGCCGATATACATCGGGCAGATGGCTGAGGCCAAGCCTACGCCGATGCCGCCGATGATACGATAGATGTTGAAGGCGATGAGCAGCGAATAGGTGGGGGTGCCATACTCGAAGAAGAGGAACTCGGGCCGCATGCTGCCTAATGCCGAGATGAAAAACAAAAGACCAGCGACGATGAGCGAACGCTTGCGTCCGAGATTCGTAGCCAGGAAGCCTGAGAGCGCAGAACCGATGATGCAGCCGATGAGCGCCGAAGCAGAGGTGAAACCGTGCCAACCGTCGGTGTAGGCGAAATCCTTGGCTTCCATGAAGAAGGCCTGCAGGCCTTTCTCGGCACCTGAGATGACGGCCGTGTCGTAACCAAAAAGTAAGCCGCCGAGAACAGCGACAAGAACGATGGAAAACAGATAGGCTTTGTTGCCCGATAGCTGTGTCTGATTCATTGTTAGTTTATAACGTTTTTAAGATTTGCACCGCAAAGTTATATAAATTCTTTCATACCTCCACACGTTTCCGCCCTTTTTTATTGTTATTTTAAATCGAATGATACAAATGCACGTCTTTTATGCAACATTTGTAAAGATAGAATAGGCCCGAAAAGGCATCAGCCGGCCTCTTCGAGGGTCGTCATGAGCGAAAGCATCTGGTCGCGCAACTGTGCGGCGGTGATGAAATCGAGCCGCTTGGCTGCCTCTTGCATCTGACGCCGCAGCTGATCGATTCGCTTGCGCATTTGGTCGCGAGTGAGGTATTCGGCTTCGGGCTCGGCGGCCATGGGCACTTCGTCATCGGCGCGCAGATGAACGTTGAAGGTCTGCGGACGTTCGGGCTCGATGTAGGCACGGCGATCGCGCTCGGAGGTTGAATCCTGATGGGCGGCAACGAGGTCGGTCATTGTGCGGTCCTTGCGAATCTGGGTAGGCGTGATGCCGTGCTCCTCGTTGTAATGCAGCTGTTTCTCGCGACGCCGATTGGTCTCCTCGATGGTCAACCGCATCGATTCGGTGATGCTGTCGCCATACATGATGGCCTTGCCGTGGATGTTGCGTGCCGCACGTCCAACGGTCTGAGTGAGAGAACGATGGCTACGCAGGAAGCCCTCCTTGTCGGCATCGAGGATGGCCACGAGCGAGACTTCGGGCAAATCGAGACCTTCGCGCAAAAGGTTGACGCCCACGAGGACATCAAACTTACCAGCTCGCAGGTCGTCCATAATCTGCACACGTTCAAGTGTATCGACATCGCTGTGGATGTAGCGTGCCTGCACGCCATTATTCATTAGGTATTCAGTCAGTTCCTCGGCCATGCGCTTGGTGAGTGTCGTGACCAGCGTGCGCTCGTCGGCTTCGATGCGTTGCTGAATCTCCTCCATGAGGTCATCGACCTGGTTGGCGGTGGGGCGCACTTCAATGATAGGATCCAGGAGACCGGTAGGACGGATGACCTGCTCCACGATGATGCCTTCGGACTGTGCCAGCTCGTAGTCGGCAGGCGTAGCTGAGACGTAGATGACCTGATGCGTAAGCGCTTCAAACTCTTCGAACTTCAACGGACGATTGTCCATGGCGGCAGGCAGACGGAACCCATATTCTACGAGGTTGGTCTTGCGAGCACGGTCGCCTCCGTACATCGCCGAGATCTGTGGCACGCTGACATGGCTTTCGTCGATGACCAGCAGGAAATCTTCGGGGAAAAAGTCGAGAAGGCAATAAGGTCGTGTGCCAGCCGAACGACCGTCGAAGTAACGGCTGTAGTTCTCGATGCCGGAGCAGTGGCCTAACTCGCGAATCATCTCCATGTCGTAAGTCACACGTTCATAGAGACGCTTGGCTTCGAGCGGCTTGCCAATCTCCTCGAAGAATTTCACTCGCTCTGCCAAATCGTCCTCGATCTGATGGATGGCAGAAAGCGTCTGTTCCTTGGTGGTCATGAAGAGGTTGGCGGGATAGATACGATAGTCCCCGAACTCGCCGATTCGATGCCCCGAGACGGGGTCTATCTCCTCGATGCCGTCGATTTCATCATCCCAGAATGTGACACGAAGCAGGTTGTCGGAATAAGCGAGCCAGATATCCACCGTGTCACCCTTGACGCGATATTCGCCACGACTGAGGCTCACATCGTTTCGCGTATAGAGTGAATCGTTGAGCCGACGGAGCAACATATTACGGTCGATGATCTGTCCCTTGGTCAGGGCAATGACGTTGTTGTAGAAGGCAGCCGGATTGCCCATACCGTAAATGCATGACACAGAACTCACAACGATGACATCGCTGCGCCCGGAAAGGAGTGCGGAAGTGGCGGCAAGGCGCAGTTTGTCGATCTCGTCGTTGATGGCTAAGTCCTTTTCGATATATGTGTCGGTGGACGGGATGTAGGCTTCGGGTTGGTAGTAGTCATAATAGCTGACGTAATACTCCACCGCATTCTCCGGAAAGAAAGCCTTCATCTCGCCATAGAGCTGTGCTGCCAGCGTCTTGTTGTGCGAGAGAATGAGTGTGGGCTTGCCAACGTTACGGATGACGTTGGCTATCGTGAACGTCTTGCCGGAACCCGTGACGCCGAGAAGCGTCTGGGCCGGCACACCATCGAGAATACCCTGCGTGAGCTGTTCGATGGCCTCAGGCTGATCGCCCGTAGGAAGATACTTGGAAGTGAGTATAAACTGTGACATTTGGGTGCAAAGTTGGGCATTTTTATGTGAATAGCCAAATATATCTATTGAAATTATATTAAAAAACGCAGTTTAGTTTGGTCATCTCGCAAGAAAGCCGTATTTTTGCAGCCGTTTAATTACGTTCTCATGAAGAAAACGCTTTTGTGGCTCCTCATTTCTGTTGTCGTACTTGCCGGATGCGGTGAGTACAACACGGTGATGAAGTATGGGGACCAGGAATACAAATATGAATATGCGAAGGCGGCTTACGTACAAGGTAAGTACACTCGTGCTTATGAACTCTTCAATGAATTGATCATTCCGATGAAGGGCTCTGGTTATGGTGAAGAGTGTCTGTATTTGATGGCCATGAGTGCCTATATGAGCCATGACTATGAGACAGCATCTACGGCTTTCAAGAAATACTATCAAAGTTATCCACGAGGTATCTATGTCGAAGAAGCTCACTATTACAGCGGACGTGCGCTGTATGAGGCCGCTCCTGATCCTCGTTTGGATCAGACGACGACGCACGAGGCCATTGCTGAGTTGAACAGCTTCCTGGAGCGCTATCCCTACACCCGGCTGAAAGAGCAGACGCAGGAAATGATTCAGCGGCTTCAGGATCATTTGATAGAGAAAGAATATCTCACCTGTAAACTGTACTATGACTTGGGTGCATATATAGGAAACAGCAGTCGCACTGGCGGTTCAAACTACGAGGCTTGCATCATTGCCGCTGAGAATGCGTTGCGGGATTATCCATACGCCTCCGCCGAACGACGCGAGCAGTTCATGCTTCTGATTCTCCGGTCGCGGTATTATCTGGCCATTCAGAGCGTTGAAGAGAAACGTCCGGAACGATTAAGGCAGACCATCGACGAATACTATGGTTTTGCCAACGAATTTCCCGAGTCGAAGTACCTCAAGGAAGCTCAAGGTTATCTCACACGATGCCAAAAGGCTATCAAGGGACTGCCGATAGAGGATGAATAAAAGAACAATAAACAGAATTAAGTTTAATCATTAAAACATAAAATTATATATGGATTACAAGAAAACCAACGCCCCCACCACCACGGTGACTCAGGATGTCCTTGATTTGTGCGAGGACACAGGAAACATCTATGAGAG
Source organism: Bacteroidaceae bacterium (assembly GCA_016280855.1). Classification (GTDB taxonomy): domain Bacteria; phylum Bacteroidota; class Bacteroidia; order Bacteroidales; family Bacteroidaceae; genus Physcousia. The sequence continues at coordinate 5,055 of JAEEHP010000216.1, forward strand.
TGTAGCTATCATCGCTAAACGTGCCAATCAGATTGCTGTGGATTTGAAGACCGAACTCTCGAAGAAGTTGCAGGAGTTTGCTTCGACCAACGACAGCCTCGACGAGATCTTCGAGAATCGTGAGCAGATTGAGATCAGCCGTTTCTACGAGAAACTGCCTAAACCCAGTCTCATTGCTACGCAGGAGTTCCGCGACGGTAAGATCTATTATCGCAATCCTGCCAAGGACACGCAGGACGATTTGCTATGATCCAGCGCATTCAGACTATCTATCTGGCATTAGCCGTTGCATTGTGCACGGCATGTCTGTGCCTGCCCATTGGGCGCTTTGTCAATGAACAAGGTGACCTCGTGGGCACGCTCTATAATTTATGGGTTCATCATCCTTCGCAGTTGGGTGATACGTTACAAGTTGCAGATGCTCCCGTCTTAGCCAGTGAAGCAGCAGGCACACATTCGTTTGCGCCATGGGCGCTGTTCGCTGTGCTGCTTCTGACCACTTCGGGGCTCGCCTTCAGTATCTTCATCTATAAGACTCGCTTGGTGCAGTCCCGTCTGGTTATGCTTTGTTGCATTCTTCTCGTAGGCTGGTGCATTGTCTATGGCTGCTTTGCCTATCTTCTGGGAGATAGCTATGACGCTTCCTTTACACCTACACCTTGGGCTGCCTTTCCTGTCGTGGCATGTATCTTAGCCTATTTGGCTTTTCGGGCAATCCTCAAGGACGAGGCTCTTGTTCGCTCACTCGACCGTTTACGTTGAGAATTACCACACCAAGATTCAAATGAAAATGGCAAAACGATTCTTCCTGTTCCTGTTGGGCGTCCTGATGATGATGCCTGTTGATGCTCAACGTTTAGAATACCCTGTCCGAATGGGTGTGCTATTGCCGCTCAAGGAAAAATCCTCGCGAGGAGCCAAGATGATAGAATTCTATCAGGGCTTGCTCATGGCTGTGGACAGCGTGAAACATCAGGGTTGTACCGTTGAGGTGACGGCGGTTCATTCCGGCACTTCGCCGGCTGCCATGGATTCGTTGCTTGCCAAGAATACGTTTAGGGACTGCGATGTCATTTTCGGTCCCTTGGATGTGGCTCAACTGCCAGCATTAGCGGATTACTGTGATTTGCATGAGATACGTCTGGTTGTCCCTTTCAGCAGTCTGGCTACGCAGGTTCCCTCACATCCTCTGCACTATCTTGTCAATGCCCCGCGCCACATGGTTCAGCGTCAGGCAGCTTGGTTTGCTCAGGCTTTGTTCCCTGATGACAACGTCATTGTCGTCGAGAGCGGAGAGAAGAATGAGGAGGGAACGGCACTCGTGGAGCGAGTGCGTATGGCAATGGACGGGCGTAATGTCCTGGTTCAGCAAGTCAGTGTGAATGCCGATGACGATGCTTTTTGCAAGGTGCTTGAAGAGGAGCGGATGAATGTGCTGATTCTGGATTCTTCTACATTGCCTGCATTCACGACCATGGCCACAAAACTGAGAACGCTCATGGAGTCTCATAAGGAGTATCGCATTTCGCTCTTCGGTTATCCTGTTTGGCAGAGTTATGCCAGTCAGTTGCAGAATGATTTTTATCAGTTTGACACTTATATCTATACGTCTTTCTTCCGTGATCCGGGCGACAGTCGCATTACCAACCTTGAGCAGCAGTTCAAGGATAACTTCGGCCGTCCGATGTCACCTACATTCCCCCGATATGGTCTCTTTGGCTTTGATCTCGGCTACTATTTCCTTTATGGCTTAGGCAAATATGGGAACTATTTCGAAGCCAATCATGCAGCCATCACGACAGAGCCATTCCAGAATCCTCTGCTTTTCCGTCAACAAAGTGCAGCTGACGGATATATCAATGACTTTGTGCAGATTGTTCATTACGCCAGTTATCACGCTACCGAAATTCTTTACCGTAATCAGGAATAAGCAACGATGCGCAAGGTGAAAGTTCTTGTAAGTGCCATCCTTGCCTTCTGGGCTGTGCCTGGAATGGTTCAAGCGCAAGTGGGAGATGCCCGTAGCGATATAGCTATAGGCGTTAACGGCGGCGCATTGATGAACCAGGTGTCGTTTCAACCGACGATCAAACAGAGTTGGAAATTCGGCGAGACCTTTGGCCTTTCATTCCGATATACCTGTGAAAAGTATTTTGCTGCTATCTGTGCCATTACAGCAGAGGTTAACTATGCAAAAATGGGATGGAAGGAACTCATCGAAACCAGCGAAGATACTTATAGCCGAGACATGAGTTATGTGCAAGTGCCCATCTTCGCCCGACTCGGGTGGGGTAGGGAACGTCGGGGCGGACAGTTCTTCATTCAGGTAGGGCCTCAGTTGGGCTATTGCTTCAGCGATAAAGAACATCGGGGAGGCGAATGGTCGGACGGCACGCTCTATTTACGACCGAATCATGTCACCCAACAGTATGGCCTCAAGATTGACAATCGCTTTGAGTATGGTATTGCCGGAGGTGGCGGGTTTGAGTTTAGTGGCAAATTCGGCCACATCCTTTTAGATGCCCGGTATTTCTTCGCTCTAAGTGACATCTTCAAGAATGGTAAAAAGGATCCGTTTGGACGTTCTGCCAATGGACCTATCATCGTGAAGATGACCTACCTCTTCGATTTGAAGAAAACGAAAGGCGACCACATCAAGTGAGTCGTCTTTTTTTTGATAAGACCTACTTTTCCCCAACATTAATCCCAAATCGGTGATTAGGATTTGTGTCAGATGAGTAATTGTTTCGAGGAGCTTTCTCGCTTCTTCATCGAAGGCGTAGCAGGCTACGGCGAGAGGGAGAGGTGGGAAAGATGCCTAAAGAAATGCTCAGCTGACATAAATACGACGTCAATAGAACCTTCAATATAATACGTCTGCCTATGGACCGATTTAGGATTAATCGTTTCGCTCCGCAAGAATAATCATTCTGCCCGACAGACACAAATCCTCAGCCCAAAATTCCTAGCATTTTTGATTGCTTGATGATGATGAAGCAATTGCTTGATGATGATGCAGCAATTGCTGCATCATGATTAAGCAATGATCATTCATAGCAATAATGGCCAAGATGAACAGTCTGTTGAGGCTAAGCGGCTAAACGAAACGAACGATTCGCCCTGCTGCATATAATGATACAACAGGGCGAAGAGCGTTGGAGGAAGGGGGCTTAATATAATAAGGAACGCGCGCGAGAGATGCTATGGGATAAGTCATAGTATCCAATCATCTATACAAGAGGGGCACCCTCGTTCGGACGCCCCTCTCTAATCAGGGTTTGTGAGTCACAGGTGAACCGTGACCATCACGTGTTGTTTACTTAAAAGCCACCTTTTTGCCGTTGACGATGTACACACCGCCGCGCTGTACCTTCTGGATCTTGCGACCGCTGAGGTCGTAGATTGTGCCGTTGATTTGGTCAGCGTTGATGCCATTGATGGCAACGGGCACGGGTTCGAAGATTTCCTTCAGGGCCTCGATAGCATCAGCATCAGCAGCGAAATAAACCTCGTCGATAGCAGCCTGGCTCAGCATCAGGTGGAGACCGGGCACGGCTTCAGCGTTAGCCTGAAGACCTTCGAGAGTACCCGTGTAGTTGATCGTCATCTGGCCTTTCTGCATAGCAACGGTGAACTCTTCAGCGCTGTAGCTGATGGAGCCGTCTTCATTAGACGTTGCGGTAGCCGTCACGGTGAACTCGGGCACTTCCATACCGAGCATGGGCATGGTGAAGCCGGAGAAGGTGATGTTCACCTTGCCGTCCTCAGCGGGAGCGATGCTCACGGTCTGCTCACCGGTCTCGGTAGCATCTGGCAGAGCCTCACCAGTATTGCGGTTGTAAACAGTCTGCTCGATAGCACCTGCGAAGTCCTGACCGGCAGCGTCAGACGTGTAGATGAAGCTGAACTCTACGAGCACTGCCTTCGCGGCTGTGCCGATAGCCCAGTAAACCTTAATGGTCTGCGCCTCAACACCGTTGATGTTGTAGGTGAGGTAGGTCTTACCGTCGGTGTACTTCAAGCAAGCGGGAACGGTAGCGTCGCCTGACCAGTTAGCGAAGTCGCCGTCGGCCTTACGCCAGCCGTCGTAGCCTGCGAAGTTGGCAACGAGCTCCTGCGTGGTCGGGTTCCAGCCATAGGCTGTAGCCTGGTCGAGGGATTCGATTTCGAGCGCAGCGAGAATCTCAGCAACCTGATCATCGGTCAGAACGATCGACTTCTCGGTGTAGCTGGCTTCGGACGAAGCATACTCGATGGAACCGCCCTCGATGGTCTTGACAATCTCGAGTTCAGGTGCGGGAGCAGCGACGAAGGTCACATAGACCTCGAACCAAGCTGCCTTGCCGTTGGCCTGGAATTCCCAGATGACCTTGTAGGTCTTATCGACCTGGTCGGCACCGTTCATGTCGCAAATCTCAAACGCTCCGTCGGGCAGAGCCTGGAAGAA
>JAEEHP010000217.1 GCA_016280855.1 Bacteroidaceae bacterium
CAGGACTTAATCGTTTCAGCGAACGCAACCAGGTGTTTACAGAAACCGACGACAACCGCCCGTTCAGACGAGCCATGATGCGAGACCTCGCGCAGTTCAATAATCGTGTCGTTGGGTCTATGGGAGAGCGGGATTGGTACATGCTCGCCCGAGATGCGATGGGGAATAAAAACTATTCGGACGCCCAACGATACGCAGTTCTCGAACGTCATGCCGCGGCGCGTGCGGCTCGTGAGGGGCGTTGGGCAACACAAGCCCAGCTGTTAAAAGCCAGCGCACTCGCGTTACCGAAAAGCCTGCTCATGGCGATGTCGCCTAGAGGAACGCGCACGCAAACGACATACGATCCGTCTACCGGCGAATATAGCACCACGTCACGGCGCGGTTGGCGTATACCTTTTGGGAAAGAGGCGCGGCAGGAACTGAGTCGTAATGTAAGTAGTATCGGACGAACGGTTGCGGAGATGTGGAAGCAAAACCCGACTCGCATTCTATGGGCGATATTCGGGGCGGTCAGAACACTCGCCTCCGTCATACTTCGCACGTCCGCAGCCGGATTTAGAGTCGGCGCAGGGGCTGCGGCGGTCGGTGTCGGTGGCGCGGCACTGTATGGAATAAGTGCCGCGAACCGACGCGCAAAATTGCAAAACCTTTATAACGTCTCCATTCCTCGTTCGTGGCGCAATGGAATGTCTTACGACGCGTTCGAAAATCAGTCGTTCAAAGACGCGCGTCTCATGCGTAGTAACGCCTACTTGCAACAAGAGAACGCTTTGCGTCTCGCTACGGCGGTCGGCAGCGCGCGGTACGTCACCGGTGCCAATGCGGGGAAACCGATCGTCACGAGTATGGACCAGGTCGCTCGTATGAACCGAGTGATGTCTCTTATGGCGCGTATCACAGGTACGTCTGACGCAGACCTCGCAGGTATCATGCTCCAGATACAACAGGGTATCGGTAAAGGCAAACTCGACACGCAAGACATCAAGCCGATGGAAAACCGCTCGCCCGCACTCGCAAACTTGTGGGCAAAGAAAATCCTCGGCTTGAGCGGCGCGGCAGAGATGTTCCGCGTCATGGATGAGGGACGAGGCGACCGCACAAAAGGTATCACGCCAGAAAAATTCTTGCCTAGAATGATGAGCGCGGAGGTTGAGCGAGAACTCCTCGACCTTATGCGCGGATCGGTTAGAACGTGGGAAGAGGTGTTCCAAGTTGTTGGAAGTGATCTCCAAGAGGGTATGAAGCCGTTTGTTGTGGCTGCCCAAAACGCGGCCGGAGGAAATCTCGGTTCGCAAATCCTCGGAGTATCCAAATATATCGCCGAAGAGAAGTTGAGTGATACGGGCAAACTCGGCGACATCATACTCAAAATCATGCCGTCGTTAAAAGACATACCGACACTGCTCAATACGGGTCTGCACACACTCGCAGAGTTTCTCGGCTTGAGCGGTCAACTAACAAAGGTATTCGCAGATTTAATTCCGGTGATCGTGGACTTCGGTACCATCTTCCTACTTCTCGTTGATGGTATTTATACAGTCGTTGGAAGCGTCGGAACATTCTTCAAAAATATAGGTAAAGACACGCGAAATTGGAAACCGACCTCGGCGTTAGAAACTAGCTACAAGATAAACGGAGCGATCGACAGACTACAAACGCTGAAACAACCTCTTTCATGGCACGTCGGGAACTTTGGAGAAGGACTGCTCGGTGCATCCACGGAGCTCGGCAAAGCAAACGTCGGAATGAAGCATGTCGAGAACGCAGAGGGAAAGGACATAAACGTCGAGGATCAGGGTCTTGGTACGACGGCCGCGGCCATCGCCAAAGACACAGGCGAGATCAAACGCAACGGCGCGAAGCTCACGGCAATTCAATTGGAGTTGCTTAAACAGGTATCAGGACGTATGATTGTGAATAGGGTAACTCGTGTCACGCCAAATATCGTCGCCAACGTCGGCACGATAAAGAGCGGCGTGGAGTACGATCAATTCATGCGAGACCTCAGAGACAATGTTCGTATTGCGACGATGAATGTGGCATACTAGGAGGGTGTATGGCGAAGCAGCTCGAAAAATTCGGCGATTACTACTTCTTGTCTGTATGGGAAGACTTGCAGCGCGCTCCGCAAGCTAACATGATGTGGACCGCGGGTGGCGCGCCGACGACATACACAAGACTCTATCTGTATCCGGTGCAAACGGTTGTCTCGAAAGGGAAGAACGTAGAAGAGTTACTTAACGCATACGGCTACTTCATGCCCATACCCGTGTCTCCCGCGTCTCTTGAATATGGTAGGAGCGCGGATCATCGCGAGGCGTACAGTATCACGAACGGCGGAATGCTCCAACGCAATCTGCCCGGCTTGTGGACCTTGAGTGTCGAGAGTTATATCCCAAAAGACATTTATGAGAGGGCGTTTCACAATTGGTCGCAGGATAAAAAATGGGACGGCGTCTCGACACAACAGTCGTTCGTAGACTACATCAACACCCTCATGCGCTTCAAGGTGCCGTTCGCGCTTTACGACTCTAGCAGCCCCGAGCGCATCAAACACAACGGGGAGTTTTGGTGTATCAAGTCGTTCAGTTACAAGATGAACCCGCACGACGATATCGACTACAAGCTCGAATTGATCGAGTGGAAAGAGCCGAAAGTCCGAACGGGCGAACTTGTTATGACCGAACGCACACCCACCACCCCCGGTACCCCAGGAAAACCGAGTATACGCGGAGGAAACGGCAAGGCGATCATGGCGTTTGGGATAAAAGACCCGCGTAATTACGACGGCGCGCGTGTCTGGCATCCGGAGCTAATCGGTGTGTTTCGACGCATAGCAGGCGAAAAATACGGAATACTCGATCTCACGAAATTCAATCAGGCGTTCAAACAAGCCGAACCGTTCGGCGACGAAGTTCACACTGCACCCAACTACACGGTCACTGTCCAATATCGCAGGGTTGCGAACGCCCCGAGAGACGCAATAGTAGTACCGATTGTAGTGCGATACGGTATCGCAGCCGCAACGCACATTCAAAAGGCGATAAAGAGCATCGTTCGAAACGAAGCCATCGGAATACGCAGGAGCGTAGAAGCGCGTTACGTCAAATTGCCCGGAAATGGTATGTTTCAAAACGCGTTCGGCACAACGCAAGCGCAATCCAACGTCATCACCAACGACGGCGGCGGATACGTGCAGGAAATGACGCAATTTTACAAAGACACCGCACAACGATTTATTGACACGAAACTCAATCACAACGCATGGTGTGAGAAGCTAAAGGTTGTGAACAACATAGGGATGTATTACATCGAGCAAAGCGTGGGAGATCGAGGGATAGAGCCGGTCGGCGCAAACTACGAGTGGATATGGATGGTCGAAATGCGACTCAAACATGTGGTGTGGCAGCCAGAATGCTATGTGCTACGCCCCATCGTAAAAGGCACGAATGTTGACGTTTGGTATAGGGCGAACCAGAGCTGGCTTGTGCCCAAACAAAACACCATAGAGACCTCCTACAAGGAATACTTCGCCACGGTGGAAGGCATCTATCCCTCGGCAAGCACATTGTCGGCGCCCGGAGAAGAGGTCGGGTATATGCCGAAAGGCGACGGGACAGTCGAACGTCTCACACAAACACTGAGCGAGGGTAAAGTGACAGACCTCGTAAAGACCGAACCACTCGACAACGAGACGGACGCCAACGTCGATAGGACGGGTAGGTCGTCGGGTGTGTTTGCGTTCACAGAAGAGACGATCAACAAGTATGTAAAAGGCGAGACGTATGTAGACGCAAATAGAATACTTCAACAGCCGTAGGAGGGCTTTATGGCATCACTCAAAGGAACCTCGGTCACAGGTGCAACAAAAAAGCAACTTGAAGCTGCCAGGCAACAAGCGCTCTCTATCGCAAGACTTGCACAATCGTCTGGGAGTGCCACGTCTCTGAAACGCAAAGACGTTCACACATTCGGCGTAAATCCGAACACAAAGATTGTTGTGCAGCATAGAGAAATTTGGCAAGGGGCAGACGCAGCGCAACGCTACATAGACAGCGGTGCTATGGGGCGAGGGGCCGATCAGAACGTGATCTCGGGTATGAACAAGCTGGC
>JAEEHP010000218.1 GCA_016280855.1 Bacteroidaceae bacterium
CGGGACTTCCCAATGCATTCGGCGCCTACGAGGATACGCCCGAGGACATGGTGCGTCAGATGGCTCCCTATCTGGAGGAGCACCTGGTCAATATGATAGGAGGATGCTGTGGCACCACACCCGCACACATCGCTGCCATGCGCAGGATGCTGGACAGCCTGCCGGCCTCGTATGCCAGACGTGTTCCCAAGTCGCGGGACGGCGTGCAGCCCTTACGGCTCTCGGGCCTGTCTTTGCTCGAAGCCGATTCGAGGACATTTGTCAAGGTGGGTGAGCGCTGCAATGTGGCAGGCAGCAGGAAGTTCCTGCGACTCATCAGCGAGAAACACTACGACGAGGCACTCGACATTGCCCGCAAGCAGGTGGAGGACGGAGCCATGGTCATCGATGTCAATATGGACGACGGCCTGCTCGATGCCAGGCAGGAGGTGCAGACCTTCCTCAATCTGCTGGCATCCGATCCGGCCATCTGCCGAGTGCCCATCATGATTGACAGTTCCCGGTTCGAGGTCATCGAAGCCGGGTTGAAGTGCTGCCAGGGCAAGGGTATCGTCAACTCCATCAGCTTGAAGATGGGGGAGGAGGATTTCGTGGCGAAGGCCCGCGTCGTGAAGCGCCTGGGTGCCGCCGTCATCGCCATGTGCTTCGACGAGGAAGGACAGGCCACCGACTACGAACGTCGCATCAAGGTTTGTCAGCGCATGTACAGGTTGCTTACTGAAGAGGTGGGCTTTGCGCCCGAAGACATCATCTTCGACCCCAATGTGCTGACCATCGCTACGGGTATGCCTGAACATGCTGCCTATGCCCAGGACTTCATTCGTGCGACTCGTTGGGTGACCGACAACCTGCCGGGAGCGCGTGTCTCGGGCGGCTTGTCGAACCTGTCGTTCGCCTTCCGTGGAAACAACTATCTGCGCGAGTCGATGCACGCCGTTTTCCTCCATCATGCCATCGCAAACGGCATGGGCATGGCCATCCTGAATCCGGCGACGGCTGTCCCCTACAAGACGATTCCCCTCGAATTGCGCATGGCTATCACGGAGGTGATTCTCAACACGACCGACGATGCAAGCGAGGAACTTATCGCGCTGGCTCAGAAGATGAATGCAGCACAGGCGGCAGCGAAAGAGGCAGGTGTGAAATATGATCCGAAGGCCTTGTTCTCCGGTTCTTCGCAACCTGCCGAAAAGATGACCGTGGAGCCTGCTGCTCCTTCCTCTTCGCAGAATCCCGAGGCCGACACCCCCGAACATCGTCTGCAGCTTGCCTTGCTGAATGGCACAACCACGACACTCGAAGCCGACCTCAGGGAACTCCTTGGACGTGGCGAATCGCCCCTTTCGATCATTTCTGGCCCCTTGATGGCGGGCATGAACGAGGTGGGACGTCTCTTTGGCGAAGGAAAGATGTTCCTGCCCCAGGTTGTCAAGACAGCACGCACGATGAAGAAGGCTGTCGAGCTGCTCGACCCGTTCATCAAGAGCGAGCAAACATCCGACGTATCTGCGAAAACTTCTTCGCGCGGCCGTATCCTGATAGCGACCGTGAAGGGCGATGTGCACGACATCGGCAAGAACATTGTTGGCGTTATTCTTGCGTGCAACGGGTTCGAGGTGGTTGATCTCGGCGTGATGGTTCCGGTTGAGAAGATCATCGACACCATCCACACGCAGCCCATCGACATCGTCTGCCTTTCCGGCCTCATTACGCCCAGCCTCGAGGAGATGTGTGTCGTTGCCCGTGCCATGCAGGCCGAAGGACTGGATATCCCGCTGATTGTGGGAGGCGCTACCACCTCGCCTATCCATACGGCCGTGAAGATTGCCCCCTGCTACGAGGGTCCCGTATTCCATGTACGCGATGCTGTCAGCAATCCGGTACTGGCGATGAAGCTGCTTGATCCTGCTCTTCGAGAGGAAGTGATTGCAGCCAATCGCGCCGAACAGGAACGTATCCGTCAGCAGCAGAACCAGCGCCAGTTGCGCGAGAAGGTGCACGAACAGACCAGCCGCACGTTGGGCGAAGCTTCGCCCCTGGAGCGTCGTCTGAAGGTGGATTGGAGCAAATATCCCGAGGTTACTCCACCATTTTCGGGTTCCAAGGTGCTCGAACCGATTCTGGTGCGCGACCTGATTCCACACATCGACTGGCTATATTTCTTCTGGGCCTGGCGCGTGAAGGAGGACAGCGAGGAAGGCAGGAAGCTTCGTCGCGATGCCGATCATCTCCTGGCACAGATTGCCGAAGGACAGGAATATGCTGTGCGTGTCACGCAGGCATTCTATCCCGCTGTGGGACTTGAGGACCGGATTCGTGTAACCCTTCGCCACAACGACCATGAGCCGGATTGCCCCTGCTGCAATCAGACACTCGACATTCCGACACCCCGTCAGCAGAAGGACATGGGCACCTGTCTGGCACTTTGCGATTACGTTCGTGACTGGGTGGGAGCCTTCGCCTGTACGGTGAGCGAGAAGTTTGTGAACCGGCTTGAAAAGCTCAAGGAGGCAC
>JAEEHP010000026.1 GCA_016280855.1 Bacteroidaceae bacterium
CAATGAATAAATAAATACTCTTTTTAAAGGTATAGAGGAAAGGCGGCCGCTCTAACGGTTTACTTGGAGGCCGAAATGATGCAGACGAAGCCGCCGCGTGGCTGGCAGGTGACGGACTTGGGCAGTTGCTTCGGTTTGGTAATCGTCCACGGCGAATCGGCGTTGCCGCTGTCGGCAAACAGCGTGGCTTGTCGGTAGCGTCCGATGAAGGTGAGGTCGCAGTCGAGCGTGGCGCTTTCGTCGGTGCCATTGATACCGGCTATGTACCAAGTGGATCCGCTTCGACGGGCCAGTACGGCGCTTCGGCCGGGATAGCCGCTCACGTAGCGCGTCTCGTCCCATGCTGCAGGGAGCTGGCTGAGGAAATCCTGTACGTCCTGCGGCTGCGTGAGGAAGCTTTCGGGACGGTCGGCCAAGTGCTGCAGACCGCTCTCGAAGAGCACCGTCAGTGCCAGCTCGTGGGCATGGGTCGTGATGTGAGGATGCTGAGAGTCGGTGAAGGCGCAGGGCGTATAGTCCATCGGTCCGATGACGTTGCGCGTGAAGGGTAGGGTGGCGTTGTGACAGGCGGCCTTGGCGGTGAAGGTACCAACATTGTTGTACCACTCAGCACCATAGACGGCCTCGGTGGAGAGCAGGTTGGGCCACGTGCGCTGCCAGCCGCGGGGGATGGTGGCGCCGTGGAAGTTGATCAGTAGATGATGCCGTGCGGCGCATGCCAGGAGGTCCAGGCAATAGTCCATATTCCTCTGGTTGTCGCCCGAGAAGAAGTCCACCTTCACGCCGGCCACGCCCAACTGCTGGCACCACGCAAACTCGCGCTCGCGGTCTTCGGCTTTGTTCAGCCTATACTTCGGTCCCGGTGCTCCATTCACCCATCCTATGCTGGAGTTGTACCAGATCATCGGCTTGATGCCTTTCTCCCGTGCATAAGCGATGGCATCCTCGATGGTCTTACCATCGCGCATCTCGTCCCATTCGGCATCGATGAGCACGTAGGGCAGGTGCAGCGTGGCGGCCATGTCCACATATCGTTTGATGATATTGTAGTCGTTGGAGCCATGGTTATAGGCCCAATAGACCCACGACACGACGCCGGGTTCAATCCAGCTGATGTCGTCCAGCTGACACGGTTCGGCTACGTCAGTGACGAGCGTCGATTGCACGATGTCGGCCAGCGTGCCGACGATGACCACCCTCCACGGCGTGTGTTCGTATGTCGCTTGGCCCTCGCGTTTATCCTCGACGACACGGAATAGCTCGCCGTCGTTGTAGAGGCAGGATGCACTCTGGCCGCGTTCGATGTTGGCTTCGGTGATGAGGGCAAAGACGCCTTGGGCGGGTTCCAGCAGTGCCGGGTATCCCCATCGGTTGCAATAGCCCTCGTCCGACTTGAAGATGCCGCTGAAGCTGGGCACAGGCGGCACCTTGGCCGTAGTGCTGAAGGGGTAGAAGCCTTCGTAGGCCTCAGACCATTGCTGCATCCATCGTGGTGTGCCCTCGGCGATGCGGTAGGTCGTCGATGTCGCGTTCGGGGTGGGGCCGACGGACGAACCGTCGGACACAGAACCCACGGCACGTGGTTTCTCGAAGCGGAACGCGAGGCCGTCGTTGTAGATACGCAGCACCAGCTGACCGCAGTGATACTCGTTGGCCTCGTTGGTGCAGTGGCGTCGTTTGCCTGCCACCATCTCGTAGTCGGTCGTGATGCGCTGCGGCTCACACTGGCTGAGCGTTGACACGTCCACGGCCGTCGTCACCTCAATGACGGACTGCTGCTGGAAGCGTACTGCCAGCGTCTGCCCGTGTGGTTCAACCGTTATCTTGCCGTTTGGCGACTGCTGTGCCATCGCCATCGTGGCGCAGCACGAAAGAAGGAAGAAAAGAACCCGTTTCATGATGATCTATTATTTGTTATCGTTTTCGTTTTCGTTTTTTAGTTGACGAGTTGACGAGTTGACAAGTTGACGAGTTGTTAGTTATCGTTATCGTTTTTTAGTTGACGAGTTGACGAGTTGACAAGTTGACGAGTTGTTAGTTATCGTTATCGTCTTCGTTTCATGAATTATGAATTGTGCATTCTTGAAGTGTCAAGCGTCTCTTCGAGCCGAGCGGTGAATTATGAATTGTGAATTGTGCATTCTTGAAGTGTCAAGCGTCTCTTCGAGCCGAGCGGTGAATTATGAATTGTCATCGTCTTCGTTCATTCCGGCTGCAAAGTAACGAAAAACTTCCGTAAAAAGCTTCTCCTTCTGTGCCAAATTCTTCATAATGGGTCTCAATGTGGCCTTCAGATGAAAAAAAGAGGTGTTTTCGACCCGACTTAAAGGTTAAATACCTATTTTTGCAAAAAAATTGCATCTGCGTGTAGTTTTTCTGCCATCCTTGCGTCTAAGGAGTAGAAACTTGATTCAACAGACAGACAATGGAACAACAAGAACAGACATTCAGCCGACTGGTTCGCGAGCAGAAGAGCACCATCTACACCGTGTGCTATATGTTCTCGCAAAACCAAGACGAGGTGAACGACCTCTTCCAAGAGGTGTTGATCAACCTGTGGCGTGGCTTCGAGGGCTTCGAAGGACGCTCCGATGTGCGGACATGGGTTTACCGCGTGGCCCTGAACACGTGCATCAGCCAGGACCGCAAGCGTCGCAGCCGCCCCACGACGGAACTCTCCATGGACATCAACCTTTTCGAGGACCGCGACACGGATACGCAGCAGGTTGACATGCTGCATCGCCGCATTTCGCACCTCCGTCCCTTCGACCGCGCCATCGTCCTGCTGTGGTTGGAAGACCTGAGCTACGAGGAGATCGGACAGATCGTCGGCATCTCGGAAAAGAATGTCTCCGTACGCCTATTCAGAATCAAGGAACAGCTGAAGAAGATGAGAGTTGAGAGTTGAAAGTTAAAATTTTACTCCTTAAAAGCCAAAGCAATTATGAATCCCAATGAATTAGACGAGATGCGCCAGCAGATGGATCTTCTCAAAGAGAAACTCAACCGTCAGGAAATCATTAACGAGCAACTGATGCACAAGAGCGTGGAGAGGCGTCTCTATCGCCTCGGCCTGAATCGCAAGATCAAGCGCGTATATATGGTGCTCTGCATCATTTTTATCCCCGGCTTCCTGGTAGGAACCATGGGTCTTCCCATCTGGTTCGGTATCGCCACCGTGGCCATGATAGGCGCCTCGCTGGTCTATCACGAAGCCTTCATGGAGCACATCAGCACCGATGACCTCAATCGTCTCAGCATGACGCAGCTCAGCGAGAAAGCCATCCACCTCAAGGAGCAGGGCGCGCGCTGGATATGGGTCAGCATCCCGATGCTCATCGCCTGGATGGCAGCTTTCTTCTACGTCGTACTCAACCGTTCCGACTACGAAACCGAAGGGAAGTATATCGTCTATGGTCTGAGCATCGGCATCATCATCGGCGCCTGTCTGGGCACCATCATCTACAAGAAGCAGCAGCGCATGATTGACGATCTGCGTAGCGAAATCCAACAGTAACCAACGCCTACACCAGCGATATGACCTACAATCTTGCAGAGGGGCTTACGGCCTTTTCCACGGAGCGCCATTGTGCGGATGCCTCAGCGCCCTACGACGGTTTCAACGTCACCCACTACTCCGGCGATGCGCTATCACACGTCCAAGCTTGCCGACAGCAGCTTTGCGAGCATCTCGGCATCACCGACGAGCGCCTCATCGTGCCGCGACAAGTGCATGGCGTGCGGGTGGCGGAGGTCACGGAGCATAACCGCCGCGACCTGTTCGAGGACACCGATGCACTCATCACGCAGCTCAAGCACGTGTGCATCGGCGTCTCCACGGCCGATTGTGTGCCTCTCCTTTTCTATGACAAACGCACGGGAGCCATCGCTGTGGCGCATGCCGGATGGCGGGGCACGGTAGCCCGCATCGGCGTGCTGACCCTGCGAGCGCTGC
>JAEEHP010000219.1 GCA_016280855.1 Bacteroidaceae bacterium
GAATTTGGTGTAGATGTTGACAAGGCTATCCGCAAGGAGCCTGGCCGCCGAAGCGAGCAGGAGCAGAAAGCCGCCCGCGAATATGCCAACCGCCTGTTTGCCGACGTGAAGCGCAAGCAGGAGGAAGCCGCAGAACGTGGCGAAGCACCTGCCAGCCCCGATGCACCAACAAGTAACAGTCAGATAGCCGCATTACTCGGTATTGACGATGGTGAGCAGGGCGACCCTGTTAATGCAGCTTTCAACAGAGGACACGAAGCCGACGCGCAGGAGCGTCAGGACATCGCCATAGAACTTGCCGACCCAAACAATGCGGAAGCACAGGAAGCATGGAACGGTGTTGTGCAGCGCATCAACGAGGATGCAGCCTACATGGTAGCCCAGCAACGAGAGCAGACCAGGCAGATGCAGCATACAGACGGCTCTTTGCGCCCTGCCATACTCAAAGAGAAAGACAGTGAGGGTAACGACCAGCAGGTGTATATCGTTGACGGCAATGTGCAGATGATGCCCGACGGCTCAATGGTTGACAAGGCATCGAGTGACAATATTGTCGTAGTATATAACCCTGTCACAGGAGAGCGTAAGCAGATAGACCCGTCCGCTGACACCGGCATATCTTCGCTTGGTGAGGTGACAACCGCAGAGCAGCGTGAAGCCGACATCGAGCGCAGCCGACAGGAGTACGTTCAAGCACAGATTGACGAGGCGCAGGGTACAGTTCGCTTTGTACCTGGTCAGCAGTTGGTATTGCCTACTGGTGAGGAAGCCGTTGTTGTCGCTACCGATGCAGACGGTGAGAACATCACCGTTGCACTTGGCGACGGCACACAAGCAACCGTTCAGCGTTCAGAGTTGCAGCGCATCAGAGACGAGAAAGCGATGGCGGACTACCGTCGGAGGCATGGTATCACCGAAGAACCAGCAGCGCAGCAGCCCGAAGCCTCAATGCCAGCACAGCCACAGGCAGACGGACGTGTGGCAGGTGCGCCAACCGATTATACCGCCGACATGGAGTTGACTATCCGCGACGAGGACGGCAGCGAGAAACCTGCAATGGTGATGGGACGTGTGCGTGCTGTCCATGAGAACGGGAGGATGGATTATGTTCCTGATGCAGAAGGAGATCTTATTGAGTATTGGATGGACGGCGAGGAGCACCATGAGAATGAAGCCAAGCTCGCCAGCAAGGTTGTGAGCCATATTGCACCACAGCAGCCCGAAACCTCAACACCAGTACAGGAAGCCGCTGCTGAAACACCTGCAACGGTAGAGACTACTCCCCAACCAGTTGAGCAGCAAGCCGAAGTCGCACCACAGCAAGTACAGGAGCCAGTGCAGACGGTTGAGCCTCAACCTGCACAACCAACTGAGCAGCCAACGGCAGAGCTTATGCCTGTTGGTGAGGATGGTGAAGAAGACTGGCAAGCCACCACGCCCGAACGCGCCCATGCCTACATTTTCAACGAGGCAGGACTATCACGCAGTGAGGGTAACGAATTTATTGCAGCGCAGACACAGGCAGCGCAGAGCGCACTTGTCAAGGCGAAGTCGGCACAGATGCCAAGAGTTGGCACCAGTATCAAGAAGTACAACGAGGCAAAGGCGAAACGTCAAGAGAAGATTGACGAGGCGCAGCGCGTATTGGACTACTGGCAGCAAGTGCGCAATATTCAGAACGATATACAGCGTGTGGAGAATGAGCGCAGAGCCGCAGAGAATGCCGTGCGCCATGATGAAGCCGTAGCAGAGGCACAAGCCGAATATGAGGCACGCAAGCAAGCCGAGGCAGAGCGTAAGGCTGTTGGCAACGAGAACCCGATGCCAGCCATTACCGAGAAGTGGAACAATGCCACAAAGGCCCGCGGACACCGCGACGAAATCATGCTACCCGACGGTACACCGCTGAAAGGTCATTACGTCCTGCATGAGAGTGGTGCATCATCCCCAAGTCACAACCCCGAAACATGGCAGAAGACTGACGGTTTCCCGATGGATGCCAACGACAACAGCGTGAACGACCGCGACTATGAGCGTGACCACGACGCGCAGGAACATACACAGAGCATTGCACGGCAGTATGACCAGCGAGCCTTGCAGAGTGTTCCAGTTGTCAGCAACGATGGTGTTGTGTTATCGGGTAACGGTCGTACCATGGCCGGTGAACTGGCAGCGCGTGACAATACCGATGGCGCATACGTGAACTATCTGAAAGAGTACGCGCCCAAGTTTGGCTTCACTGCTGAACAGGTGGGAGCGATGCAGCATCCGCGTGTGTCATTCGTTCCCGATGAGGCAATGCCATACACGGCAGAGACCTTTGCGAAGTTCAACCAGCAGGAAATGAAGTCGCAGAACAAGACCGAGAAAGCCGTAAAACTTGGCAAGACCGTGAGCGACGATAGTTTCAAGGGTATTGTCAGAACTATCAACGGCTATGACACGCTGGGCGACTTCTACAATGATGCAGAAGCGAGCCTTGGCGCAGTTTATGACCTGCACAATGCCGGTGTTGTTCCACAGGCACAGTTGGCAGAAATGGTTGACGGTGTTCGCGGACAGGAGAAACTGAGTGCCGTCGGTCGTGAGTTCTTGGAAAACATGCTCATCGGCAAAGCCTTTGAGAGCGACCCCGAAGTAGTGCGTATGCTCACGGCAGAGCCTGCCATGCGTCAGACCGTTATCACCGCACTTGGTGAGATTGTAGATAACATTGCCCTTGGTGGCGACTGGTCTTTGCCGGGAGAGTTGGCAGATGCCGTGAAGTTGTGCTTTGATGCACGACAAGGCGGTGCCAAGTACGGCGAGATAGTCAGCACCTACGCACGTCAAGGTGTGTTGTTCGCTGACCCCGACGAGTTGCAGACCGTAGCAGACTTCAATAATGCTACCATGCTGATGCTTGCTGACGTGCTGAATGACAAGCGCGTTACCTTGCTGAAGACTACACTCCAATTATACAATAACAACGCAAGGCAAAGCGTATCTGGACAGACTGACCTGTTCGCAGGTGGCATTCAGAGCCGCGAGGACATCTTGCGAGACGTAATCACATTTATCAACGAGAATTATGGCAAACGAAAAGAAATCGAAGCAGCCCGGGCAGAAGCCGTGGAGCGCAGAAAAGCAGAGAGCGTTCAACAAGATGGCACTCCTCCAGCAGTCAGCACAGATGGCGAAGCAACAGCAGAACCCAGTGCCGAACCTGCACCAGTAGAGGCAGAACCTGTTGAGGCTACCGAACCAGTAGAAGCAGAGCCTAATGCCGTGCAAGCGGCATTAGCAGCAGCCGAGCAGGAAACCAATACCGAGCCTACCGAAGCACAGAAAGAATCTGGTAACTACAAGAAAGGACACGTCAAGATTGATGGCTACGACGTTACCATCGAGAACCCGAAAGGTTCTGTTCGTCGTGGTACTGATGCCAGTGGCAAGCAGTGGGAGCAGGAAATGCAGAACACCTACGGCTACATTCGCGGCACTGAGGGCGTTGACGGCGACCACATCGACGTGTTCTTCTCTGACGACCCCTCGCAGGGTGATGTGTTTGTCGTTGACCAAGTGAACAAGGACGGCAGCTTTGACGAGCACAAGGTGATGTATGGTTTCCCCGACATCGAGAGCGCACGTAAGGCATACCTCTCCAACTATAAAGACGGTTGGCAGGGACTTGGTGCCATTACTCCTGTGAGCAAAGAGGAGTTCAAGAAGTGGATCCGCAGCAGCCACCGCAAGACGAAGCCGTTTGCGGAGTACAGCAGTGTGAAGCCTCTTGGCGACACACAACTTGGTGATCAGCCGAATAAGCCTACCGTCAAGGCTGGTGAGGACTACGTGTCGGCAGCAGAGCGTATAGCCAAAGAGCATGAGGTGAAGCGCACGGCGGCTCATTTTGCGGAGGAAACACAAGAGGAAGCAACGGCATTTGACAAGCGTGTGGCGGAGATGGATGATGCTGAGTTGCTGGCGTACATGCAGGAGGATGGCAATGGCGATGTGAACAAGTCTCACCATCCGAGCGTGTATGATGAGTATGACTACCGGCATGGTGACGAGCAGATGCAGTCGTATGACGATACGCTTGTGCGCCTGAATGAGAGCGGCAC
>JAEEHP010000220.1 GCA_016280855.1 Bacteroidaceae bacterium
CATGTCCGTATCAAGAGGATTGTACTTGGGTTTCACGGTTTCACGCGAATAGCTGTAGTAGAGCGGGAAGTTGACCATGGCCTTGGGCGGCAGCAGCTTGCCGAGGTCGAGCTGCGTGGTGATGGTGTAGTCGTAGGTGTCCTCGTTGCTGCGCTCCTCGACGCTTTGTTCGATGCCTCCGAAGCCGGCTTTCTCGATGTGTCCCTGCAGGTTGACTGAACCGAGATCCGAGAGCTGGATGTTCAATGCAGCCTGTGCTGCCCAGCCTCCTTCGTTGGAGAATTCCTGTAAACGCAGCTCATTGGCCCACACCTCGACACTCTTCAACGTGCGGCCATTGTTGCGGATACCGATCATGATGGTCTTCACCTCGCCCAGCGTGGGATTACCCATCACGCTCATGCGGTTGCTGGGTCGGTCGCTGTCGAACTCGCTGAACTCGCGGTTGAAGCTGGCCGTGCCGAGGCTCTTCTCGTGGTTGCGATTCTTCTTGAGAGCCGTCAGCTTCGAGAGGTCGATGTCGATCATGTTCTCCTCGGGCCATACAGAGCGGCAGTCACGAGCGTTGTAGGTGTCATAATTCGAGCGTTGGGGCGTTAGCGTCAACGGCACTTCGTATTCGTAGTAGTTGCTCTTGTAGTCCGAACCGAGGCGCAGGAAGATGGAGGTCTCGCCGTCGGCAAGCTCCGTGACGTCATTGGCCAGAGCGTTGGCGTGGACATACATCTGAAGATGTTTGTACTGGCGCATGTCGTAGTTGCAGTTCTTGAACACGGCACGTGCATCGCCGGGCGTGAGGTTCTTGGCAATCAGCGAGAGGGCTTGCTCGTTCGACTCCACGAGCTGGCTCTGCGAGGGATCCGTCACGCGGCTGATGCCCGGCGGCAGTACGTAGTTGACGGGTTGCTTGTCGTTGTTCTCCTCGATGTTGACGGCGCCGATTTCAAGCGTGCCTCCTGACGGCGCAGAAGCCTGACCCGTGTAGAGGGCTTGCTCGTAGCCGCGCCAGTCGGCCTGCACGAGGTCGAAGGTGGCGAAACGCAGGATGACAGGTTTCTCAAAGCCCGTCAAGTACATTCGGATGAAACGTATGGAGGTGAAATCTTTTATGCCGCCTACGGCACGTTCGAATTCTTCGAGGGGTACACGGAACTGGAACCACCGTTCGGGCTCCTTCTCGCCGTTGCGCAGGTTGGCGGTCAGGTGGCGGATGTCGGAGATGAAATTGCGTCCGACCAACGTGTCCTGAGGATGGATAGAGATGTGGTATTGGAAGTACTTCTCGTACTCGTTGAGGGTGTAGTCCTGGTTGATATCCTCCACGTCGGGCGTAGTCTTGAAAGCCGTCTCGTAGCTCTCAGGTGAGTTCTCGGTGTCGGGCGAGTTGCCTTCTGGCAGGTTGATGCGCTTGTAGCGGTCGAGGATGCTCACTTGTTGCCGGTCGAAGTCGGTACCGCGATAGTAGTGATAGTCGTCGCCGGCAGGGTCTGCCCAGATGCTGTCGAACACCTCAGGAGATACCTTGCCTTGAATCTCCTGAAGATACTGTGCATAAGCGGGATAAGTGCGTTCCTGCTCAGAGCTAAGGCCGTTGAGACCGACATCCTGTCGCGTGCGCGCCCCCGATTCATTATTAAAGGCATAGGTCACGCTCGTTCCGATAGGCACACGTCCCCAGACGGTCTCGGTGTAGTAACTGGTGTTGTCGTCGAGGGGCAATCCGCTCTCGTAGAATTTCTTACCGTCCTTGAGCACGTCTTCAGATATCTCGCCCAAGTCGATGTACAGCTCGCCGCCGTAGCTCTGGTCGTCGCCGGTATAGATAAATGGATCGAGCATCCAGAACTCGAGGTATTCGATATTCTGAGCCTCGAAGTCGGGGTAGTCGAGCTTACGCATCATGCCGCCCCAGTTCTCCTTCGGCGACTTCAGACGTCCGTTGGTTTCGAGGTCGGGGTTCAGGTTGTAGGCGCCGCGTTCGGTGGGGTAGTAGGCCACGTTCAGCACGTTGAGCGAGGCGGCTTCGCTGTAGGAGTTCTGCTGTTTGTTGGGATAGAGGTCGCGTTCATAGACTTCGCGGACGAAGTGGTTTGACAGCTGTTGCACATCGCTCTTGATGTGAGCCGGTGTCAGCGAGCTGCTGCGGCGCGTGAAGATGGGGTCGATGTAATACCATGCGAGGCGCGCACGCTTGTAGCCGCTGCGAACATCGTTGGTGAGCTTAGACCCTTCGAACGGCGAAGGAACGGACGAGAGCATCCAGGCCGTGGGCGTGGTGATGCTCATGCGGTTCTTCGTGTTTTCGAAGTCGTCCATGTACGATGCGCCGCCTTGCACCTTGCGGTTCTGACCTGCGATGAGCTGTGCAAAATCGGCGCTGAAAGCAATCTGAGAGGGAACCGTAAAATTCAGCAAGGGGATGGCATTCAGGGCATTCGTCAACCATTGGGCTTCCTTCTTCCAGTCCAAGTGCAGTCCCCAAAGGGTGTTCTTCAGCGGCTCGCTACCCATATTGACCTTAGTGGTAAGCGGCTGCTCGTTCAAGAACTGGAGCGTACCGCCCACGACGAAGTTCTTCGAGAATTCGTAGTCCCAGTTGATACCTAGCATTGTCTTGCGTTGCATGCCGTAGGTGTCGTTCGACTCCACGCTCGCGTTGACCTTCGTGCCGGCATCGATGATGCTCTGGTTGAGAATGTAAACGGTACCCATGGAGTAATCGACACGGTAGTCAACATTCTCGGACAGCGTGACGCCGCCAGCCGTAACGACTACGCTACCGGGAGCGACGTTGGTGACGCCGAGGCTGATTTCAGCACCATTGGTGCCTTTGTAGCGTCCCGACAGCAAGAACTTATTCTGCTCGGCAATTTGCTTGGCAATGGTTTTCGTGGAGTCGTAGAGGGCATCGAAACAGTACCTGTCGGCTATGGCATCATCGCCAATCCATTCGCGCAAGTGGTCGCCGAAAGGTTCGGCTACGGGGAAGATGATACGACCTTTCTGAATGGTGTAGCCCTCGACATAGTCGAACTGGCCGTCGGCGTTCGAGCGGTTGTTATTGTCCAAGCGGTCAAGGTTCATGGCGCGCAATAATGTTGTGGCTTTCAGGCGGGTTTCTGGCAGGTAGGTTTGATAGACGCCTGCCGTGTCGTTCTGATATTTTACGTCGAGGCGGAACTTCTCTTTCTGTGTCGAGGTAGCGCCAAGCGAATAGATGTTCTTCATCATCAGCGGCCAGTTGCCCATGGACGGAGAGCCGCTGGTGCTCTTCAAAGCCTTTACGTAGAGACATTGGGTGTTGTCTGTCAGGTCGCTGGCAAATTCACCCACTTGGAAAGTTTGGCCGTTGAGGGTGTATTCGAAAGCTACGGCCAGCACGTCATCTGGTTCCAGTTGGAAGTTCAGCGAGATATAGCCGAGAGCGTAGTTGATTGTATATTCCGAAGTGTTGAGCAGACGTGCCGACTGGAGCTTTTCGTAGTCCACGCCGCCGCTGAACTCTTCGATGGCATCGAGGATAGTTGTGGCGGCGCTGATGTCGCGCGCTTCTGCATATTTCGTGTTGAGGTCGTTGTAGAGCGAGTTGGCACGATTCTGGGGATTAGTCGTTGTAGCCGTTCGGCTCCAATTGACGTTGCTGATATGTGTGGCTTCGCCTAAGTCCGTGAAGGCGATGAGGTTGCGATTGTTCTGCGTAGAAGCCGCACGCTTGTTTGTCAGCCAAACCTCGACACGCTTGATGGTGATACCGCTGGCTATAGTGGGTAGCGTTTTCATCCATCGGTCGTAGTTGTCGCGGAAATAATGTGAGAGCCAGAAGTGGCGATTCTCTTCGTAGTCGGCAGCTGAAATCTCGTAGTTTGTAGTCTGCGATCCGCCCTTCGAACTAACGCTCTTCGATGCCGATTTCTTTTGACTCACAACGGTCTGCAATTTCAACTTACCGAACTGAAGGTCGGTGCGCAGACCGAACAGGCTCGACACGCCGTGAATCAGCGTCGAATTGGAAGGCATCGACACGTTACCCGCTTCCACCAACTTGACAATCTCGTCCTCCTTGCCGTCGTATTTCAGCTTCATCTGCTGCGCATCGACGTTGAAGGTGGCTTCCGTATTGTAGTTGATGTTCATGTTGATCTTGTCGCCGACTTTACCCGTCACGGACAAGTTGATCTTCTCGTCGAAGTCGAAACCAAAGGTCGAACGGCGGTTGGCAGCAAGCGATGGATTGTTGATCTTCTTGTGGTTGCCGCCCATCTTCAGTTCTGCCGAACCTTGCGTCTTGATCTGCACGCCACCGGGTCCAAAAATCTTCTCGGCAGGTCCAAGGTCAAACTTCATATCGGTGAAATCGAACTTGCTCTTGCCCTGACTCTCGTACTCCTCGCGGTTCTTTTGACGGTAGTAGGCGTTCATCGACTGTTGGAGCGACCATTTCTGGTACTCGTCCGGGGTCATCAGAATGGGGGTGTTCAGGAAGCCACCGGTACCCAACTTTGTGCCAATGCGGTAGTTGCCACTCAACGAGTCCAGCTCCGTCACCTGCTTAATGTTGTCGGGACGCTTGATGGCAATCCCTGTCGTGTCCAAGTCCTCAACGGTTTCGGGAATCGTCTTTTGAGGTTTGGTGTGAAGATCTTGCGCAGAAATGAAGAATGAAGAGTGAAGAATGAAGAATAAAAGTATGCTTCGCAAGCCTAATCGCCTGCGAACCAACGAACCACAATTGTGAAACTTATTCTTCATTCTTCACTCTTCATTCTTCTTTTTTTATAGCATCTTCAACGCCAGCTTGATGACGCGCTCAACGTTGGCATCAGGTTCTGCACGCAAAATACCTATTACAGCCTTCTGGCTTGGGGCTGGCGAGAATCCGAGCATGGTCAAAGCGGCCACGGCCTCGTCTTGAACCTCCTTGTTGGCGGCGGTCATCGGCTGTGAACTTGGTGAGCCAGCTTGGGCATCGATGCCGAGCGTCACGAGCTTGTCCTTCAGCTCCACGATGATGCGTTCTGCAGTCTTGGCTCCTACGCCCTTTGCTGATTTCAGCAAACGGACATCGCCACGGGTGACGGCATCGCACAGTTCAGCAGGTGTCATTGAAGACAGAATGACGCGTGCCGACTGTCCGCCTACGCCGCTCACCGAAGTCAGTAATACGAACAGTTCGCGTTCCACTTTCGTGGCAAACCCCCATAGTACGTAGGCATCCTCGCGAATACTCTCATAAACATAAAGCTTAACATCGCCAGACAAACCTTGAATGGCGGAGAATGTGTTCACCGTGATATTTAAACCATAACCGACGCCGTTAGCATCGAGAACGGCGAGGGTGGGGGAGAGGTCGGCAATCGAACCGCGGATATATTCAATCATGCTTAAAGATTTGGATGTTTTTTACTTTATTATAACGCGCGAACAGCTCTTTTATTGTGCAATCTGGCGTAGAATCCATTTAGTATAGATACTTGGCCAGCTCGCTGCCATTCCTTCTCAGACCGATGGCGATGCCGATGGCATTCAGACGGGCTCCGCGCAACGAGGTATGCGTGTGGTCGTTGTTGTAGTATTCTTTGGCAGCTTCATGCCCGATGCCGTCGAGAGCGTCGGCGGTGATGTTGTGCAGATCCACGAACTCGCAACCTGTCTGCTCGGCCACGGCTCGGTACCATTTGCCGTATGAGTCGTTGCGGCGTTCAATCTTGCCGTCCGGCCATTCGTTGCGAGGCGTCAGGCTGACTAGAATGGGCGTGGCTCCCTTCTCGCGGCAGTCATCAATCATCTTTTTCAGGTACCAACCGAAGCTGTAAACGACTTCGTTGTAGGCTTCGTCGTTCAGCACTACGCGGCTTACGCAGCTTGTGTCGGCTACGCCTGGAATCTCGCCGCGATGCTTGCCCTTGTGCAGCTCGCCGATATCGTTGTGTCCGAACTGAATGAGCACGAAGTCGCCAGACTGAAGGTCGTTATAGACTTTCTCCCATCGTCCTTCGCGAATATAGGTTCGGCACGAGCGACCTGCCTGAGCACAATTAATGTAAGTTATTTTGTTCTCGTCGAAGATGCGCCATGCCTGTGAGCCCCAACCCCACATACCCGTGGAGTCGCGGTCCGTATTCTTGACGGTGGAGTCGCCGGTGATGAACACCACGGGCTTACCTTTTTCACGCTTCACGCCTGTCGTGGGCAGACTGAGGCTGACCATCATTGTTTTCAACGGTGCTAATTCAGGATGTGTGCAGGCTATGATGCCTTCAGCCGCGCATCGGGCGTTGTGTTCTGCGCCGAACTTCGACGTGTGAATATTGTCCAAATAGAAGTGGTAGTTCAACTTCCACGAACTCATCTTCTCGTACTTGCTGGCAGAAATCTCGTTTAAATCCACAAAAGGCACATTCAACTCATCAGCTATCTGCTTGGCCCACAGACCGAAATTCGAGGCTACACGGACGGGCTGCCAAGTGCTGGTCTCGGTCTGATGTTTTCTCGGCGTTAGGCTCATAAGGATTGGATGAGCGCCCAGCGCTCTTGTTTCGCGAACGAACTTACGCATATATTCGCCATAGCTCCAGACAGTCTCCTGCTTGCCTTTATTGGGGCCTTCCTTGAGTGTCACTACGAGTGAGTCGGTGGCAGAGATACCTTTGATGGTGGCTCGGCAGCGCCCGCTGTCGAAGGGACCGTTGTCGTTGTGTCCCAGTTCGATGATGACCCAGTCGCCCGGGCGTATGCCTTTCTTCACATCAGGCCAAAGCTGGTTGTAGAACGTGCGTGAACTGGTGCCGCCGAGGGCTTGATTCTCAACGGTAATCTTGTTCTCGTCAAAATACTTATGTGCGTAGAAACCCCAGCCCCATTGACCATTGTCGCCATTGCCCTTCGTGCCGGTGCGCATCGTGGAATTACCGACGAGGAACAGCACAGGATGATCGTCCTTACGACTGCTGCCAGCCACGGGGCGGGCAGTCTTCACCTTTTCCAGACTGTCTAATGTCAGGTCAACAACTTTATTTACATCGTCCATCGGACGGAACGTTTCCGTGGTCGTATGCTGCGCATGGACGCCCATGCCCGTCAGGCAGACAAATGTCATAACAAGAATCCTACGATTTGTCATTTCCTTAAACAATGGTTTAAACTATGTGTTTTAGCACGAAGTCAGCAAGGGGCTGCGTTCTGTCCTTTGCTGACTTCTATGAATACATGAGTAATCAGGCGATTTCCTTTATTTAGGGATGTTATTTCACCATAATCTTCTTTCCGCGAGTGATGTAAAGACCACGGCGAACGGGCTGTTCGATGCGGATGCCCGTCGGCGTAAAGAAGTCGGTGGCAGAGTTGGTTGTGTTAGCCGTTTGAATATGATCCTCGAGTTCGCCTTCGCTAATCACGATGAAACCAACACGCTCGGTAGTCTTGACATTGGTCGAAAGGACTTTGTCCGTGTCGCTCTTGTCAACAATCATACGAACTTCGCATGCGCTGTTTTGTACGGAGAAGTAGCGGAGGTTAGCGGCGGCATCGTCGTTATTGGTCTGCAGCTGCATGAGAAGGCGCGGGTTGGTCAGCTCATAACCGTAGTCGAGGGTCTGTGAGATGTTGGAGAAGGTGAATTCTGCATCGCCGACGGTAAAGATGATGCCTTCGCCATTCGTGCCCTGTCCTTTTTCAAAAGCGACAAACGAACAAGGCCCGGCAACGACGTTGGTCACGTTGCTTTCCTTGAGAAGCTTAACCTTAAAGCCTTCGGGGGTGACATCATAAACACGCCACATCACAGCAGCGATGTTTGCGTTGCTCACACGAGGCATACACAACACGACGGGTGTGGATTCAAAAGGCTCGGAGAAGGTCACTTCATACTCTTGCTTACACGATAAGGAACTTCCGTTGTTGACGCGTCCTGCCTCGTAGTCGAGGTTGCCCAGCTTGCCGCGTCCTGGCTTGAGCGCGATGAAGTTGCTGGTCAATTTGGACGAGGCGGTGCTAGTGTTGCTCTCCCATTCTTTATAGCGCATCTTGAAGAGGGCGTATTTGTCGCGCGAGGAGTTCATCTGAATGGTCATCAGATTCTCGGAAGCGTTGACGGCGTTGTAGGTTGAATTGCCCAAGATGATGATAGGTTCCTCGTCGAAAGGATGAGCGAAGAAGGTGTAGATCTCCTCATTCTTGGCCGAGGTAACTGTGCCAAACTGAACATCTGCTGTTCCTTCGGAAGAACTCAGGATATTGTATGCGCTATTCGAAGTGAGTTTCTGGTTGTTATAGCCCGTTTCAAGTACTTGATATTCGTAGGCCGCCGGTTCTGTGATGTTGTCGGTATAGCTCATGTTGGTCTTGTCCTCGATTTCAGCACCCGTCCATTCAGCAATAACCTCCCAAGGTCCTGAGCCCACGCGGCGACGGAGCTGTACTGTGCTGGAGAGGTCGCCATTGTTGCTTTCCCATTTAAGCGTGCATACCATCGTGTTGACGTTGAAGGTGGAGGTGAGGTTGGTCGGTGCCGCCATAGGTGGAGCCTTTGGAACATAGTTGCCATACCCGGTGTAGCCTGGGCCGTTGGTCTTCATCGTTGCAAAATACTCACCAGCAGGCGTAAGCTGCCCGTCCCGCATGATCTTGGAGCAGTTGGCTTCGCCATTCCAATAAAAATAACGTTCGCAAGCAGGATTGTTGTTGAGGTTATCGAGAATGCGAGAGACGACGGTTTTATTTTTTTGCAGGTCAGCTGGCGTTGGGTTGTCGCGGTTGGAGGCCTCGCCAAAAATGCCGTTGTTGCCCCATGACGAGCCCCAAACCCATTCGGTAATCCACACAGGGCGCTTGAAGGTCTGAGCCCAATTGTTGACGTTGGTAGTGAACGAGCCTTCGTTCCAATATCCATGGAGGTCGATGATATCGCAGCGCCATCCGCGCTTGTCTATCTCGTTGAGAAAGTCGGCCAGGAAACCTGTAGCGTTCCAGTAGTCGCTGCCGTCCCATGACGAAGGTGTACACAGGCGCATACCCGTTCGCATCATATCCTGCCAGTTGTTGAGGATTTGCTCCATCGTCCATGTGCCATGGTCTGCTTCGTTGCGAGGCTCGTTATTTGCCTTCAAGTGTGGCGAGTAATTAGCCTGTCCACATTCGGCAGCTGAAGGCCAGCTCTCGTCGATATGGTGAGGCACGACTTCCACGTCGGGTAACATATTCTTGCCAGGTCCCCACGTGAACGAGGTTTGAGCATTGAGGGTAGCCAACGGACCGTTATCGAGCCAATCTGCTACGCCGACCTTGCTGCAGTCGTACCACTTGAAGAGACGGAACGAAGAGATGCGCCCTGCCATGAGTTCTGGAAGATCCATCTCCAAATCCTCATCGGCAGCAATGAAGCAACGACTGTAGCCATAGCCAGATTTCTTAAGAGCGAAGGTGACCATATATCCGCGCTTGAGCTTGAAACTCTTGATGCGGTTGTTCCAGGCAGTTGGGACGTTCTTCATGAAACCGCCGCTGTGGCCTTCGGTGAAGTTGTTCTCACTCTCGCCGCCAAACCCCGCTTCCTCGAATACCGTCAGGGGACGGAAGGCTGTGCCGCCGTAGGGGAGGATGATGGCACCGCGATTGTAGAGCTTGAGCTGACA
>JAEEHP010000221.1 GCA_016280855.1 Bacteroidaceae bacterium
AATGATGATAAGGCAAATGATAGTCGAAATGATAGCCTAAGTAATAGTGTAAATAGTACTATCAGGCTATTGAGGCTAATCCTGGTATTCAGAGAAAACGTATTTCTGAATTGACAGGAAAGAGTATCCCTACAATTGATAGACATATTGCCTTGTTGGCTAAATCAAACCTTATTGAACATAGAGACTCGGATAAGACGGGGGGATATTACGTAAAGAAATAAAACTATGAATATGTGGTTGACATACGGATTGATAGCAGTGATTCTGGTCATTGCACTATACACAAATCTCCACGTATCACGAGTATCACACGGATTATTAACGATAGACGAAAGACGAAGGACGAATAGCAAATATCTCTATCGAAACTGGAGAATTTAAGTGAATTAGGTACAAAAAAGCAACAGCAGCTACAGTCGAATAGGATTGTAGCTGCTGTTGTTATAATAGATCGGTACTAATACCTGTAATTTATCAATTATTTTCGACAAATTACCTGGTGGATTCGTTTACTTTATTCCGGAAAGATGGGGGCTAATGGTAGCGGCTGTAGATCACCTGCATCTGCTGGGGCTGTGTGCCTCCAACGAGGCGGATGCTGTTGAGCGAGAAGTCGTGGTTGACGCTGACCTGTGTGGTGATGCCTGTCTGCTGGTTGGTGGTCGTGGTGACGGCTACGGGGAGCAGTACGACGCGATTCCAGTCGGGGTGTGCGGCATTCCATTGCTCGGAGGTGAGGCCTTCGGCAGCCATGCCGCGCTGTTTCTCGTGGAAGAGCGTGGCAAGGAGGCGCGAGATGTTGGGGAAGGTGTAGGTGTTGTAGGCGTTCTCGAAGGCGGCGGTGTAGGTGGTGATGCCGTCGGCCACGCTTCTTTTGGCGAAGAAGGTGCTCATGTCGGCCTTCCTCACCATGAGGAGGTTGCTGGGAACGCCGAGGGCTCGGTCTGAGGTGGCGTTGAAGCGGGTGAGGATGATGCGTGCTCGCGAGACGCTGTCCTGCTCGTGACCGGCGAAGATCTCATCCACGGGCAGCGTGACCTCGGTGGCGAGTGCTGCGGGGGACTTGAGGTAGGTGTAGGGTTTGTCGCCAGTGAGGAGCTCCGAGAGGTCGCCGTTGATGATGCCGGTGCTCTGGATGACCTCCGGCGTGGCTGAGAAGCGGGCTACGGCGTTGTAGGTGCTGTCCTTGTGGACGTAGCGGAAATGAACGTTCAGGGCCGAGACGTCGAGCTTGAGCATGGTGCCGGTGCCGCCGCGGAGCTGGAAATAGAAGCCGGGGAGGACGTTGTGGATGAAGTGCCAGGAATCGACGAAGAACTCGGGATGATCCATGGCGGCCCGGAGCAGGCGTGTGCCGAAGGAGATGGGGAGTCGCACGCGGACATTATTATAATAGGTGGTGCTGGTGCGCTCGGATTCGGTGAGGGCGTAGTTGGATGGCGTGAAGGTCTTCACGGCCAGTGGCTGTGCATCGGGAGCGACGTAGTCGGCGAAATTGATATCGGAGTAGTAGGTGACATCCTCGCGGAGTATGTTGTCCTTGTCGAGCTCATAGACGGCGAGGGTCATGGGGTTGGTGCCGTCGCCGAAGTAGGAGTTGTAGTAGAGGCGCACATCTACGGAGTCGGCCTGCAGCTCCCCTTGCTCGTTCTTGACGATGGTGGATGCTTCGGGCAGGGTGTAGTCCTCGGAGGTGTGGAACTGTGCCATGAACTCGGCCTTGACGGTGGCTCCTGTCTCGGGGTCCTCGACCTGTCCGAGGTAGCAGTTGGCGCTGTTGGCGATGACGGCATCGACGGGTACGGTGCGCGTCGTGAAGGTGAAGCTCTCGGAGGTGGACGTGATGACATCGGCGTCGGGAATGACGCCAATGGAAGCCGTGTCGTCGTCGCAGGAGGTCATCAGGAAGGCGAATGAGAGTAAGAGGTATGAGAGGCTAAATAGTGCTCTTTGCGCGTTGTGATTATTCATTATCCGGAAATATACTTTTTTTCGTTAAGTGGCTCACTCCTCTTCCTTTCCCTCGCCCCACACGGAGTCGAAGAAATCGACGACGGCCGCCGAAGCGCCGTTGGCAGCAACGTCGAAAGGCCCGAACACGGGTAGTCCTCGCTGCTGGGCATAGGCGATGACTTCGGGGTCTTCCTCGCCGGGCATGAGCATGAGGGCGTCGCTGTAGTTGAGGGCGAGCTTCATGAGGTCGAGGTGGGTGAGCCTGTCGGGGAATCCCTTGAGTTCGTCGCCGTTCATGCCTTTGAACTTCAGGTTGGCCCGGAACTGCTCAGTCGTGGGCAGTGTGAGCTTGCCTCCGCCAGGTGTGAAGACGATGCGGCTGTCGCGGAAGGAGGGTTCCTCGCGGAAGCTTGTTTTGATGTAAAGAGGTGCAATGGCTGAGGCCCATCCCTGGCAATGTATGATGTCGGGCACCCAACGGAGTTTCTTGACGGTCTCGAGGACGCCGCGGGCGTAGAAGATGGCTCGCTCGCCGTTGTCGGGGTATTCGCGGCCGTTCTCGTCGCAGTTCTCGAGACGCTTCATGAAATAGTCGTCGTTGTCGATGAAATAGACCTGCATACGCGCCGACGGGATGGAGGCCACCTTGAGGATGAGCAGATGGTCTGTGTCGTCGATGATGAGATTCATGCCCGAAAGGCGAATGACCTCGTGCAACTGGCAGCGTCGCTCGTTGATGGTGCCCCACTTCGGCATGAAGGTACGTATTTCACGTCCCTTCTCCTGAACGAATTGGGGGATGCGTCGTCCCCATGTCGCGATTTGTGTCTCGGGGACATAGGGCATGATCTCCTGTGTGATGAACAGTACTTTTCTTGTCTTCATCCTGCTGGAATTTATGATTTCAGTTTGCAAAGATATAAATAAAATCTCGGATATTTGCAACGAAAAGGGCACGAAAGTCATTTAAATGAGCTTTTTTTGTATTTATTTTGCTTTTTTGCTTCCATATTTGGCAAATATTGTGTTAATTTGCGCCCTAAATGAAGACAATTACATCCATCAACCAGTTGCGCGGCGAACTTGCCGCCGCCCGAGCCGAAGGTAAGACCGTCGGCCTCGTGCCCACCATGGGTGCTTTGCACCAGGGTCATGCTTCTCTCGTCCGTCGTTCCGTCAGCGAGAATGACGTGACGGTGGTCAGCATTTTTCTAAATCCTACTCAGTTCAACGACAAGAGCGACCTTGAGCGCTATCCGCGGACGTTGGAAGCCGACTGCGCGCTGCTCGAACAATGCGGCGCCCAGATTGCCTTTGCTCCATCGGTGGCAGAGGTTTATCCAGAGCCCGATACGCGTCAGTTCTCCTATCCCCCGACGGATGCCGTCATGGAAGGTGCCCGCCGTCCGGGACATTTCAACGGCGTGTGCCAGGTGGTGTCGAAGCTGTTCAGCTACGTGGAGCCCGACCGCGCCTACTTCGGCGAGAAGGACTTCCAGCAGATAGCCGTCATACGCCGCATGGTGGATGACTTCGGCTTCAAGCTGCAGATTGTGCCCTGCCCTGTCGTACGCGAAGAGAGCGGCCTGGCGATGTCGAGCCGCAACACGTTGCTGACGCCCGAGGAGCATCGCGCCGCAGCCCACATCTACCACGTCCTGGAGTGGAGCCTGTCCTTTGCCAAGGACCATACGGTAGATGAGACGCAGCAGTTTGTCGTCGATTGCATCAACGCCCATCCGCAGCTCGAGGTGGAGTACTACTCCATCGTCGATGCCGACTCGCTGGCCGATGTCCACGCGTGGGACGAAGCAGCGGCAATCGTGGGATGCATCACGGTTTACTGCGGCACCAAGCCGATTCGACTGATCGACCATATACATTATTGAGAGTTGAAAGCCTATGACGGTTGAAATACTGAAATCTAAGATACATTGTGCCACAGTAACTGAGGCGAACCTCAATTACATGGGCAGCATCACCATCGACGAAGCGCTGATGGATGCAGCGGGCCTTCTGCCCGGCGAGCGCGTTCACATCGTCAACAACATGAACGGCGAGCGTTTTGACACCTATATTATAAAAGGTACGCGCGATAGCGGTTGCATCTGCCTCAACGGCGCTGCGGCTCGTAAGGTTCAGGTGGGCGACGTGGTCATCATCATGGCCTACGCCAGCATGACGCCCGAGGAAGCGCGGACGTTTAAGCCGCAGGTCATCTTCCCCGACAAGGACAATCGCCTGCCCAACAAGGATTAGGCTTTACAACGAATTATACGCGCTCGAATCGAAGAGATGATAGCGCCGCGGCGGACAATATCAGGCGGGAAAAACGCCTGACACACTACCACGGGAGGGAGGCGATGTAGAGGCGGACAGCTTCAGGCGGAAAAACCGCCTGACACACTACCACGGGAGGGCGATGTAGAGGAAGACATTGGCAAGCAAAAAAAAGAGAGGCTGTGTCGTTTGTGGGACACAGCCTCTTCTTTTGTTATTGGCATCTCAAGCGCGCTAAATACGCGAAGAGGGAATAAGCTTAATACGCGAAGAGGGGATGCTTAGTAGGCGAAGAGGGGGTAGGCCTTCATGATGGCGTTGACCTCGGCGCGTACGGCAGCGATGACAGCCTCGTTCTCGGGATCGTTGAGAACGCGCTCGATGAGCTCGGCAATCTTGACCATGAGGTCTTCCTTGGCGCCGCGGGTGGTGATGGCGGGCGTGCCGAGGCGTATGCCTGAGGTCTGGAAGGCACTGCGGCTGTCGAAGGGCACCATGTTCTTGTTCACCGTGATGTCGGCAGCCACGAGGGCGTTCTCGGCCACCTTGCCCGTGAGGTCGGGATACTTGGAGCGCAGGTCCACGAGCATGGAGTGGTTGTCAGTGCCGCCGCTGACGATGTCGAAGCCGCGCTTGATGAGTTCAGCAGCGAGGCAGGCAGCGTTCTTCTTCACCTGAGCCTGGTACTCGCGGAACTCGGGTGTGAGGGCTTCGCCGAAGGCTACTGCCTTGGCAGCGATGACATGCTCGAGCGGTCCGCCCTGAATGCCTGGGAAGACGGCGCTGTTCAGGAGCGCTGACATCATCTTGGTGACACCCTTGGGCGTCTTCTTGCCCCAAGGATTCTCGAAGTCCTTGCCCATGAGGATGATGCCGCCGCGGGGACCGCGGAGCGTCTTGTGGGTGGTGGAGGTGACGATGTGGGCGTATTTCAACGGGTTGTTGAGCAATCCGGCAGCAATGAGTCCTGCGGGGTGAGCCATGTCAACCATGAAGATGGCGCCAACCTTGTCGGCAATGGTACGCATGCGTGCGTAGTCCCATTCGCGGCTGTATGCCGAGCCGCCGCCGATGATGAGCTTGGGCTTGTGCTCGAGGGCGAGCTTCTCCATCTCGTCGTAGTCCACGCGGCCTGTCTCCTTGTTGAGGTTGTAGCCAACGGGACGATAGATGATGCCGGAGGTGTTGACGAGCGAGCCGTGGGAGAGGTGGCCGCCGTGGTCGAGGTTCAAGCCCATGAAGGTGTCGCCGGGATTGAGGCATGCGAGGAAGACGGCAGCATTGGCCTGAGCGCCGGAGTGAGGCTGCACGTTGGCATACTCTGCATCAAAGAGTTGGCAGAGGCGGTCGATGGCCAGCTGCTCCACCTTATCGACGACCTGGCAGCCGCCGTAGTAGCGATGGCCGGGATAGCCCTCGGCATACTTGTTGGTGAGCGGTGACCCCATGGCCTCCATGACCTGCGGGCTGACAAAGTTCTCTGACGCGATGAGCTCGATGCCGCGTTCCTGACGCGCACGTTCTTCTTGAATGAGCTCGAAGATGGTGTTGTCTCGTTTCATTTTGTTTGATTATACAAGTTTTACTTTTCTGATATCCTGTTCGTGGTTGCAATAGTGGCAACGTATGATGCCGCGTTGTTTGTCGATGACATGGAATACGGTGGACATCGGTTCGTTGTTGGTGATGCATTTAGGGTTGTCGCAATGTACGATGCCGCGGAGCTCGTCGGGCAATGCCACGGGACGTTTCTCGACGACCTCGTAGTCGCGTATGATGACCAGCGTGACGTTAGGCGCGACGACGGATAGCTGGTTGAGCTCCTCGTCGGTGAAGAAGCGGTCGGCAATCTTGATGATGCTCTTGGTGCCCATCTTGCTGGACTTGAGGTTGTAGCCGATGGTGACCTTGGAGGTCATCTGGTCGAGATGCAACAGGTTGATGACCTCGAAGAGGCGGTCGCATGGGATATGGTCGATGACGGTGCCGTGGTCGAGGGCTGAGACTATCAATTCTTGTCTTTTCATGAGATGATGGTTGGATCGTTTTGTATTTCTTCGAGGCTGATGCCCAGGGTGTCGCAGATGATGGCCTGACGTGCAAAGAGTCCGTTGCGCGCCTGCTGGAAATAGTAGGCATGGGGGTCGTCGTCGATGGCGTATTCAATCTCGTTGACACGCGGCAGCGGGTGTAGGATGCGCATATTCTCGCGCGCCTTGGCAAGCATGGGCAGTTTGAGCAGATAGCGGTCTTTCACGCGCTCGTACTCCATCAGGTCGGTGAAGCGCTCGCGTTGCACGCGCGTCATATATAATATGTCTGCTTCGGCGATGACATCGGCGTCAAAATCCTGATGCTCAACATATTTGATGTGATGCTGTCGGCAGTATTCCTTGTACACATCGGGCATCGCCAGTTCGTCGGGCGCGATGAAATGGAAGGTGGGATTGAAATGGCGCATGGCCATGAGCAGCGAATGCACGGTGCGTCCATACTTCAAATCGCCTACCAGGAAGATGTTGAGGTTGTCCAGCGTGCCCTGCGTCTGATTGATCGTGTAGAGGTCGAGCATCGTCTGCGAGGGGTGCTGGTTGGCTCCGTCGCCGGCGTTGATGATGGGCACGGGCGCGATCTCGCTGGCATAACGTGCAGCCCCTTCGAGGTAGTGGCGCATGACGATGACGTCGGCGTAGTTGGAGACCATCATGATGGTGTCCTTGAGCGTCTCACCCTTAGTGCCGCTGGTGACCTTGGGGTCGGCAAAACCGATGACGCGAGCGCCCAGGCGGTTGGCCGCCGTCTCGAAGCTCAGACGAGTGCGCGTGGAGGGTTCAAAGAACAGAGTTGCGACGATGCGCCCCTGAAGGATAAGGCGATTGGGATGGCGTTCGAATTCCTGTGCCATTCGGATGAGATACTCAATCTTCTCACGCGAATGGTCGGCGATGGTGACGAGACTATTTGATTTCACGATAATGACAATTTCACGATTTGACAATGATGCTCGTTTCTATTTGGCGGCAAATATAGCATAAAAGTTTGGGGTGACCGAATCTCTCGGGTGAAAAGATTGCTAATAGATGCAAAATATGCAATTTTTCTTCTTTTTTTGCCTGTGATTTGAGATAAATCCGTAAATTTGCAAACCATTTTCACCTATTATGAGAAAGAAAGTCATTATCGGACTATGGACCGTCCTCCTGGTTGTTGTGCTGGGCACGGTAGCCGCCTTCTGGGCTATAGCCAAGGGCTACATAGGCTATATGCCTGATCTCCAACAATTAGAGAACCCCGTGAACAAGTTCGCCTCGCAGGTTATTTCATCCGACGGCAGGGTGCTGGGAACGTGGAGCTACACGCGTGCCAACCGCCTGTTCGTGAACTACAACCAGATAGCGCCTTCAACGGTTCAGGCTTTGGTGGCGACCGAGGACGTGCGCTTCTACGACCATTCAGGCATCGACTTCCGCGCCTTGATGCGTGCCATCTTCAAGCGTGGTATCCTTCGTCAGAAGAACGCTGGCGGCGGCTCGACCATCACGCAGCAGTTGGCCAAGCAGGTGTATTCCTCACAAGCGTCGAGCGTCGAGGAACGACTGTCGCAGAAACCCATCGAATGGGTCATCGCCGTACAGCTCGAACGCCTTTACACGAAAGAGGAGATCCTGACGATGTACCTCAACTACTTCGACTTCCTGCACAACGCCGTAGGTCTGAAATCGGCTGCCAAGACCTATTTCAGCAAAGAGCCTAAGGACTTGACGGTCAACGAGAGCGCCATGCTCATCGGATTGTGCAAGAACCCCTCGTACTACAATCCCGTCAGATACCCCGAGCGGGCACTCCAACGGCGCAACGTCGTGCTGGGACAGATGCTGAAGGCGGGCTACGTGACGCAGGAAGAGATGGATTCGCTGTCGGCACAACCCATCGAGCTGAACTTCCATCGCGCCGACCACAAGGAGGGCGAGGCGACCTATCTGCGTGAGCATCTGCGCACGATGATGATGGCCAAGAAGCCCGAACGCGCCAACTATGCCTCGTGGCAGAAACAGAAATACTACGAGGACAGCGTGGCATGGGAGAACGACCCGCTCTACGGATGGTGCAACAAGAACAGGAAAAAGGACGGCTCGTACTACAACATCTACACCGACGGTCTGAAAGTGTTCACGACCATCGACAGCCGCATGCAGCGCTATGCCGAAGAGGCTATGGCAGAGCATGTTACCGGTTATCTGCAGCCCCACTTCAACGCCGAACGCAAGGGCAAGGCCAACGCGCCTTACGGCTCCAACATCAGCAGCGAGAAAGCCAAGCAAGACCTCAATCGTGCCATGCGCCAGAGCGCCCGTTACCTTGCCATGAAGCAGGCCGGAGCCAGCGACGCGGACATCGAGAAGGCTTTTGCCACACCCGTTGAGATGACCGTTTATTCTACCTCCGGAGACATCGACACGACGATGACGCCCTTGGACAGCATCAAGTACACCAAGGGCTTCCTGCGTTCAGGCTTCGTATGCATGGACCCGCATACGGGAGCCGTCAAGGCTTACGTCGGCGGTCTGAACTTCAGGCACTTCCAATACGACATGGCCAGCCTGGGCAAGCGACAGGTGGGATCGACCATCAAACCCTATCTCTACACGCTGGCCATGGAGAACGGATGGAGTCCTTGCGACGTGGCTCCCAACGTGCAGCAGACCTATCAGGTGGGAGGCGGCCAGACGTGGACACCCCGCAACGGCAGCCGTGCCCGCTACGGCGAGATGGTGACCCTGAAATGGGGCTTGGCACAGTCCAACAACTGGATTTCGGCCTACCTGATGAGCCAGCTCAACCCCTCGGCCTTCGTGCGTCTGCTCCACGAATTCGGCATCATGAACCAGGACATCCATCCCTCGATGTCGCTGTGTCTCGGACCGTGTGACATCTCGGTTCAGGAGATGGTTTCGGCCTACACGTCCTTCCCCAATAAGGGCATCCGCACTGCCCCACTCTACGTCACGCGCATCGAGGATGCTGAAGGAAACATCGTGGCAGAATTCGCACCTCGCATCAACGAGGTCATCAGCGAGGAAAGCGCCTACAAGATGATCGTGCTCATGCGCGGCGTCATCGACGGCGGTACGGGTTCACGCATGCGCAACCGCTACAAGATCACCGCCCCGATGGGTGGCAAAACGGGTACGACGAACGACAATTCCGACGGTTGGTTCGTAGGCTACACGCCCAATCTGGCCTTCGGCGCATGGGTCGGCGGCGACGAACGCGACATCCACTTCAACAGCATGACCTACGGTCAAGGCGCCTCGGCTTCCCTGCCTATCTGCGCTTTGTTCCTGCAGAAGGTGTACAAGGACGCGAGCCTCGGCTATTCGCAGGACGAGCAGTTCGACATCCCCGCCGGCTTCGATCCATGCGGAGCGATCTACGTTGACGAAGGCGAAGCGGAAGAAGTGGACGAGAGCGTAGGTCTGGACGACCTCTTCGACAACAATTAAGCGCAGCCGTCATCAGGCGGGAAAAGCGCCTGACACACCACCCCGTCAGTCGCGATGCGGGCCTGAATCTCGGCCACACCACGCTGGATATAAGGTCGTTGCCAGTCGTCGGGACGCAGCACACAGCCGTCAACCCACAGCAGGTCGAGATCCAGTCGCACGATGCCTTGCCGCGTCTCAGCCTTGGTGCGTCCGGCTTGTCGCTCGATGCGCTTCAGGCGGCGAACCACGTCTGCGGGTTCCAAGCCTGTGGACATCCAAGCCACCTGATTGGTGAACCACGACGTCCCCACGAAGTCAATGGGTTCTGTCTCCTCAGGAGTACTCAGAACGACCTCGCCCTCAGCCATTTCACGCAAACGGCTCACGGCTGTCTTCAATAGCTCAGCAGCTGTGGATGTATTGCTGCCCATGCCTATAATCATCTGATGTGTCTGCATAACCGGCACAAAGTTACGACGAAATCATTTACGAAAACCGATATTTAACAACTTTAACTTCTACACAATAGAAATGCCTAACGATAACAACCGCCGTCCCCGCACCCGCACCCGCCAGGCTCAAGCGCCCGCCGAAGATGCCTTTGGACGCCAGCAGCCGCAGAACATCGAGATGGAACAGGCCGTCATCGGTGCCCTGATGATTGAGCAGGATGCCTTTTCGCAGGTGAGCGAACTGCTGAAGCCCGAGAGCTTCTACGACCATCGCCACAAAATCATCTTCGATGCCATTCGTTCGCTCAATGTACAGGAACGCCCTGTGGACATCCTGACCGTTCGCGACTACCTCGACAGCCAAAACAATCTGGAGGAAGCCGGAGGTCCCACCTATCTCATCCAACTGACCTCCAACGTCACCTCGTCGGCTCACATCGAGTACCACGCCCGCATCATCGCACAAAAATACCTGGCGCGCCAGCTCATCACCTTTGCCAGCCAGTTGTCAACCGACTGCTTCGACGCCACGCTCGACGTGGACGACTTGATGCAAGACGCTGAAGGCAAGCTGTTTGCCATCTCGCAGCAGAACCTCAAGAAGGACTTCACCCAGATCAACCCCGTCATCCACGAGGCTTTCGAGGAGTTGAAACTCGCGGCAGCCCGTCAGAACGGTTTGTCGGGTCTCTCCAGCGGTTTCCCGCATATCGACAAGATCACGAGCGGATGGCAGAATTCCGACCTCATCATCATCGCCGCGCGTCCTGCCATGGGAAAGACAGCCTTCGTGCTGTCGATGGCCAAGAAGATTGCCGTGGATGCACGTGTGCCATGCGCCATGTTCTCCCTTGAAATGAGCAAAGTACAGCTGGTCAAGCGTATGATGGTCAATGTCTGCGAAATCACGGGCGACAAGATGAAAAGCGGACAGCTGGCGCCCTACGAATGGGGACAGCTGAACAACCGCATCCGTTCGCTCTACGACGCGCCTTTCTACATCGACGACACCCCCTCGCTCTCCATCTTCGAACTACGCACGAAGGCCCGCCGTCTCGTTCGCGAGCATCAGGTCAAGATCATCCTCATCGACTACCTGCAGCTGATGAACGGTTCGGGCACAAGCTTCGGTTCACGTCAGGAAGAGGTCTCCAATATCTCACGTTCG
This sequence comes from Bacteroidaceae bacterium, assembly GCA_016280855.1. Classification (GTDB taxonomy): domain Bacteria; phylum Bacteroidota; class Bacteroidia; order Bacteroidales; family Bacteroidaceae; genus Physcousia. The sequence continues at coordinate 11,343 of JAEEHP010000221.1, forward strand.
CTCAAGGGTTTGGCCAAGGAACTCAATATCCCCATCATCGCACTCTCGCAGCTGAACCGTAGCGTGGAGAAGCGCGAAGGCGACGAGGGCAAGCGTCCGCAGCTCAGCGACTTGCGCGAATCGGGTGCCATCGAGCAGGATGCCGACATGGTATGCTTCATCCATCGACCTGAGTACTACAAAATCATGCAGGACGAGAAGGGGCGCAACATGAAAGGCATGGCAGAGTTCATCATCGCCAAGCACAGAAACGGTGCCGTCGATACCGTCGTCCTACGCTTCCGCAGCGAGTACGCGCGCTTCCAAGACCCCGAGGAAGACAACTATATCCCCATCCCCGGCGAGAAGGTGGAATACGGCTCTGCCATCAACGGCGACGTACCGGAAGGCCCCGACCTCCCCACGAGCGAGATGCCCAGCTCCAACTTCGTACCGCTGCCCGAGGCGAACAACGACGAATCGCCCTTCGGACCGCCTACGCCGACGGCAGATATGCCCTTTTAATACCTTATTTAAGCTTTAAGAATAAAAAAGTCGCTGATGACGCGTTGAAACTGCAAAGTTTTTTGTAATTTTGCGCCCGAAATAAAAGAAAACGCATTTATAAATGAATATTTCCTACAAATGGTTACGTGAGTACGTCGAGACAGACCTGACGGCTCAAGAAGTAGCAGCCGCCCTCACCTCGGGAGGTCTCGAAGTGGACGGCGTCGAAGAAGTACAGACGATCAAAGGCGGCCTCGCAGGCCTCGTCGTGGGCGAAGTGCTCACCTGCGAACCTCATCCCAACAGCGACCACATGCACGTCTGCACCGTGATTGTAAAGCCCCTCTCTAGCTCCCCCCGTGGGGGGGAG
>JAEEHP010000222.1 GCA_016280855.1 Bacteroidaceae bacterium
AACAGCTATCATATAGACAGAAGAAACATATTTCAACTTATCGCTCGGCTTTGCCGCTTCGCCTTTAGTGCGAAGAACCTCATAACCTTATAACCTCATAACCTCATAAGTTGAGCATATGCGAAACTTGAATCAATTAATATTTTTGTAAGATTTGTATAGATTTGTACGATTTCTGTCACGTAGTGACACTCATTATTACTATGGAATACTTCACGCTCAATGAATTGTGCCGCAGCAACACCGCTCAGCACTACGGAATAACGAACAAGCCTGATGCGCAAGCCGTGAGGAACCTCAACGCGCTTGTAGATCACGTCCTCGACCCCCTGCGCCGCCAGTTCGGCAAGCCCATCTACGTCAATAGCGGCTACCGCTGTCCGCAGCTCAACAAGCTCGTCGGCGGCGCTATAAGCTCGCAGCACATGCGCGGCGAGGCCGCAGACATACGCGCCGACGACATGAATGGCCTCGCTAACCTCATCGCTGACATGCGCGCCAGGGGACGGCTGCACGCCGACCAGATCATCTACGAACACACCCGCGTCGTTGATGGCAAGCTCGTGCCGCAATGGATTCACATCAGCTATACGACGCGACGCGAAAACAGGAACCAATTCATAATACAATAATTCACAATGCACAATTCATAATTCATAATTCATAATTCACAATTCATAATTCACAATGCACAATTCACAATGCACAATTCACAATGCATAATTCACAATGCATAATTCACAATTTATGCAACTAAGACGAAAACGTTTTTTATAAGACAACGAATTAGACGAATTTTACGAATTTTTCATGTCCTATGGAACGGCTCAACAATCCCTATTTACTGTCCAATGGCGTAAATTCGTAAAATTCGTGAAATTCTTGAAGTGTCAAGCGTCGCAAGCGCCGAGCGCGTTGTTTAAAAAGAAGAAATGTTTTGTAGGATTTGGATAGATTTGTAAGAATTCTGTCACGTAGTGACACTCCATTATCCTTGAGAGATCTGTGAGATCTGTGGAATCTGTGTGCGATAAAAAATGTCTCGTATGGAACTGGGAATTGTCTCACAGATCTCACAGATTCCACAGATCATATTGCAGCGTGAAAGAATCTGTGCGATCAGAGTACAAATACTTAAGAAGACCATTCCGCATCGCTTCATTGAAAAATCATGTCGATAGATGATTGATGAATGAACAATGATATTTTGGGATTTAATTCTTGCGTATTCTAGCGCATTGTTTTCCCGAATCCTCAATAGTTATAGTTATCGTTTTCGTTGTCATTTCGTGGCCCCTTCTCTAAGAAAGCGCTTCAGGAGGAAAGTGAGGAAGTAGGGGAAGGTATAGAACAGGCCATTCCATCCAATGTTTTTATAGCCCAGTTTCACTCCGTATTTCACATCTGGGTACGACGCCCACTTAATGAGATTATTCAACGAGGTCGTTGCGCCATCTTTAGCCTTCACCTCCACCGGCACCAGTGAGTCTGCATCGCGAACGAAGAAGTCCATTTCCAGCGCTGGATGATCATGCTTGTAGAAATACAGGTGTTCATAGCCTGATTTGCGGAGCATCTCGCCTACGATGTTTTCATATATGGCTCCCTTGTATGTGCCAAAGTTTTTGTTTGCGCGCAGATCCTCCTGAGCTTCCTCGTCGAGCGAGCCAATAAGCAGTCCTGTGTCGTGATAATACAATTTGTAGCAATCGGCCATGTAATTACCCTTCAATGGCAGTTCCACGTTATTCAAGCAGTGGCATACATTGATGACCCCTGCCTCCTCCAGCCATTCCACGGCACCGATGTATTCGCGGTTTCGTGCACTTTTGGCGATCTTTGTAATCTGATACTTCTTGTTCTCCTTTGCCAGGAAGGTAGAAATGTGGCTATATACGGCCAGAATCTTCGCTTTGTCCGTTTGTTTCGCGTATTTGGTGATGTCCTCCTCGTAGTCTTTCAGTAGTTGGCGTTGTAGTTTCAAGGTTCCTCCGTAGTGACCGTTGTCAATGAACAATTTTACGACCTCGGGCATTCCGCCAAGACTCATATAGTCGCGGAACACTTTGGTCATCGTGTCCAGCTCCAATGGCGAGAACGGTTGCAGGTGTCGCATGTGCTGATAAAGGTCTTCCACCTGTCCTGAAGAATAACCTTTTGCCCATAGGAACTCTTCGAAGTCCATGGAGTGCATCTCGAAGTCTTCTTTGAAACCGACGGCATTGCTCTCGATTTCCTCATAATAGATGCCCATCAGTGAGCCGGAACAGATGACATCGTATCGCCTGTCCTGACAGAACGATTTCAGCGAGGTTGCACAGTCGGGACATTTTTGCAACTCGTCGAAGAAGAGCAATGTTTTGTTTGGAATAAATTTCCAAGAGGGCTCCAGAAGCGAGATGTTCTTGATAATCGTATCCACCTCATAGCCATTGTCAAAGATAGCCCTGAATTTTTTCTGGAGCACAAAGTTGATTTCGATAACCGATTCATAGTTGGCTCGGCCGAACGCTCTGATAGACTCGGTTTTCCCTATCTGGCGTGCACCTTTTACAATTAGTGGCTTCCTCTCTGGATTGTTTTTCCAATCCAAAAGATACGTATCGACCTTTCTTTTAAGCAGTTCCATACTTTACAATCACATTTTCGGCTGCAAATATAGGTAAAAAATCACATTTTCGGCTGCAAATATAGGTAAAAAATCACATTTTCGGCCCATAAACATGCAAAAAAGGAGCACATGAGGTGGTCATGTGCTCCTTGTTGTGGGGTTAAGCGTATCTTACGCGTCGATATTGGCGTAGTTGGCGTTCTTCTCGATGAACTCGCGTCGTGGGGCTACATCCTCGCCCATGAGCATGGAGAAGACGTAGTCGGCACCGGCAGCGTCCTCGATGGTCACCTGCTTGAGGAGGCGTGTCTCGGGGTTCATGGTGGTCTCCCAGAGCTGCTCGGGGTTCATCTCACCGAGACCTTTGTAGCGCTGGGTATAGACACCCTGTTCCTGACCGTCGTTGTACTTGAGCAGGAACTGCATGCGCTGCTGGTCGTTGTAGCAGTATTCCTCGATCTTGCCTTTCTTGCAGCGGTAGAGGGGCGGCGTGGCGATGTAGAGGTGACCGTTCTGGATCAGTTCGGGCATATAACGGTAGAAGAGGGTCATGAGGAGGGTGTCGATGTGGTAGCCATCGACATCGGCGTCGGTCATGATGACGATCTTGTGGTAGCGCAGCTTGTCGTAGTTGGCTTCCTTGGAATCCTCGCCCAGGCCGTAGCGCACGCCCAGTGCCTGGATGATGTTGTTGACCTCCTCGTGCTCGAAGGCCTTGTGCCACATGACGCGCTCGACGTTGAAGATCTTACCGCGTATGGGGAGTATGGCCTGGAAGTGGCGGTTGCGGCCCTGCTTGGCGCTGCCGCCTGCGGAGTCACCCTCGACGATGAACATCTCGCAGTTGGCGGGATCGCGGTCGGAGCAGTCGGCGAGTTTGCCGGGCAGACCGCCTCCGGACATGGGTGACTTGCGCTGTACGCTCTCGCGCGCCTTGCGGGCTGCCACGCGTGCGGTAGCGGCGAGTATGACCTTATCCACGATGAGCTTGGCCTCCTTGGGGTGTTCCTCGAGGTAGTTGGTGAGGGCTTCGCCTACGGCCTGCTGCACGGCACCGGCCACCTCGGAGTTGCCGAGCTTGGTCTTGGTCTGTCCTTCGAACTGCGGTTCTGCCACCTTGATGGAGATGACGGCGGTGAGTCCTTCGCGGAAGTCCTCGCCCGAGATCTCCACCTTGTTCTTCTCGAGCTTCTCGAGCTCCTTGGCGCACTGTTCCTCGGCGTACTTCTTCAGCGTGCGTGTGAGGGCCATACGGAAGCCCTGGAGGTGTGTGCCGCCCTCGATGGTGTTGATGTTGTTGACGTAGGAGTGGAGGTTCTCGGAGTAGGCGGTGTTGTACATGATGGCCACCTCGATGGGTATGCCCTGCTTCTCGGTGTTGAGGTAGATGACGTCGTTGAAGAGGTGTGTGCGCGTGGAGTCGATGTAGCGCACGAACTCCTGCAGGCCGTCCTTGGAGTAGAAGACGTCCTGGCGCGTGTTGCCCTCGTCATCGGGACGCAGGTCGGTGAGGGTGATGGTGATGCCGGCGTTGAGGAAGGCGAGCTCACGCATACGGTTGGCCAGGATGTCGTATTTATACTCATGGACGATGAAGATGGACTGATCGGGCCAGAACTGCTGACGTGTGCCGCGCAGCTGTGTGTCGCCGACGACCTTGACATCGTAGAGAGGTTTGCCCTTCTCGTATTCCTGCTGGTAGATCTTGCCGTCGCGGAAGACCTGGCTGATCATGTGTGAGCTGAGTGCGTTGACGCAGCTGACACCTACGCCATGGAGGCCGCCGGAGACCTTGTAGGAGCCTTTGTCGAACTTACCGCCGGCGTGGAGCACGGTCATGACGACCTCGAGGGCGCTCTTGTGCTCCTTCTCGTGCATATCGACGGGGATACCGCGTCCGTTGTCCTGCACGGTGATGCTGTTGTCCTCGTTGATGGTGACCTCGATGTGGGTGCAGAATCCAGCGAGGGCTTCGTCGATGGAGTTATCTACGGTCTCATAGACGAGGTGGTGAAGGCCCTTCTCGCTGATGTCGCCGATGTACATGGCAGGGCGCTTGCGTACGGCTTCCAAGCCTTCAAGGACTTGGATATTACTGGCGCTATAGTCCGCGCCGTTCTTGATTTCTTCTTCCATTGATGAGTTTCTTTTCGGTTTTGCGTGCAAAGATAGCAATAAAAGTTGAAAGATGGAAGTTGAAGGTTGAAAGATTTTTTGTTTTTCACATCTTTTCACGCGCGCGTGTATGCGTGCGAGAAGATAGGGGCGTGGTAGGCCATAAAAAAAGAACAATGAACCTCACGGCCCATTGTTCTTCATCAAAAATTATTATCTATGTGATGCTATGGATTCGAAGAATAGAATTACGCGAGCTTCTGGATGTGCTTCGCGAGCTTGCTCTTGAGGTTGGAAGCCTTGTTCTTGTGGATGAGGTTGGTCTTAGCCAACTTGTCGAGCATCTTCTGCACGACGGGATACTGCTTCTCAGCCTCGGCCTTGTCGGTTGTGGCGCGGAGCTTGCGGACGGCAGCGCGCATCGCCTTGCCATAGTAGCGATTGTGGAGGCGGCGCTTCTGCTCCTGACGGATTCTCTTGAGAGATGACTTATGGTTTGCCATTTACTTTTTAATTTTAATGTTTAACGTGTAGTCCATAGCAGAGTCGAACTGCTCTTTAGAGAATGAAAATCTCTCGTCCTAACCGATAGACGAATGGACCATTATGGGGCTTTTCGTGATTAGCGGGTGCAAAGGTACATCAAAAAACAATATGCGCCAAACTTTTCGAAGAAAAATGTGTATTTTTTGCTGTTTTTTCTGTTTTTGTCGTTTCTTCTCGGTTCTTTTTGCTATTTTCGCGTGTCAAATGAGCGATTCTACCATCCATACCTATGGTCTTGTCCTGCGTGCCGTGCGCTATGGTGATTCGCAGGTTATCGTGAGCGTGTTCACCGCAGAACAGGGCACGGTGCCCTTCATCGTGCGACAGCCCCGATCGGGGAAGGCGGGTGCCAAAGCCAGTGTGTGGCAACCGCTGACGCTGGTGGAGCTGGTGTGGGACGTCCGCCAGCGGTCGGCTTTGCAGAAACCGCGCGAGATGACTGTGTGGCGCTCGTGGCGGTCGTTGCCCTTTGAACCGTATAAAACGGCCATGAGCCTGTTCTTGGGTGAGTTCCTCGGCTATGCGCTGCGCGGCGAGCAGGCCAACGAGGCGATGTTCGAGTATATCGTGCAGGCGCTGACATGGTTTGACGAGAGCGAGGTGCATTATGCCAACTTCCACGTCGTGTTCTTGCTGCACCTGACCCGCTTCCTGGGCTTCATGCCGAATGTCGAGGACTGGCATGAGGGTTGTTTCTTCGACCTCGAGGCGGCCACCTTCACGACGGTGCCTCCCGCGCACGTACATTATTTAAATCCTGAGGAGTCGGCATTGGTGCCTAAGTTCCTGCGCATGAACATACGCTCGATGCAGGTTGTAGGACTGAACGGAGCCATGCGCCGCCGTGCTTTGGAGATTGTCACGGAATTCTACCGTCTGCACGTCCCCGAGTTCCCGGAGCTGAAGAGCCTCCACGTGTTGGCGGAGGTTTTTGCGTAAGGCTTCGGTTAATGGAACAGGGCATTGACGTTGTCCCACAGTTGTTCCCGTAGTTCGTCTTCGGTTGTAGCGCGCAGGCCGGCGGCAGTGGCGTAGAGGGGTGCGATGGGAGCTGGCGTGTCGTCGGTTTCGAGGAAGAGGCGGTCGGAGGGACAGGCGCGGAGGCTCTCGGCATGGTGACGGAAGCCGAAGCTGACGTAGAAGCCGTGGTCGAGGAGCTGCTGCAGCTGTTGCGGTTTGCCGCGGAAGCCATGCCAGATCCAAGGCTGCGTGGTGCCGCGCTTCAGACGGAGCACATCATCGAGGGCGCGGACACAGTGGAGGATAATAGGACGGCAAAGCTCTTCACTCAGAGCGATCTGTGCTTCGAAAGCGGCTAATTGGAGGTCATAGGGTGTGGCGCAGAGGCGGTCGAGACCACATTCGCCGATGAGAGACAGAGACCCACCCCCCTGCCTGTCCGTCCTCGGCTTAGGAGTTCTTGAAGTGTCAAGCGACCAAGGTCGAGCGAAGCCTCGGTCGCTCGGAGAGCTTGACATTAAGTCAACCTCTTTTTCCCTCGCTACCCTGTGAGGGAGGGAGTAGTTTGTCGTGTCTGCTGGATCGTTCAACAGTTGTTGCTTGAGGGTTGCGAGTTCATCGGCCAGCCGATGAGCGTCCAGATACCATGGATGCAGTCCGAAGGCGGGGATGGTGACCTCGCCTTCGGGCAGGGGAAGATGGGTATGGAGGTTGAGGTACGGGATGAGTGAAAAGTGAAAAGTGAAAAGTGAAAAATGAAAAATGAAATTCGTTTAATTCTTGAAGTGTCAAGCGTCTCTTCGAGCCGAGCGCGTATAATTCGTTGTGAAGGAAGATGCTTTATTTGCGGTGGAGGGGGAAGGTGAGGGGAATCTTGGCGGGTTGCTCGGGCGTAGTCATCGGCACTTCCACATCATTCAGCAGCATGGCTTTGGGACCTACGACAGTGAAACGTGCACCGCTGTCCTCACTGGTCGTGAGGGCTTGTTCCTCGGTGGAGAGGGCGCTGATATGTCGTATCATGTTCAAGTTCATGTTGATGGTGGGTTTACGGAGCAAGGTCTCCGTACCATCTTTGACGTTGACGCGGAAGAGTGCATCCTTGCGTACGATGTAGGCATGGTCGTAACCCTCGCGCTGTGCATCGCGCAGGAGCTGCTTGCGCATCTTCTTCAGGGGTATGGTCTTAGCGCTCTCTACGCGGATAACGCCGGGTGCCGTGCTGGCCGCCAAGGCTCCGTTCCATGTGTTGGGCTTGTTGAAACGCAGGTTGCCTGTAGGTTTCGATGTGCCGAGTGCTGGCGTGCTGCCACAGAGCTGACCACGGAAGATGCCATGATCGACGAGGGTGACCGCCTGCGGTGCCTGACCATTGGCATCGACAGTATATGCTCCGATGAGCTCGCGACCATTCCATTTCGTGAGCGTAGGATCCTGACGGATAGTGATCTTGTCATCTACGATCTTACGGTTGAGCTTGGAGAAAATGGCTCTGTCGCTGCGGAGGTAAGGATGCCAGGCGCGGAAGTTGTGGCGCGTGCCGCTGGCGAGGTTGTGGATGGCTCTGCTGGCATTATGTTCGAAGAGCACGGGACCTACGTAGTAGTCTTCTTCGCCGATGGAATCGCGGAATAGTTGATACTGTTGAGTGACATATTCACGTAGTGTCTTGGTGAAACGGGCACTATCGGCCAGCAGCTCGGAGGGAGAGGCGTAGTCATGACTCCAAGAGAGAGAGTTGGTGCCACGTGCGAAAGCGAAGCGATAGGCGATGGAACTGATGTCGTCCTGGAGCTGTGCCACGCGTACACCCTCGGAAGTGAGACGATAGATGTAGGCTTGGTGCTGATTCATATTGGCCTCGCTGAGGATGAGCGCAGGAAATTCCCTGGCAACGCCCGACAGACGGCGGAGGTAGTCGGCGAGCTCATTGACGAGGGTATCGCTAAACTCACGCGGCTGCAGCTGGATGCTGGTGACGGGCTGTGCCGGGATGAGATCATCGAGGGCAGCCTCGTCTGCGGGCAGCTGTACCTTCTTCAATTGCTGGCGCTTGTTCTCAAGGGAGGCGATGGCCTGTTTGTAGCGCGCATCAGAGGCGAACCAGGCCTGACGACGCAGGTTGTCGTAGTCCGCAGCCATTGGGATGCCTACGCCTCTCATGCCCGATTCGGGCTCGCGTAAGCTGCTGTGCTTATAGTCGCCCAGAATGACTTCGGCATCGAACTTCTGCGCCCAGGGAGAGACCTGCATGGTAGTGATCTCGCCAAAGGAAGAGGTGAGGTCGAACTCGCGTGAACGCTGTAGGCGGTAGTCGATGATGAAGGGTGCGGGCTGGCCTTCGATGCGGAGGCTGTCCATGCTCCGCTGCAGCTCATCGGAGAGAGCCGCGAAGATGACAGAATCCTCAGCAGAAGGCTGAGGGCTGAGGGCAGAGGGCTGAGTGGTGAAATCAGGAGCCTCCAGCACAGGCATGAGTGCACTCTTCTCTTGGCGTCGCTGGGTCTCGATCTTCGCACAAAAGACCATGGGCGAGGTGGCAGAGACAGGGACCCAGCCGCTCTCAGCGCCACATACGCCAATGAAGGTCGCTGGCGTGTCGCCGCCAGCAGTGATGTTGGAGAACATCGAAAGGGGGGTGCCGATGAGATCGACACCACGAACGAGCTCGTCAGGACGTCCGTCAACGTAGATGCGAAAGACCTCCAGAGGCGTGACGTTGAAGGAGTTGATGCTGCCGCCCTCGCCTGTCTGGGTAAAGCCGCCGCTGACGCTTTGGAAAAGATAGCCATAGGGTTTGTCCTGACGACGTGCCTCGTCGCGCAGGAGTTGCCGTAGCTGGGCTTCGGTGTAGGGACGGCGCGTCTCCACGACAAGATTAGACTGGCGGGAGACGGGAGTGCCACCTTCGGCCGTACGACCGTGGCTGTTGCTTTGAGGGAAGCTGTCGAGGGGAACGCGGCTCATGAGGAACTCCTTGAGCACTCCATCGACCACATTATTTACTCTGCGTGCGCGCGTACCTTCGTCATCATAGCGGTAGCCGCCATTGAGGGGTTGGTCGCCATAGTGGGTGAGCGTGGGATCGCAATAGACTTGGAAATCGGTGGGGAGGACTTGTTCGCCAACCATCTTGCGGAAAGTCTGACCACCGGTTTTCATGCGATGGCCTTCGAGGCGGTGGCCGAAGATTTCATGGAAGAAGACACCGCTGGCCTCGCCGCTCATCAGGGCAGGACCCGTGAAGGGATCTGCAACAGGCGCTTTGGACAATGCCTCGAGACGGCGACCGACATCTTCGGCATCGCGAATCATGACGTCCTCAGCGGGCAGCGCGTCAAGAGAAGTGGCATAGTAGGTCTTGTTGAGAGGCAGCTCCATACCGTCGTCGGTTTTGACCTGGGCTTGAATGAAGACGCGGTAGCTGATGCGGTTCTGTACGATGGCAGTACCCTCGGTGCTCACGAGGTGCGTTCGCTGATTCTCTACCTGGAGGTTAGCAACAGCCTCTCCGAACTGTGGCCACTGGCGGAAGACGGCACTGATGCGGCAGAGACGCTCTTCCCATTCGCGTTGTTCGGCAGGGGTGAGGGCGGGATGGGTGAGGGGCGGCTCATAGTAAGACTCGGCGACGGAATCGCTGAGCATACTAAAGCAGGGGGCCTTGTCCTCGTTGTCGGCTTGGGAGCGGAGGCGGTTCTGGGCATCGCGATAAGCGGCAGTGGCACGATCGTAGGCGGTGAGCATCTGAGACCAGATAGCAACGCGCAAAGCATCGGTCGAAGCGTCGGTCAGCGGAAGCGGTTGGGTGCCACTGCGCGATTGGTTGTTGAACTTGAAGTTATCGAGCTCGGGGGTACCGACGCGTACCTGCGGCGTGAACGTACGGGAGTGATTCTGATTGGAGATGCCGAGGAAACCGAAAGAAGCTGTGATGCGCGTGTTGAATGACTCCTGCACGCGAAAACTCATGAAGTAAGGTTTGATGTCCTGCTTCTGAAGCTCGGCGAAATCGGCGTTCAACTCCTCGCGGAGGACGTGGAGGAGGGTGTCGTTATCGGCCTTTCCATCGGCGAAAACGGGAGCCGTGATGGTGAAGGCGAAGAGGAGGTAAGATAGTAGATGCTTCATGTATAATGGATAATGTATAATGTATAATGGAGAATGGGGATTACCAATGGAATTGCTCGGGGACGGGATCGTAGCCGTGCCCACCCCAGGGATGACAGCGGAGGATGCGGCGCACGGCGAGGTAGAGTCCCTTGATGGGGCCGTGCTTCTCGATGGCTTCAACTGCGTACTGAGAGCAGGTGGGTGTAAAGCGGCACGAAGGCGGCGTCAGGGGGCTGATGCAACGCTGGTAAAAGCGGATGGGGAGGATGAGGAGACGGCGGAACACGGTGGAGAGGAGAGGTTGGAGATTAGAGATGAGAGATAAGAGATTAGAGATTAGAGATGAGAGATAAAAGATGAGAGATTAGGGGGTGGGAGTTAGGTCTTCGGTGATGCGGTGGAGGAGGTTCCTCATTTTGCGATGGACGAGGTCGGAGGGCTGAGGGGTGTCGGCAAGCCAGATGAAGGCGATGTGGAGGGAGTGGGGCTGGAGGGTGTTGCTGTCGATTGCAGGAGGGGGTGTTCCGACGGACAAACCGTCGGACACTGAACCCGAAGAGGGGGAAAGGATGTCCCTGTTGAGGCGCCAGGCTTCGCGAATCTGGCGCTTGGCACGATTGCGATCGACGGCGTGCTTGAAATGGCGCTTGCTGACGGAAATGAGAACTTGGGGTGAGAGGGAAGGGGAGGGGACCTGTGGTATTACCCTATAAACCACACGGAGCGGAAAAGCCGAGAAAGCTCGGTTTCCGCCCGCGAAGAGCGCTTCGATGGCCTTGCGGCTGCAGAGGCGCTCGCTCTTAGGGAATGCCCGTAGGGTCATTTTTTCTTGTTCTGTTCCTCAATGAACGCGCTGAGGGCTGCAGTGATGCTTGGATATTGTGGTGTGGGAGCCTGCAGATCCAAACGTAACCCCGCATCGATTACGGCTTTTGCCGTTGTAGGTCCGAAACTGGCGATGGCCAGCTTTCCCTGTTCGAACTTCGGGAAGTTCTTCAGCAGGCTTTGCACCCCACTCGGACTGAAGAAGACGAGCATATCGTAATCGAAAGGCTCATCGCCTTTGAAGTCGTTGGGGACTGTGCGATACATGACGCCTTCGGTGTGGTGCAGTTTCTTGGCTTCAAGAAGGAGGCGGATTTCATCGTTGTGGGCATCGCTTTGCGGCACGAAATAACGCTCGTTCTTGTGCTTGATCATCGTGGGCAGCAGATCCGCGAACTTGCCGGTGCTTCCGAAGAAGACCTTGCGCTTGCGGTACTGGACATATTTCTGGATATACAGTGCTACTTGCTCTGTGATGCAGAAGTACTTCATGTCCTCGGGGACATTGAAGCGCAGTTCCTTTGCCAACTGGAAAAAATGATCGATGGCGTGGCGTGAGGTAAAGACTACTGCCGTATGTTCAGACAGTGAGATCTTCTGTGCCCGGAATTCTCTCGCCGAGACGCCCTCAACCTTAATGAAAGGGCGGAACACAAATTCCACGCCGAGGCGCTCGGCAATCTCGAAGTATGGCGACTTCTCCGAAGAGGGTTTTGGTTGTGAAACCAGTATCTTCTTGATCATCTTCTTATAAGAGGTACAAACCTTTAGTAAATTCCTTTAAAATTGTCCACAAAACCACGATGGGCGCGGCTTCGAGGGTGCAAAAGTACACAAAAAGATGGAGAATGCCATAAAATTTCTCGAAAAAGGTAGAAAAACACTTCAAAAGAAGGAGGATTTTGACAATTAGTAACAATGTAAGCCCCGAAATAAGGACAATTTTAAGGTCTATTTGGAAGTATATGAGTAAAAGGAGGAGTGGAAAAAACAATAACGTCATCGCGCAGAAGAGGAAGACATAATTGTCGCGCCAACGTCGTTGCTGACTTCTGGAGAAAAAGACAGAATGGACGAAGTGATAGAGGAATTGCTTGACGGTGATGTACACCAGGAACAGGAGGGAGCAGATGCCGAGGAACAGCCATGGAGAGATCATGGGGGGCATCGCATTGGTAAGCTGTGTGACGACCATCATGAGAAGTGCTCCCTGTACGCTGAAGAGGAGCGCGAAGATGATGCGTTTCCATTCCACGCCGCTCTCCTCGACTTTCTGACGGCCGTTGTTGGAGGGCAGGAAAAAGTCACTGAAGATTTCTTTCAGACTGCGCTGATGGCTGATATGTATGAAGAAAAGTAGGAGAAGGCACACCAGAAGCGAACAGGCAATGACATCCGAACGATGGGGCATATCGGGCATTGCATAGCCTTTCATGCCCCAAATGCCCTCATCGGGGGTCGTGGAGGACCGGAACAGGAGGGTGTCATTGGACATCAGCGAGTCCTCTACTGCCATTTGGCGGTAGAGAAGGGGAAGAGGGCTGGTATGGAGCGAGAGATGGGAGATAAGAGATTAAAGATTAAAGATGAGAGATTAGAGATTAAAGATGAGAGATAAAAGATGAGGATGGCAGTTAGATGGCAGCGAACTTACGGACGCTGGCATCCCAGAGGGGTGTGGAGAGGACGAGGTCAATGGCTTCCTCGGGTGTCTGAGCTACGCGCCAGATCTCGGCGTGGCGAGGCCCCATGAAATGCTCGTCGATGCCGCGCTGGAGCTGCTGAAGCAGCGGGTCGTAATAGCCGCGCGTGTTGAGGATGACGATGGGTTTGAGATAGAGTCCGAGCTGTTTCCACGTGATGACTTCCATGAGCTCCTCGAGTGTGCCGCAGCCTCCGGGCAACGCAATGCAGCCATCGCTCATGTCGGCGATGGTCTGCTTGCGCTCGTGCATATCGCGGGTTTCGATGAGATTCGTGAGACCCGTATGGTGCCAGTTTTGATCCACCATGAACGATGGTATGATGCCCGTCACTTCGCCTCCGGCAGCAAGGCAGGCATCGGACGAGGCGCCCATGAGTCCCATGTGTCCGGCACCGTTGATGAGGCCTATGCCCCGCCTGGCCAGCCCTTCGCCGATGGCGCGTGCTGCGGCGAAGAAGTCTGGATGAATCTTGGTGCTTGAGGCACAATAGACGGCAATCTTCATAGGGCAAAAGCTTCTTTGATGCGATCCACGTAGTCGAGTTTCTCCCATGTGAAGAGCTCTACGTCCAGGCTGACGGGCTTGCCGTAGTGACTATGGAATGTTTTGGTGACGCGTTGCGGCTCACGTCCCATGTGGCCGTAGGCAGCGGTCTCCTCGTAGATGGGGGCGCGAAGCTTCAGACGGTCCTCGATGGCCTTTGGACGGAGGTCGAAGAGCTCCTTGATCTTGCGGGCTATCTCGCCGTCGTTGGCCTTAACATGGCTCTTGCCATAAGTGTTGACATAGATGCTGACGGGCTCTGCCACGCCGATGGCATAGCTCAGCTGCACGAGCATCTCATCAGCTACGCCTGCAGCCACCATGTTCTTGGCGATATGACGTGCAGCATAGGCTGCTGAGCGATCGACCTTCGAAGGATCTTTGCCCGAGAAAGCACCGCCGCCATGAGCGCCCTTGCCGCCATAGGTATCGACGATGATCTTACGTCCCGTGAGACCCGTATCGCCGTGGGGACCTCCGATGACGAACTTGCCAGTGGGATTGACGTGGTAGGTGATGTGGTCGTCAAAGAGGGCGCGAACGGCGGCGCTTTGTATGCTCTCGACTACACGGGGCATGAGGATGGTGATGACGTCGCGGCGGATCTGGTCGAGCATCTGTTGGTCGGCCTTTGCCTGATCGCCGTCGAGGGGTTGGATGAAGTCGTCGTGCTGCGTCGAGACGACGATGGTGTCCACGCGCACGGGTCGTCCGTCCTCGGCATATTCGATGGTCACCTGGCTCTTGGCATCGGGGCGTAGGTAGGTCATCTCGCGACCCTCGCGGCGAATGTCGGCCAGCACGCGCAGGATGCGGTGGCTGATGTCGAGTGCCAAGGGCATGAAATTTTCGGTCTCGTTGGTGGCATAACCGAACATCATCCCCTGGTCACCGGCGCCCTGGTTCATGGGGTCGGAACGTTCCACGCCGCGGTTGATGTCGGGGCTCTGCTCATGGATGGCAGATAACACGCCGCACGAGTTGGCCTCGAACATATATTCGCCCTTTGTATAGCCGATACGTCGGATGGTCTTACGTGCGATCTCGGCGAGATCCACGTATGCTTCGCTTTTCACTTCACCGGCCAGCACGACCTGGCCAGTCGTGACCAACGTCTCACAGGCTACCTTCGACTGTGGGTCGAAGGCCAATAAGTTGTCCAATACAGCATCGCTGATCTGGTCAGCCACCTTGTCGGGGTGGCCTTCTGAAACGGATTCAGAGGTAAATAAATAACCCATTCTAATTTACAATTTAATGATTTACAATTTATAATTTGTGAAAGAATGGGATTTCATTGGGTAACAATGCATCAACCTTTCGGTTGTTCTTTTAGCATTTTTTACTGTGGTTGCAAGCAGCCCAAATCTATCCACATTGTTTTTCGGCTGCAAAGGTAAGCATTATTTATGAATAACACCTCACGAAAGCCGATTTATTTTTGCTTAGAAGAAGATTATGCCCGCAAAACCGCCCACAACGCCCAAAAGAGTGCCTGCCAGAACCTGCCATAGGTCGTGCTGGCGAAGGAGCATACGGCTGCTGCCGACAAGACCGGAAATGAGGATGAGCAGGCAGAGCCATCCGACCGGATTGAAATAGAAGATCAAGCTGTAGGCTACGAGTGCTCCAATAGCTCCACCGGCTCCTGCACAGTGCATGGAAATCTTCCATTTTGAGTTGATGAGGGTACAGCTGCCTTGGATGAGCAGTGCTCCGACGAGGATGCCTGACATGTAGTGGGGAAGGTGGAAGCGGTTGAGCAGATGCAGCGTGAAGGCGTAGTAGAGGAAATAAATAAGGTAAGGGAAGAAACGGTTCTCACGCCAACGCAACAGATGGGGCTCCCAACCGCGCTGACGGCGCCAAAACAGGATGGTCCATCGCGGCAGCAGGATCGTGCCCAAGAGGATGAGCAACAGCACAGCCAGCTTGAAGGCCCACGGCAGCAAGCTCAGATAAGTGAAGAGGAACAGCACGGCCACACCGATCACGGGCATGAACTCGGGACGGAAGATCGTGGAAAGCCAGCGCGCGGCAAGAAGAATGGTTCTGTTCACTGGGGTTGAGGGTTGAGCGTTTAATATTTGGATATGTTATTTCCGGAGCCTTGCCACGGGGATGCCCATCTGAACGCGATATTTAGTCACGGTGCGCCGCGCCACATCGAAGTGGCGTTGTTGCAGGGCTGTGGTCAGTGCCTCATCGGTCAAGGGATGTTGTTTGTCCTCGGCATCGATGACCTCCTTGAGTGCTGCTTTGATGCTTCGGACACTGACGTCTTCGCCTTCGAGGCGGGCGGCGGAGGTGAAGAACCATCGCAGGGGGTAGATGCCGTATGTGGTCTGCACCCATTTGGAGTTGCTCACGCGGCTGACGGTGGACAGATGCAAGCCCGTTTCCTTGGCCACGTCCTCCAGCGTCATAGGACGCAGCAGCGTCTCGTCGCCGCTGTCGAAAAAGGCGCGTTGCCGATGGATGATAGCCTGCATCGTCGTTGTCAGGGTGTACTGGCGTTGGCGCAGGGCATCGATGAAACCTTGAGCGCGATCCACTCGTTCGCGTAGATAGCTGGCCCCCTCGCGCTCAGCGCGGGAAAGCTTGTCGGGATCGCGTTGCTCATAGGCCTGAAGGAGGCTGAGGTCGTCATCGCTCACGCGCAAAGCGGGTACATGCCCTTTGTTCAGCGTCAGCGTGAGATTGCCATAAGGGTCGTTTTCTACGATGAAATCGGGCGTTATCTGTTGCAGACTGCGCCCTATGGCCTCGCCCATTGAGCTTCCGGGACGTGGGTTGAGACGCCGTATCTCATGCTGCAACCTCTTGACTTCGGCATCCGTGAGTTGCATGCTCCTTTGTATGCGATCCCATCGGTTGAGCATCAGTGCATCAAAGTGTTTTTCGATGAGCACTTTCAGCTGTTGCTTGAGCGGCGCGTGGTGGTCATCGCCACGCTGGACCTGCAGGAGCAGGCACTCCTGCAGTGAACGTGCTCCGACGCCTGCCGGTTCGAAGGTCTGCAGCACGTGGAGCATCTGTTCCAATTCCTGGATAGACGTGTCCACGTTATGGTAAACCTCGAGTTCATCGAGGATTTGCTGCAAGGAAGTGCGGAGCAGGCCGTCGTCGTCTAACGAACCGATGAGGTAGCGGATCAGTTCCTTCTCATGGTCGTTCAGGTGCAGGAAGCCGATCTGTTCCTCGAGCTGGTCGTAGAACGAAAGCGTTTCGCCCACGGCAGCTTCCGGAATGGCCTGAGCGCTGGGCAGGTGGTCAGGGATGTCGTCGGGCGATCCATAGTCTGCCGTCTGGTCGTTGAGGGTGACCTCGTCGTTAGCGGCCGTGAACCCGTCTATCGCATTGTCTTCGCTGCTATCGTTCCACTCCTCTTTGTCATCGCGCTCGAGGGCTACGTTCTCTTTGAGCTCCTGGTCAACACGTTCGTAGAGCGCCTCCACGGGCATCTCTGTCAGTTGGCTGACGAGCAGCTGCTGCGGAGTGAGCGTCTGCATCTGTGTCTGCACCTGTGTGCCTATCTGGGAGAATCTGTTGTTGGCCATAGTTGGAGAATGTTTCGATTAGGCGTGTTTTGCTGTAGCCTTCATGCCGCGCCACACCCAGTATGCTCCGAGGAGGATGAAGGGTACGGAGAGAATTTGGCCCATGTTGAATAACATACCGTTTTCAAACGACACCTGTACCTCTTTCGTATATTCGATGAAGAAGCGGAAGGTGAAGATCAGCAGGATGCAGAGTCCGAAGAAGAAGCCGGTGCCTACACGTTCGGGACGGCGGCGATAGAACCACCAGCCGACGAAGAAGAAGAGGAGATAGGCGATGGCCTCGTAGAGCTGGCCGGGGTGACGCGGCAGCTCATCGACCTGCTCGAAGATGAAAGCCCAGGGTACGTCGGTCGGCTTGCCGATAATCTCGGAGTTCATCAGGTTGCCCAGTCGGATGGCACAGGCACAGATGGGCGTCACGATACCGATGTTGTCCACGACCGTGAGGAAGGGCAGCTTCGTGCGGCGCGAATAGAGCCACAGGGCAAAGATGAACATGATCGTGCCACCGTGCGAAGCCAAACCCGTGTAGCCCGTAAAATGCCACGATCCATCTGCCATCTTGCGGAAAGGAATGATCATTTCGAGCATGTGAGTCGGCGAGCTCAGGAAATATTCGGGCTCGTAGAAAATACAGTGCCCTAAGCGTGCTCCGATGAGGATGCCGAGGAACGAGTAGATGAACAGCGGCTCGAACTTCTCATCGGGTATCTTCTGCTCCTTGAACAGCCGTTGCTCCAACAGGAAGACAAGCAGCAGGCCGATGCACCAACAGAACGAGTACCAGCGGATGCCGAATGAGCCGATCGTGAACGCCACGGCATCGGGGTTCCAGTGAATGAATAGACTTTCCATTGCTTTTAAACGTTAAATCTGAAATGCATGATATCGCCGTCCTGTACGACATAATCCTTTCCTTCGACACCCATCTTGCCTGCTTCGCGGACGGCAGCTTCGGAGCCATAACGGATGTAGTCGTCGTATTTGATGACCTCGGCGCGGATGAATCCCTTTTCGAAATCGGTGTGTATGACGCCGGCGCACTGTGGTGCCTTCCATCCGCGTCGGAACGTCCAAGCCTTGACTTCCATGGGCCCTGCGGTGATGAATGTCTGCAGTCCGAGCAGGGCGTAGATGGCTTTGATGAGTCGGTCGCAGCCACTCTCGCTGAGGCCCATATCCTCGAGGAACATCTGTTTCTCCTCGTAGCTCTCGAGTTCAGCGATGTCGGCTTCTGTCTGTGCGCTGATGATGAGCAGTGCGGCCTCTTCGTCAGCGATGGCAGCGCGCACCGCTTCGACGTAGGCGTTGCCGTTGGCGGCGGCCGCGTCATCGACGTTGCACACGTAGAGCACAGGTTTGGTGGTGAGCAGGAACAGGTTCTTGGCGGCGGCCAGCTCGTCCTCGGTCTCGAAGGTGACGGTGCGGGCACTGCGTCCCTCCACGAGGGCTGCCTTGTAGGCTTCGAGCACGCCGAGTTCAATCTTGGCTTGCTTGTCACCGCCTACGCGGGCTTGCTTCTCGACGCGTTGGATGCGGCTTTCCACCGTCTCGAGATCCTTCAGTTGGAGCTCCGCGTCGATGATTTCTTTGTCGCGAACGGGATCTACCGAGCCATCGACGTGTACGATGTTAGGATCATCGAAACAGCGGAGGACGTGGATGATGGCATCACATTCGCGTATGTTTCCGAGGAATTGGTTGCCGAGGCCCTCGCCCTTGGAGGCGCCTTTGACGAGTCCGGCGATATCGACTATCTCGCATGTCGCAGGGACGATGCGACCGGGATGAACGAGCTCGGCTAACTTATTCAGGCGTTCGTCCGGGACGGTGATCTGTCCCATCTGAGCATCAATCGTGCAGAAGGGGAAGTTGGCTGCCTGCGCCTTGGCGCTCGACAAGCAGTTGAAAAGAGTTGATTTGCCTACGTTGGGGAGTCCAACGATGCCTGCTTTCAAAGCCATATTTTGTTGGAGATTAGAGATTAAAGATGAGAGATTAAAGATGGGGAGCTTGGATGGAGCAGTTGTGCTGTCAGGTCGGGGGCGATCTCGCCCAACGGCTTCATCACAAAGGGACGGTCGGCCATCAGCGGATGCGGGATCTTCAGGTCGGGTTCATCGATGTGTTCGTTGCCGTACAGCAGGATATCGATGTCTATGGTGCGATCGGCATAACCGTTGACACTTTTGTGTTGCCGGCCGAGGTCGCGTTCGATGGCTTGCGTTGTCGCGAGCACTTCGCGGGGCGACAGTTCAGTGCGGTACAGCGCCACGGCGTTGAGGAACGGGTGGTCGCTCTCGAAGCCCCAGGGCTCCGTTTCGATGAACGAAGAGCAACAGACCAAGGTGCCGACGCGCTGCACCAAGGCTTCGATGGCTTGGAGCAACAGCGTGTGGCGGTCGCCGAGATTGCTGCCGAGGGAGAGGTAGAGATCAGTCATTGAGGATAAGCATTGCGTCGCCGTAAGTGCCGAAGCGGTAGCGATTGTCGCGAAGAGCTTCCTTGTAGGCTTTCATCACGAGGTCGTAGCCGCCATAGGCGCAGGTGAGCATGAGAAGGGTGGAATAGGGCATATAGAAATTTGCCACCATGCTGTCGGCAATACCGAAGTCGTAGGGCGGGTAGATGAATTTATTGGTCCAGCCGTCGAATTCCTTGAGGCGCATGTCCGCGCCGATGGCCGTTTCGAGCGTGCGTTGCACGGTCGTGCCGACGGCACAGATGTGGCGTCCTTCTTCCTTGGCTGTGTTCACGAGGCGGCAAGCCTCGGCGCCCACGTGCATCTCCTCGCTTTCCATTTTGTGCTTCGAGAGATCCTCGACATCGATGTCGCGGAAATTGCCGAGTCCGCAGTGCATCGTGATGAATGCCATCTCGATACCTTTTATCTCCATGCGCTTGAGCAACTGCTTGGAGAAATGAAGACCGGCGGTGGGAGCGGTCACGGCACCTTCGTTCTTGGCAAAGACACACTGGAAATCCTCGAGGTCTTCGGGTTCGGCAGGGCGTGAGATGATCTGCTTGGGCAGCGGTGCTTCGCCGAGGGCGTAGAGCGCCTCCTTGAATTCCTCGTGGGGACCGTCGTAGAGGAAGCGCAGGGTGCGGCCACGGCTGGTCGTGTTGTCGATGACTTCGGCAACCATACTCTCGTCCTCGCCGAAGTAGAGCTTGTTGCCAATACGTATCTTGCGTGCCGGCTCGACGAGTACATCCCACAGACGAAACTCCTGGTTGAGCTCGCGCAGCAGGAACACTTCAATCTTGGCGCCCGTCTTCTCCTTATTACCTTCGAGACGGGCGGGAAAGACTTTCGTGTCGTTGAACACGAAAACATCCTTGTCGTCGAAGTAATCGAGGATGTCATAGAAATGGTCGCGATGTTCAATGACACCGCTCTTCGTGTGAAGAACCATAAGGCGACACTCGTCGCGGAACGGAGCCGGATGTTGGGCGATGCGCTCGGGATCGAGCTTGAACTTGAATTGTGAGAGCTTCATATATTAGACAATTTGACGATTTACAATTTGACGATTGATGATTTTATGGCTGAAGGATTTCTATATCCTGTGTCTCAAGCCATTCGGGGAAGGCTTCCATGGAGAGGCAATCCTCGACGGTGGCTTCTCCGACTCGTGTGCGACGCAGCGCTGTCAGGTGAGCACCGCTGCCCAGTGCCTGCCCGATGTCGCGGGCGAGGGCTCGGATATAGGTGCCTTTTGAACAGACGACGCGAATGGTGATGTAAGGGTAGGATTCGGTGTCTGAAGGCGTCGCCGGGGAGGTGAGGAACGCTTTGTTGCGCATCCCGGTGCGGGGCAAGGAACCGCTTCCGGCCTCTCCCATCGGGGATGTGGGGAGTGGAGCGCTGTCGTTCTCTTGCACGCTGTATTCCAGCAGCTCAATCTCGTCAATCACCAGCACCTTGGGCTTCAGCTCCACGTCCTTCTCCTTGCGTGCAAGGTCGTAGGCTCGTTTCCCGTCAACCTTCACGGCGGAGTAGGCGGGTGGCACCTGCTCGATGCGTCCCAGGAACTGCTTCAACACGTTTTCCACCAGCTCGCGGGTGATATGATCGGTGGGGTAGTAGGCGTCGATCTCGTGTTCGAGGTCGAAGCTGGGTGTCGTGGCGCCGAGGCGCAGCGTGGCGATATATTCTTTCGTGCCTGCCTGGAGCTCGTCGATACGTTTCGTGGCACGGCCGGTGCAGACGATCATCACACCCGTAGCCAGCGGGTCAAGCGTACCTGCATGACCTACCTTCAGCTTCTTGGTGCCAAGACGCCTGCACAACAGCCATCGCACTTTGTTGACGACATCGAACGATGTCCAGCGATAGGGCTTGTCGATATAGAGTATTTCGCCTGCTTGGAAATTCATTAGTCAACCATTACGAGTGAGTGGCCCGTCCACAGGAGGACCAGAATGACGGCACCGACGATGATACGATAGACGCCGAAAGCCTTGAAACCGTACTTGGCAAGGAAATCGACGAACCATTTCATCGCCAGGAGCGCTACGATGAAAGCCACTACGCAGCCCAGCGCCAACATCATCAGGTTGTCGCGCGTTGCCCAGCTGGCATCGGCTTCGTCGCCGAAGAAGAGCTGCAGCACATCCAAGGCGGTGGCGGCTGCCATCGTAGGCACTGCCAAGAAGAACGAGAATTCGGCAGCGGCACGACGGGTCAGCTTTTGGGCCATACCGCCTACGATCGTTGCCATGGAACGTGAGACGCCGGGAATCATGGCGATGCATTGGAACAGACCGATGCGGAAAGCACGGCCTTCGGTGAGAGGCGTCTGCTCGCTACCTTTATTAAACAGACGATCGCAGAAGAGCATGAAGATACCACCCACGACCAACATCACGGCCACCACCTCGACGCTCTCGAGGAAACGGTCGATTAAGCCGGACTTTTTCCCGATGAAACCGATGATTACGGCGGGCACGAAGGCCACGAACAGCTTCCAGTAGAAATCCCATTTGTGGAGAAAAGCCTGCAAGGCAGTGCTGCCTGCGGGCGCTGGCTCGTGGTTCAGGCGGAAGAACCTTTTCCAATAGAGACAGACCACCGAAAGGATGGCTCCGAACTGGATGATGATCGTGAAGGCCTTCACGAAAGGCGTGCTTTCGACACCCAGAAGGTTTTGAGTGATGATCATGTGCCCTGTGGAGGAAACCGGCAAGAACTCTGTCAGCCCCTCGACGATGGCAATGATGATGGTTTCGAAGACACTCATGCGCACTCCTCCTTATCTTTTGGACGATGCATGATGCCATACACGATGAAGGCGAAGCCTAAGAAGGTGATGGCAGGAGCCACTTTGATGCGCAGGGCGCTGAAGATCTCGGGGTTGAAGGTGGTCTCGTTGGAACCGGAACCCGACATCAAGATAAATCCCAGGATAACTACGGCCATGCCGATGGCTATCAGGATGTAATTGACTTTCTCGAATGCAAAATTCTTCATAATATATCTTTAATCTATAATCTTTAATCTCTAATCTTGAATCTCTAATCTTGAATCTCTAATCTCTAATCTCTCATCTCTCATCTCTCATCTCTCATCTCTACTTATACATTTCATTTTCTTTCATCCTGAGGAAATGTCCGACGCTGAGCCATGTGCAGATTAACGTCAGCAGCAGTCCGGCCACTAATACGGTGGCCACCATAATCCCGATGATGGTAGGAGTTGCTATGGTAGCGATCGATGCATCTTGAGCCATCGCCCAGTGTATGCCTCCCAGGAGCAGTGCGTCGGCAATGATGGCTGCTGTCAGTCCGATGCCGAGGCTGCGTTTGATGAATGGCCAGCGAATGAAACCCCACGAGGCTCCGACGAGGCGCATCGTATGGATGGTGAAGCGACGCGAATAGACGCTCAGGCGAACGGTGTTGTTGATGAGCACCACGGAGATGATCATCAGCAGGAGCGCCAGCACGGAGAGCACGATGGTGGCTTTGCGCAACGTTTGGTTGAGGTTATCGACCAGGTCGCGCTGATACACGACATCAGCGACCTGCCACATCGCTTTCAACTCCTTGGCAATCCACAGCAAGCTGTCGGTGCAGGCGTAATCGGCGTTGACATTCATCTCGATGCTCGAGGTGTAAGGGTTCTCGCCGCCAAGGAACTCGGTGGGGTCAGTGCCCATGCGCTCGCTCTCTTCCTGCAGGGCCTGTTCACGCGAGATCACCGTCGTGGAACGCACGTAGGGGCGTGCTTGCAGACGCATCGCCAAGGTATCGGCAGCGCTCGTCGCTACGTCGTCGTCGAGCAGCAAGGTGATGGTCAGGTTCTCGCGCACCGACTGCGACAACTGGCGGGCCGACAGGCCGAACAGCACCACGAGCCCTAACAGCAAGAGCACGAGCGTCGTAGAGATGCACGACGTGAGCCATTGCATCCGCCCGAAAGTCTTATTCTTTTTTCGTTTCATAATGCTTCTCCTTTTAATGTAGCCGATGAGCTGCTCGTGATTTTCACCATGACGCGCTCGCCGATATGGTGGTTGCCGCGGTCGAAGACCACGACGCGGTTCTGCTCCGTGCGCCCGAAGAGCTGGTCGCGCGACCGTTTGCTGGTGCCTTCGACCAGCACCTCGACCACCTTTCCTACTTGGCGGGCATTGTTTTGAGCCGAGATCTCGTTCTGCAGGGCGATGAGTTCGTTCAGGCGTTGCAGCTTCACCTCCTCTGGTACGTCGTCGGGCAGGTGCTTCGAGGCATAGGTGCCGGGGCGTTCGCTGTATTTGAACATGAAGGCTGAGTCGTAGCCCACTTCCCGCATAAGCGAGAGCGAGAGCTGATGATCCTCCTCCGTCTCGCCGCAGTAGCCCACGAAGATGTCGGTTGTGAGGCCGCAGTCGGGAACGATCTTTCTGATGGCCGCCACGCGGTCGAGATACCAGGCACGCGTGTATTTCCTGTTCATTCGTGCGAGCACGGCATCCGAGCCGCTCTGCACGGGCAGGTGAATGTGGCGGCAGACGTTAGGCTCTTCGGCAATGACGTGCAGTGTGTCGTCGCTCATGTCCTTGGGATGGCTCGTGGTGAAACGTACGCGCATCTCAGGCACGGCTTGTGCCACACGGCGGAGCAAATCAGGGAATTTGACAATTTGACCATTTACAATTCCACGATTGTTTTTGTCGTCATGACAATTGTCCATTTGTAAATTGTCCAATTGTCCAATATAGCTGTTTACATTTTGCCCCAAGAGCGTCACTTCCTTGAAACCGCGGTCGCGCAGGTCGGTCACTTCGCGCAGGATGCTCTCGACGTCACGACTGCGTTCGCGGCCACGGGTGTAAGGCACGATGCAGTAGTGGCAGAAGTTGTTGCAACCGCGCATGATGCTGACGAAACCGCCGATGAGATTGGCGTGCAGCCGTTGCGGCACCACGTCGCGGTAGGTCTCGGAAGTCGAAAGCGCTACGTTGATGGCTTTATGCCCGAGTTCCACTTGGGCTATCAGCTCCGGCAACGACATATAAGCATCCGGTCCGCACACGAGGTCGGCGCCGTGCGTTTCCATCAGCTCCTCCTTCACACGCTCCGCCATGCAGCCGAGCACGCCGATGATGAGGGGCCTCCGTCGCTTGATGCTACGCAGGAACTCCAGTCGCGAAAGAATCTTCTGTTCCGCATTATCGCGTACGGAACACGTGTTGAGGAACACCGCGTCGGCGTCGTCCAACACCTCGGTGACCTCGTAACCGGCCATTTTCATGACCGCGGCCACGACCTCCGAGTCAGCCACGTTCATCTGGCATCCGTAGGTCTCTATCAGCAGTTGTTTCATCGGTTGAGCTCAGTCTCTATTCAAATTCGTGTGCAAAGATACAACCTCAAAAAGGCGAAGTCAAGTATTTTGTCTTTTTTTTGCCTACGTTTGCCTATTTTTTCGCTTTCTGACGATTATGTGCGGTCGTCGTGGTGAAAGAATTGGCGCCAATCGCCCTTTTTCTTCTTCTTGCCTGAAGGCTCGTTGTCCTTGTTCTTCTTGTCCGTTTTTGTGCGGCGTCCTTTCTTGTTATTGTCGCTCTGCGCCTTCTCGAAGCGCCGTTGAGCGCGGTTCTTCGGGCCTTTGGGTTTGTCTTCGGCCGCGTTTTCACCTGCGGGCTCCGCGATGTCCACGCCGATGTGCCGTCCCTTGTAGGTGAACCCTCGCAGTCCCTTGAGCACGCGTCCCGCCTCTTCTTCCCGAACTTCGAAGAACGAGAAGGTCGGACGCAGGTCGATGCGGCCCATCTCGATCTTGGGCCCCGGGCAGCGGTTGTTCACCAAACCGATGATCTCGCGGGCGTAGAAACCATCTACTTTGCCCAAGGTGATGAAGATGCGCGTGTAGCCCTCCTCGGGCTCGTGGTCGCCTTCGGCACGGCGATGTCCTTCGCCGCTTTCCTTCTTCCCCTTGCTCTTCTTCTCCTTCACGTCGGGATTGATCTCTTCGATCTCAGGCGCGTTGGCATAATAGCGAAGGAAGCGGCTGAACTCGCGGCTGACGATGCGCTTCAGGAGGTCGTCCTTGTCCAACCATTCCAATTTGCGGCGCACCTCGGGCAGGAAGTCGGAAATCTCCTCTTCCTCCACCTCCACGCGCTCGATGTCGTCGATCACTTTCCACAGCTGTTTCGAACATATCTCCTTGGGCGAAGGCAGGGTGCCGCGCACGAACTCCTTCTTGATGGTCCGTTCCACGTCGCGGATTCGGCTGCGCTCGCGTTGATGGACGATGCAGATGCTTGTGCCTTTCTTGCCGGCACGCCCTGTGCGGCCGCTGCGGTGCGTGTAGTTCTCGATGTCTTCGGGCATTCCGTAGTTGATGACGTGGGTCAGGTCATCGACATCGAGCCCTCGGGCGGCCACGTCGGTAGCCACGAGCAGCTGGATCCGGTGCTGGCGGAAGCGCTGCAT
This sequence comes from Bacteroidaceae bacterium, assembly GCA_016280855.1. Taxonomy (GTDB): domain Bacteria; phylum Bacteroidota; class Bacteroidia; order Bacteroidales; family Bacteroidaceae; genus Physcousia. The sequence goes on from JAEEHP010000222.1 coordinate 25,908, forward strand.
CGTCAGGTCGCGCTGTTGCTGCGACAGGTCGCCGTGCAGGGCATCGGCGTTGTAGCCGTCCTGGATCAGCTTGTCGGCTATCTCCTGCGTTTCCATGCGTGTGCGGCAGAAGATGATGGCGTAGATTTTCGGGTAGTAATCCACCACGCGTTTCAGGGCAAGATACTTGTCGCGCGCGTGTACCATATAATATATGTGGTTGACGTGCTCGGCTCCCTCGTTGCGACTGCCGACGACAATCTCGCGTGCATCGTGGAGGTAGTTCTTGGCTATGCGTTCGATTTCGCGGCTCATGGTGGCAGAGAACAGCAGCGTGGTGTGTTTCTCAGGCACGCCTTCGAGGATGGCATCGATGCTCTCCGAGAAGCCCATCGACAGCATCTCGTCGGCCTCGTCGAGCACTACGGTATGCACGCCCTCCAACTGTGCTGCGCCGCGGTGCATCAGGTCGATGAGACGTCCGGGCGTCGCCACGATGACGTGTATGCCCTGTCGCAAGGCGCGAATCTGCGGCTCGATGTTCGTGCCGCCGTAAACCGGCAGGATGCGCACTTCGGGCAGGTATTTGGCAAACGACTCCAGGTCGTCGGCTATCTGCAGGCATAGTTCGCGTGTCGGCGAGAGGATGATGGCGGAAGGCGAATCGCCCAATGGTGCGGCGCTCAGCCGCTGCAGCAGGGGCAGACCGTAGGCTGCCGTCTTGCCCGTGCCGGTCTGTGCCAAGGCCACGAGGTCCTGCTCGGTGTCCAACTGATGGGGGATGACGGCTTCCTGTACGGGCATGGGCGTTTCGAAGCCCAGCTCCGTAATCGCCTGAAGGAGTTGTGGGACGAGTCCCAGTTCTTGAAAAGTCATTGTAAGATGTAGATTAAAAAAAAGTCCGCAACCTCCGAAGAGATTTGCGGACCAACGCCCTAAGCGCTCCAGGATGGGCTTGAACCAACGACCCCCTGATTAACAGTCAGGTGCTCTAACCAACTGAGCTACTGAAGCAGATTTCTCGACCCGTTTGGGTGCAAATGAAGCGCAGAAACGAGGGTAAAACGGCGTTTTAACGCTTTTTTCTCGGAATTGCGGGGCAAAAGTAGTGCTTTTCTCAAAAATAAACAATACTTTTGCAGAAAATTTTCAAGTTTATGGCAAAAATCATAGGTATTGGTAACGCTTTAGTGGATATTTTGGTCCATTTGGGCGACGAAAAGCTACTTAACGAACTTAGTTTGCCCAAAGGTGGCATGACACATATCGACCGCAAAGGACTCATGCGTTTGCGCCAGCGTCTGGTCGGCCTCGACATCGAACGTGCAACAGGCGGCAGCGCCGCCAACACGATTCATGCGCTGTCCGTCTTGGGCGATGCTACAGGCTTCATCGGTGCCGTCGGCGACGACGAGACAGGACGTTTCTTCGCCGAACAGGCCCAGGCACGGGGCATCGATGTTCATCTCGCCGTCATCCCGAACGAGCAGACAGGCACTGCCAACGCGTTGGTCACCCCCGACCACGAACGCACCTTCGCAACGCATCTCGGTGCAGCTCCACAGCTGGGCGTAGCGTTGAAGAACGTCGATCTCTCGCAGTACGACATCCTTCACATCGAAGGCTACCTCCTTCAGGACCAGCTCCAGCTTCGCGAGATCCTCCGCGCGGCCAAGGCGGCAGGACTCACCGTGAGCTACGATCTGGCTTCGTGGAACATCGTGCTTGACCACCATGAATATATTGTGGAGCTGATTCGTGATTATGTCGATATTGCTTTCGCCAACGAAGAGGAAGCAGCAGCCTTCAGCGGGCGTCAGGATCCCGAGGCCTCGCTGCGACTCCTGGCGTCCATGACCGACGTGGCCGTCGTCAAGGTGGGCAAGAAAGGAGCGCTCGGCATGAGCCGTGCCACGGGCGACGAGATCTTCCTGGCACCCGGATGCGAGAAGCCTGTGGTCGATACCACCGCTGCCGGCGATTTCTTCGCCGCCGGCTTCCTCCATGGCCTCATCCACGGCAAGGACCTCCGCACCTGTCTCGACTATGGCAACCGCACCGCCGGCGAAGTCATTCAGGTCATGGGCACACAGGTCGAACCCGAACGCCTCCGCAACTGCCTGAACAACTAATCACATTAAGCAATGATATATCGTTTGGTACAGAAGATGTTTTATAAGACAACGCGCTCGACCTTGGTCGCTTCACACTTGAAGAATTTCACGAATTATTCATGTCCTATGAGCGACTCAGTCATGCTGTGTGGGGTCGGCCTATCGGCCTCCGCTCGGCTCGAAGAGACGCTTGACACTTCAAGAATGTTATAAAAAAATTGAATAAGAAAATTATCAAAAGGTATGTCCAATAGCAGTTCTTATAATTTTTTGAATTAATTTTCTGATAATTTTGAGCGTAGCGACCATCCCTATTTACTGTCCAATGGCGAAAATTCGTTTAATTCGTATAATTCGTTGTTTAAAAAAGAAGAAATATGCCCAGTGCATCTCCATTGTCCATTGTCCATTCTCCATTATCAATTTCCCCCATGTCCCGTTTTACTTCTCATTTCTCACTTCTCACGCTTTCACTTTTCATGCTCCTCTCCACCGTGTCCGCTCAGCAGCCCCGCGAGCAGACCGGCTTCGACATCTCGCGCAACCTTGAGATCTTTGCCGACATCTACCGTCAGCTGGATATGTTCTACGTCGATACGCTCTCGGCCGACACCGCCGTGCGCTGGGCCATCGACGGTATGTTGTCCGAGATAGACCCCTATACCAAGTTCTACCCCGACGACGACCAGGACGAGCTCAAGCTCATGGCCACAGGGCGCTATGCCGGCATCGGGGCACTCATTCGCGCGTATAAATATAATAAGGAGCAGCGCGCCGTCATCGAAGATCCCTACGAGGGATGCCCCGCACAGGAGGCCGGTGTGTGGGCCGGTGATGTCATACTCTCCATCGACGGCAAGGACATCAAGGGCTGGACCACCTCGCAGGTCAGCAAGAACCTGCGCGGCGAACCCGGAACGACCTTTGAGCTGCGCGTTCAGCGACCCGGCGAGAAGAAACCACGGGCCATCAAGATCACGCGACGTCAGATCCAGCTGCCCTGCCTGCCCTGGTATGGCATCGTGGATAGTACCCACCACGTCGGCTACCTCTACCTCACCGAGTTCACCGACAAATGTGCCCTCGAGGTGCGTCATGCCATCCTCGATATGAAGCAGCAGGGCATGACAAGCCTCATCTTCGACCTTCGCGACAACGGCGGCGGCTCGGTCAGCGAAGCCGTGGAGATCGTTGGCATGTTCGTGCCGCGCGGCAGCCTCGTCGTATCCACCAAAGGCAAGGTGCCGTCCACCTGCCACGACTACCTCACGCCCGCCGAACCCATCGACACAGTGATGCCCCTGGCCATCCTCGTCAACAGCAACTCAGCCTCGGCCTCTGAGATCGTCACGGGAGCCTTGCAGGACTTGGACCGCGCCGTCATCCTCGGCCAGCGCACCTACGGCAAGGGCCTTGTCCAGGGCATCCGCGAGCTGCCCTACCGCGGTCAGCTCAAGATCACCACCGCCCGCTACTACATCCCTTCGGGGCGCTGCATACAGGCCTATGACTACCGCCATCGCACTGCTGACGGCGCTGCCACCACGCTGCCCGACAGCCTGACCCGTGAGTTCCGCACACGCCTCGGGCGGCCTGTACGCGACGGCGGCGGTATTCTGCCCGACTCCGTCCTTGCCGTGGATTCCGTGCCCACGATGGTCTATGACCTTGCTGCCTCAGACGTCTATTTCGACTATGTCACGAACTACGTGACACGTCATCCCGCCATCGCGCAGCCAGGACAGTTCCACATCACCGACGCCGACTATGCCGACTTCGAGCAGACCGTGGCTGCCAGCGACTTCACCTACAACGGCCGCACCGCCGCCGCGCTGGCACAGCTGCGACAGCTTGCCCGCTTCGAGGGACGCGACGAGGAGACACGTGCCGAGTTCGATGCCCTCGAGGCCAAGCTCAAGACCAACGACCTCGCCACAGACCTGCGACGCTTCCGTCAGCACATACAACCCTACCTCGAAATCGAGATCGTCAGTCGCTACTACTACCAGCGCGGTGCCCTCCAACAACAACTCACAACGGACAAAGCACTGCGCAAAGCCGTTGAAACCCTCACGCAACACTCTCGGTAGGTACCTGTTGCCTTTCACGACCATTCCTTACGGCTCTAACGAATGTTCCTTAACGCCTTAACGAATGTTCGTTACAGCCTTAACGAATGTTCGTAAAACCGTAGCCTCTTATTCGTAAAACGTGGAGCGAAAGGCCGTCGTTGCGCTAACGAACAATGGCAGTAAAGGAAAACAATGAACGTGAAAAGAAGAGCGAATGTGAAGGGCATTTTGAATGATTTCGTGTGCGGAAGTGTACAGACAACTGCATTTTGGGGAAGTGCACAATCAGGAAGACACAATCGGCATAAGGAGGAATTCCTAAGGCTTTAGCCCGTAACCCTCAAGGGTTTGCGCGAAAAGCCTTAAGGGTTTCAGGCAAAACCCTTAAGGGTTCATTTAACAGCCGTTAACTCACGCAATTTTTCCTATATGAACAAACGCATAGCCTCCACTATTTTGCCAAATTGGCTATGCAACCGCCCAATTCTCTGTTGATTACAAGAGTGGAGGCAACCTGTATAGCCTCCACTCAGCCTCCACTGTCCACGAACTCCTCTTAACTTCCCCAATTGCCATTAGTGGAGGCAAAGTGGAGGCTACAGAAGCAGCCTCCACTTCTGTAACAATCACGAAATAAGTGAATTACATGCCAAAATTGCCCATTTAGTGGAAGCAAGCATGATATTCATAGATATTTTTCTTGCGTGATAAAGTCACTCTTTTATCGGGTCATTGAATGATTATATCGGGTCAGAAGAGTCATTTATCGAGTCATCTCTTTGTGATTTCTTGTATGCCTCACAGGAATGATGTGATACAGGCATCGTGCATAGCAGGTTTTCGACCATTTTCACGTCAAGAAAATCATCCATGACAAGGTGGACTATCGTTTCGTAGGACACAAGATGAACGTTCAGTGTACACTTTCACCTCAAAATAGCATTCGAAATGTCACTAAATCACCAAATCCATATAACATACGCCCATAAATTACACAAATAATAGGGGTATAGCAAAGTTTTTTGGAGATTTCCACTCATATTATCGAATGTTTTTGTACTTTTGCAGGAAATTAGATGTATTTGCACGCATAACGCGCACATGAACATCTATTAACATACATATTGAAGAAGCGTCATTGATGCTTTGTTTTTGACTATTCGGAACCTCGGAAATTCAGAATTGCTGTCAGGAACAATGTCAGAAGTGTTGCTTACGGGTATGATATTACATCCCCGGGGTGTGCAGAGGGCGTAAGCCCTTATTGCACACTTTTGGGTATTTATCATACAGCGTAGGTGTCTTTCTACTCGTTCACAGCAATGCCCATCCGAGGGGCCCGAATTAAGGACGAGCAGATGTGGGCACCTACGTTTTTTTGTGTGTATGAAGGAACGCTAACATAATTGCCGGTATGGGTTGCGCTGGTAGATGAATTAGTATGGTCTTCAACAAGATTATTTCAAAGACTCTTTCCGTTAGTGTAGCGACTCTGTTTGTGGCTACCATCGTTGTAGGTTCTCTGAGTGGGTGTGATTCACGCAGAACCCGGAATGTAAATGATAATGTAGCAAAGCAAGATACGGCTACAGCTTACATTGATGCCATTGATTTCAACCCAGTAGTGAACGTGTATTTGGAAAACTCTGGCAGTATGGACGGTTATGTAAAGGGTCAGACAGAGTTTGAACAGATTGTTTACAATTATCTGGTAAACTTCAAGCTTGCCAAGATTTCATCTGAGCTTAATCTCTTCTACATAAATTCGAATCTTCTGCCTCAGCAGGATGACGTTCAGGACTTCATTGAGAAGCTTGAACCTACCTCGTTCAAGGCAAAGGGTGGAAACAGAGGCACATCTGATATTTCTCAGATGATAGGTATGATTATGAATGAGATGAATGATTCAACCGTGTCAATTTTTATCTCCGATTGTATCTTCTCCCCTGGCAAGGGCAAGGATGCAGGCGATTATCTAACCAACCAGAAAATAGGTATTAAGAATGCTGTAGGTCAGTATTTCAATGCCCATCCTAAACTTGCCGTAATAGGTTATCGCTGCATGTCCTCGTTCAACGGATATTGCTACGATAAGAATGATGTCGGCACATTGTACAGCGGACGACGTCCATTCTATATTTGGTTGTTCGGTACTCAGGGCGCTTTGAATCGTATTCAGATAGAGATGCTGAAGAATCGCTTTCAATTGGATGGAGTTCAAAATGAGTTTATGGCTTTTGCAGGTGGAACTTCTATGCCAGATTTTAACTATGCAGTAAAGAGAGGCTCTGGAAATTTTGATTTAAAGAGAAGCGACTCTAAACATTCTATTGAGAATCTGAAAGCGGACAAGAACGGCAAGGTACGTTTCTCTGTAGAAGTAAATTACGCTCCTTTGATTTTGAGTGACGCATATTTATGTGACACCTCGATGTATGTGGTTAACGATCCAAAATATAAGATTGTTGCAGTTGATCGCATCAAGGATTATCAGAAGTACTCACACATTATTCACATCGAAGCAGAAAGGGTACACCCTTCAAATCTCGAAATACGACTTTGCACCGGCACACCTACATGGCCTGCATATTATAACGACGATGAAGGAAACACTATCTCCGATTCAACTGCAGAAAAAACATTTGGCATCAAATACATGACAAGCGGCATTGCAGAAGCCATTATCCGAAAGAACTATTATACACGAATGACGATTAACATAAACAAATAATATGGAAGAAATACTCGGCAATATTTACAGCCTTCTCGAATCATTCTACGGAAAACCCCTTTCTGAGTATCTTTGGGGTTACAACTGTAGCACACAGGATTATGATCTGGATTTGATCTACAATCAGTTTGGTATGATTGCTATCATTTCAGCATTTATCATACCGCCAATCTACTATTACTTGTGGAACCCTGTGCGCCATCAGCTAACGAAGTACTGGGGGCTTATGATAGCAACAGGTCTTATTAATTTCGCTATCGCATATTTTATGTTGATAAGTGACCTCGACAATGGCTTGATAGGTGACTGTCTGCTTTATGACACCCTGGGCAACCAAGTGATAGACACAATGAACATTCTGATGTTTGGAGTGGTAGATTTTCTCTTTACTGCAATACTCTTTTTCCTTACCTCTATCGCGTTCTTCAAGTGGGGAAGTAAGGCAGTAAAACATTATCCTTTCTAAAACAAGACAGATATGAAAACATTTGTATTTGGAATTGGTGGTACTGGTGCTCGCGTTCTTCGCTCCCTGACATTATTGTTGGCATCGGGTGTTGAATGCAAGTCAACCATTGTACCTGTTATCATAGATCCTGACCTGAATAATGGCGACTTGACCAGAACCGTTAGTTTAATGCAACGCTATACAGCAGTAAGAGGAGCATTGAACTTCACGAACAATGGCAAAAACAAGTTTTTCGGTACAGAAATCTTTGAGAAATGTAACTTCCGTCTGCCTATCAACAACTCTCAAAATGTGTCTTTCCAAGAGTTTATGGATATGGACAACATGACAACTGAGTCAAAGGCAATGCTCAAGATGCTTTATTCTGACAAGAATCTGGAATCAAACATGATTGTCGGTTTCAAAGGCAATCCTAACATTGGTAGTGTTGTGTTGAATCAGTTCGCCGATACTGAAGAGTTCAAGAATCTTGCAAACGACTTTACGGATGGCGACAGAATATTCATTATAAGTTCTATCTTTGGCGGTACTGGAGCAAGCGGTTTCCCTTTACTTCTGAAAACCCTCAGAACCAATGATAGCCTTCCTAACCATGGTTTGATCAACACAGCAGAGATAGGGGCTATAACCGTTTTGCCATACTTCAAAGTGAACCAAGATGATGAAAGTAGCATTGAATCCGATACTTTCATATCAAAGACGAAGGCAGCACTTGCCTATTATGACAAGAACATTGGACATGACATCAATACGCTGTACTATATTGGTGACAATACAGCAGCTCAAAAACCATATGACAACAACGAAGGTGGTGATGCTCAGAAGAACAATGCCCACCTCATAGAATTGTTGTCTGCCCTTGCGGTTGTTGACTTCTCAAATACGCAGTGCAATGCCGGCGGTCCTGTCTATAAAGAGTTTGGTTTAGCATCTGACGAAGTAGAGAACGTTATATTCTCAGATTTTGCTCCTGGAACTATAGGACAGATCAGAAAGCCAATGACACAGATGATGCTATTCACTCATTATCTGAAGAAAATGTCTGTTGACAATTTCCTAAGCCAGCAATGGAGCCAGGATTATGGTCTCGACAGAAACTTCTTTGCATCAGATTTTGTAAACAATCTGCGTTATCTACAGAACGATTATGAAACATGGTTGAAAGAGATGGGTGCCAATCAAGTCGGTTTTGCTCCATTCACATGGAATAACAATAATCTTTTTGACATCGTTAATGGTTTGACGCCAACCAAATCATTCTTTTCTCGTTTCAAGAAAGACAACTATGAATTGTTTGACATTACACTGGACAAGAAACATGTGTCGAACAATAGCGAATCCAAGGAGCAGAAGTTTACGGAACTGTTCTATCAGTCAACAGAAGCTCTCGTTCATGACAAATTAAATATGTAAAAATATGGCTAAAATCTTCAGATTATATAAAGGTAATAACAATCTCCAGGATTGGGATCAGTCGGTATCATATGGAGATCATGCTATTAGTCAGATAGAGGACCCCAATGCTGCTGATGTGAAGAAGGAGATTACTTCTATTCCTTCTCCATTTGCACGTATTGACCTCGTTAAGAATGCATATAAAGAAGTTGTGAAGTCTGGAAATCTTCACGGCAATACGATTTTCCACAAGATGGTATCTGATTCGCTTGATATTGCACAGATCTTTTTCAATCTTCCAAAACTACAAGATAGGGTTAGAGTATTGGTGTGGAATGTTCAGCAAGAACTGAACAACCTTTGCAACAGTATGTCAAAGGAGCAGAAGCGCGTTGGTGAAACGCTCGACATGTTCCTTAGACAAGATGCTCAGAGCTACAATTTTGACCGTATGAAAAGTGTCTATCTGCTTCACTATTTCGGTCAGCACAGAAAGACTCAGCTAGATATCATTGGTGCGACATCACCAGCAACCTTATTCTTTAGTTCGGCCAACGATTTCAGCTATCTTTCTGAGGATATTCGCTTTGGTAAGGATAAAGTGTTTGATAGCACCTTTGCTTCACTCGACCTTAGAGACGATGATTTCATAGTGTTCTATTATGCCTATCGTCTTGCCTACCCCAACTTTGCACGTCTCTTCTCCGAAGTAAACTCTTACATGGATATGGTGTACAAATATGGATTAACACCTAATCAAAAGGATAAAATTGATGCACTTACAGCCAATTCTATCAACGATTATCCGGAACTGTTGGTGAATCCAAACCGAGTAGAAATTAACGGAGTATGTTATCGCCAATGTCCTGATAATGCAAATGTGAAGAGTGGATTCGAGATTAAGTCTGACATTGCAACAGACGAGAAAAAACCTTTGGTATTGCCAATAGAACCAGGTAGCATTTATTCAGATATCTTCTATGTGTCTGACAATTGGGAGAGCACAAGTAAAGCACCTTATTATGACGAAAAACCACTGAACGAAAGGCGCTTGCCTAAGGCCAATGACACTTACCCATATCTGACAATAAGTGATTTCCTAGAAGACGTCCTTATACGTGTACCTAATATTAACGCTAATGATGACGCCTTCTTTGGCAAGTTTATTAGCGGCTCTTCATATAGTTACCTATTGCCTTTGAAGTCTACTTTCTTCAGGTATTTTACGCCACAGCATCTTCAAGGTAAAGTTGGCGGCAAGAGCATGATAGAAATAGATGAGGTTTTGCCAGACAATGTAAAGGTCACGTTACGCATTCCTATTCAGAACAACAGGGTTATTGAATATACACGTCAGTATATTGAACATGGTGAAATTCGTCCCGCTCAGAACAAAGGTGCTCTTATCGAGAGGAGTTTTGCTGTTGGCTTGTTCTCGAACATCCAATATGAGGATGAAAGACAAGCATACTATCGTGCTTACATTATGAGTGAGTTTGAGGACAAGGATGAATACCGTTTGTCATTCGTAAAGGGCATGACGACACTGGGCGTAAGCGAACCTGTCGTCCGTAATGAATCAGATGACCGCTACTACAGCTATAAGGCTTACGTTCTAGAGCAACAGATATTCGATTATATTAAGGTAGAATCAGATGGCTATTATGGTGTGCTGATTCCTATCATGCAGAAGAAGGGGGGCTCGGACAAGTTTACCTTTGCCATTGACTTCGGAACTACAAACTCACACATCGAGTACAATATCAATGATGGAGCATCTGAACCTTTTAATGTTACCAGCAAAGACAATATCCTGAAACTTTGGGGTAAGGTTGACAATCAGTCAAAGTACATTCTTGGTTATGATGTTATACCTGATGCTATTGGTAACGATTCTTTGTATAAGTTCCCTATGCGTACAGCTCTTTGCATGTCTTCAGATACGAACTGGAACAAGGCTGTTTATGCACTTGGACACACCAACATTCCTTTCCCTTACGAGAAGAAGCGCGGGTATGCCTACAACCGTATTTTGACAGACTTGAAATGGTCAAATGATCCAGATAACATCAAGAGAATCAAGAGCTACATCGAGTCACTCTTCATGATGCTCCGTACTAAGGTGCTATTGAACAATGGCAACCTTGCAAAGACAAAAATAGTATGGTTCTATCCTATCAGTATGGTTGAGAATCGCTATAATAGTTTTAGTGATGTTTGGGCGAAGGCTTATGAGAAGTACTTCGGTGGAGACAGACGTAATGTAATTCCTATCACGGAATCTGTTGCTCCATATGAGCATTATCGTAACTCTGAGGCCAGCGTGGGCAATATTGTTACCATAGATATTGGTGGTGGTACAACCGACATTGTACTTGCCAATGATGGTGAAGTAAAGAATATCACATCATTCCATTTTGCTGCTGACTCTATATTTGGTGATCCATACGTTTCCAATAGAAGTTCTGCATCCGTTAATAAACTTCTTGTGCAGTATGAGAATAATATCAAGAGTGTGCTCGAAGATAACACTTTGAGTGACTTGGAGGATATCTTTGAGCAGCATTTCAAAAGTAAGGTTTCCGGTAACATCGCATCTTTCTTCTTCTCGTTGAAGGACAATACGGAGATACAAGCAAAACGATTGGCAGAGAATGTGGATTTCAACGCAATGCTTCAGCTTGACACCAAGTATAAGATTGTATTCATACTGTTCTATTCTGCTATCATCTACCACCTTGCAAAGATTATGAAGGCAAAGGGCGAAGAAATGCCTCGTCATATTGCATTCAGCGGCAATGGTTCGAAAGTGATACGAATCCTAACATCAAGTGATTCGACTCTCGAAAAATTTACCAAAAAGATATTTGAGAAAGTTTACGGTCAGCAATATCCTTCTGATGGTTTAACGATTCTTCAGAATGTAGATAATCCCAAGGAGGTAACATGTAAGGGCGGTTTGTCTAATCCTACAAAACAAGATTATGAGGACATTGCCTCAACAAAGATTGTCTATAAGTCGGTTAACGATGGCAATGACGAGTTTATTCAAAGTGAAACCTATGGAGACATCAATGATGCTTACTTGAACAAGGCTGTTGATGAGGTGAAGACATTCATTCAGTTTGTATTCGACCTCAACAAGGATTTCTCTTTCAAGAACAACTTTGACTCTGCAGAAACCTCATTGATTGTGGCTCAGGAAGAGTGTATGCGCGACCTGTTGACTTACACAAAGAATGGTCTTGAAAACAAGAAGAAAGAGGTGTCTGACAGCGACACTATCGAAGAAACCTTGTTCTTCTATCCTCTCAGTGGTATGCTCAACGCCTTGATTAGTGCTATTTATAAAAAGAACAACTCAAGCAAGAATTAGTGTATGATTCAAAATATAATAAAAGATTACGGCCTGTACATAATCATTGTAGAAACCGTTATCATTATCGCTATGCTTTTGTGGCGCTTGTTCTTCTCTGAAGATGATTCGCAAGTAATCGATTCCTATGGACGGGAACTAAGCGACTTGAATACAAAGTTGAGAACTAAACAGAAGACATTGGACGATTACAAAAAAGCACTTGCCCAAGCTAATGTGAAGATACAACAATGGAATGATTGGTATGAGCAGAATAAACATCTGCTGGCGAGACAAGAGCCAAAATCAAATGTAACTGATTTTGACCTTTCACAAGATACAAAGCAACAGGTAGGCGCAACTCAAATTCAGTATCAGTATCTTCGAGAGGCTAATGATGGAAAATTTATGCGACTTCTATCAAGCCCAGAAAAGTGTTATTTCAGAAGTTGGGAAGAAGGTGGCGTACGTAAATTTGAATTCTGTGGTAATGTTGCCAAAGCGCTTGCAAATATCAATGCAATCTTTGATGACGTGTGTGAGATAGAAGGCAAACGGAGTGGTGCAACAGACATAGTAAACGTATCTGCTGGTACTTTGGATTCAGAGTTAAGAATAACAAATAAAGTAAAAATCAGATTGAAATAAAATGGATTACATAGTATCGATAATATTTGTACTTATTTTCGCTATTTGGGAGTTACTGCAGTTTAACAAAGTGAAGAAACTGACAGCTCTCTATGGGAACATTTTCCCTAACAGTACCGACAAACTTGAATTTGATAGCCAAGAGCTCTGTATAAACTCTACTCACGAATCTGTCCTTTTCAAGAATATTGTTCGTACACTTAATAGGTATCTGGGCGAGAACTCTAATCAGGTAAGTGACTACCACTTGATGAAAGATGTTGTTGACCGCAATAGAGAGGTTGCAGAATCAGAAATCGAGACTCTCATTCCATTTACTCAATATATCGGTCTTGTTGGTACCATGACAGGTATCTTCTTTGGTGTGGTAGTATTGGTATTCGGCAATGGACTTAACAACCTGATGTCTGGCTCTTTTACTGCTCTCGCAAGTAGTGGTGTGACGGAATTGCTGGGTGGCGTGGCTATAGCCGTATTGACCAGTGCTTTAGGTCTTGGCTTGACTATGCGAAGTTCTTACCTGTTTAAGGAGGCTAAACGTGTCGTAGAACTTCGTGAGAACGCATTTCTTGGCTGGATTCAGGCTGAAATGTTGCCAAACTTGTCAACTGACATGACCTCAACCTTGGTTAAGATGACCAATAACCTACGTGACTTCAATAACACATTCTCTTCCAATACTGCAAAACTTGATCGTACTTTGGCAAAAGTCAATGATTCTTATACAGGGCAGGCAAGAATCCTTGAAGTATTAGAAAGAGTGGATGTTAAAAAAGTAGCCATGGCAAATGTACAGGTATATGAGAAACTCAAAGATTGTACCGACGAAATTGGAATGATTGGAGATGCTTTGAAATCTTCAAGAATGTATTTGCAACAGGTTCGTGAACTCACCGAAAAGCTAGATCGGATGGATGAGCGAGCAAAGACCTGGGAGAAGATGGCAAAGTTTTTTGAAAAGGAAATCAATGAGATAGAAAGAAGAAAGGCCGCTATCTCTGAAGCTGTAGGTAATGTTGACGAAAAACTGAAACAATCATTTGAGCATCTGGGACAGACAGCAAAGGCTAAATCTGATGAAGTCGCAGAGAAGATTGTAGACGAAAACTCAAAACTTGATAATGCTCTTTCACAGCAGGAAGAGTTGTTGAACAGAAAACTTGGTGAAATGTCAGACGCTATAGATAAGCGTAATAGGAAACTTGCAGATGTATTTACTTCACTAGAACAGCTCACAAAAGCCCTACCTGCTGAAATGCAAAGATACACTCGTGAATTGTCAAATCTCTCTGAGATCAAGAAAGGAATTGCTGATTTGGAGAAGGCAATCATTCAGAGCGCAAACAGCAGTGTGGTAACGAAAGAGGGTGTTGTCGTGACTCCTCCAAATACAAAGATGCCATTGATGCTAAAGATTGCCATATACATCATCGGACTCTATAGCTTTATTATGATCGTAAAGGAAATGTATCCAGTAGTAACCGAACTTATTTCCAGATATTTATAATGAAGAAGAAATCGGACTCTCACTTTTGGCCAAGTTACTCTGACCTCATGACCAGCTTGTTCTTTATAATGCTGGTCATGTTCGTGCTCACAATTGTGTCACTTCGTAACTCCCTTTTGGAGGCAGAGCGGTTGCGTAAAATTTCCGAGGAGCAATTGAGAAGCATACAGCAGATACAAGAAGCAGTAAACCAATTGCCGACAGATTACTTTGAGGAGGATGCAATAAACAAACGTTGGGTACTTAAACGTTCTTTTTCACCGAAGTTCAATGCAAGAGACTTTGACATTAGCGTGCTGAACGACACAACTAACCTCGTGAAAGTCGGTAATTCGCTTATGGGTGTAATTGCTAATTTAAATAGGATGAAGAATGATCCTAAGTACAAAGATATGGATATCACTTATCTTGTTGTAATTGAGGGTATGGCATCCAAGGATAATTATTATGACAATGATGCATTGAGCTATAATCGCGCCCTAAGTCTTTATTATCTATGGAAAAGAAATGGAATTTCGTTTGAAGAATCCCAATGTGAAGTACAGATCTCTGGTAGTGGTGTACGTGGAAGAGGACGATTCAATGCAGATGGATTACATCCTCAGGATGAAGTCAAGAATCAGCGAATCATGATTCAGATTGTTCCTAAGATTGGTAACCTGAGTAAGAACTAGCCAAAAGCATATATAGAATGGTAAACGCATTACTAGAATTAGGAATAGGTTGGTTTTTGACTTATAAGGTTGTACAAGTCATTGGTGCCAAAGGAAATTTTGCAATGATTATCAAAATCATAGGAGTTTTACTCATGATAGGTGGTGTGGTATCGTTAGTTCACTCAATACTTAGCTTCTAAATGCCAAACGTTTATAGGTCTGTATTCTTTTTTTTTGTGCTACTTTGTGGGCTTACCTCATGCAGACAGCATAGAACTCCAAAGAAAATATCATTTGTATCATCAAAGCCTTCTTTGCAACGCGGTGAGATGGTTCCGACTTCTCATGAACATAGGAGAAAAGTCCATGTGGCAACTTTATCTTTAATGAACATTGTAAATGGTGCACCTATTGAGGATGTCAAACTTCAACATATAGGATTTATAGTTTCGTATAATCCATTAAAGTGTACGCCAACATGGGTTGCATGGGAATTAACATCAGAAGAAACGAGCGGACCTATCTCACGAAAGGATTATGATTATACACCTGACCCAATGCTGGATTCTTGCTATCAAGTTGAAAAATATGAATATGCCCACAGCGGTTATGATAGAGGTCACATGTGTCCTACTGGCGATATGGAATGGAGTTCGTCTGCAATGAACGATTGCCATTATATGACTAATATCTGCCCACAAGCACCCAAATTGAATCAGGTATATTGGGAAAGACTTGAATCAGCTTGTAGAAGATGGGCAGATCTTTATGGTTCAATATATATTGTATGTGGTCCTGTTTATAATAGTGGAAAGCATGTTACAATTGGAACGAAACACGAGATAGCAGTACCCGACGGTTTCTTCAAAGTAGTTATTACTTTGGTTGAAGGCGCAGAGAGAGGCATCGGTTTTCACTACAATAACGATGATGTTCGTCAGACAATGGAAGGTGCCGCGTTGTCCATAGATCAAATCGAAGAAATGACAGGGTATGACTTCTTCTCAGATCTACCAGATGAGATAGAAGGGCGGATTGAATCTCAAAGTAAGTTGAGTAGTTGGAGGTAGCATGAATTCTACCAAAGCTCTCGCTGGTTATTCAATCTCTGCCTTCTTCTTTGAAGGTTTGCGCTGCCATGCATCATTCTTCTCCGTAGAAATAATGAACGAACTAACCTACACGTTAAATGGTTATTAAAAATGTTCTCTTATCTGCCCGATACTTTTTGAGGTCAAGCTGTATTAAACAATTTAGGGGGCGCTAAAAGTGTATTGTGCAATCGTGATCTTTTCCATGAACGCATGTTCGTTTGACTTACAGGATATGTTGTATAAAAACATAAAAAGAGGTGTTTTTATGGCGCAGGGGTGATTACATGAATCCAACCATGAAGGCGAAGTTCGATGAAGCCCGCGACAACTATGAAGAGGTAAAATAACTCAACTCACATATAACCTGTGGCTCGCTACGACCTCTCGGGGCGACCGTGTAAACCGAGCGACAAGGGTGTTCAGATCATCGTCTATTCCGACTTCACCACCAAGACAGCCACATGATAAAGTCCACGCCTATGCTCTGCAGGAACTGCGAAGCTGACGAGTGGTGAGCGATGAATAGGGCATAAAAAGAAGCAAGAAATGGTTCATAAATGAATAAAAAATGGTAAATCCGCACCAACGGTGATAAAAAGTTGGAAGTTGGAGGTTGAAAGTAAAAAGTTATCTGTATCTTTGCAACCGTAAACTATGTTTTCATTCACCATGAAGGTATTACTCATCAACGGCAGTCCTCGCGAGCATGGCAATACGTTCCGTGCGCTGAGCGAGGTGGCCTCCACGCTGAATGCCGAGGGCGTGGAGACGGAGATCATCAGTATCGGCAAGCAGGCCGTGCAGGGTTGCATCGCCTGCGCCATGTGTGGTCGCACGGGTCGCTGCACGTTCCACGACGATTTGTACTATCGTGTGATGCACGCCATCAAGGGGGGCATCGACGGCTTGGTGGTCGGCTCGCCGGTGTACTACGGTGGTCCCAACGGTTCGCTGTGCGCGCTGCTCGATCGTGTGTTCTACTCGTTGGGCGCCGAGCTGCGTTTCAAGCCGGGCGCGAGCGTGGTGGTGTGCCGCCGCGGTGGTGCTTCGGCCGCTTTCGACCGCCTGAACAAATACTTCACCATCTTGAATATGCCCGTGGTCAGCTCGCAGTACTGGAATATGGCTTACGGTCAGACGCCGGGTCAGGTGGAGCAGGACGAGGAGGGCATGCAAACGATGCGCACGCTCGGACGCAACATGGCTTGGATGATCAAACGTCTGAACGTGGGCGAAGAGGGACATCCCGACCTCGAACAACCTCTCAGAACGAATTTCATCAAATGACATGTTGTAATTGACAATGGATAATGTACTCAACTTTCGCTGGGCTCAGTTTCGTTAGGTTTTCAGGTTATTAGGTCGCTTCGCTTATAGGTTTTTAGGTGAGAACAGCTATCATATAGACAGAAGAAACATATTTCAACTTATCGCTCGGCTTTGCCGCTTCGCCTTTAGTGCGAAGAACCTC
>JAEEHP010000223.1 GCA_016280855.1 Bacteroidaceae bacterium
TCCTACATGGCCCTCGTTCCCGTCATCCAGCCGCCCATCATGCGTGCTCTGACCACCGAGAAGGAACGTAAGATCCGTATGTCGCAGCTTCGCACGGTGACGAAGAAGGAGAAGATCCTCTTCCCCATCATCGTGGCCATCATCGTCAGCCTTATCCTACCCTCTGCTGCCACGCTCATCGGCTGCCTCATGCTGGGCAACCTGATGAAGGAGAGCGGCGTCGTGGAGCGCTTGAGCAAGGCAGCACAGAACGAGCTCAACAACATCGTCGTCATCTTCCTCGGCACCACCGTAGGCGCTACGGCTACAGCCGAAGCCTTCCTCAATCTGCAGACCATCGAGATCCTCTGCGTAGGCATCGTGGCCTTCGGCGTAGGTTCTGCCGGCGGCGTGCTCTTGGCTAAGTTCATGAACCTGTTCCTCAAGGAGAAGATCAACCCGCTCATCGGTTCTGCCGGTGTCAGCGCCGTGCCCATGGCAGCCCGTGTCTCGCAGACCGAAGGTGCCAAGGCCGATCCGCGCAACTTCCTGCTCATGCACGCCATGGGTCCGAATGTAGCCGGTGTCATCGGTTCCGCCGTCGCTGCAGGCATCCTCCTCAGCTTCCTCGGCTAATACCGATTACCGTTTTAGATTCAAGAGGCTGTGTCACACGACACAGCCTCTTCTTATTGGAATAACGCAAATCCAGTTATAAAGACAAAAAAATTAAGCAATGATATATCAGTTGGCACAGAAGATGTTTTATAAGACAACGAATTATACGAATTAAACGAATTTTTCTTGTCCTATAGTCGTATCTTCTTATAGACACGATGCAAGCTTAAATTCGTTTAATTCGTATAATTCGTTGTTGAAGAGAACAAACAATTATTCTTCAGCCTGTTCAGCCTGCGTCTCTGCCGGAGCCTCTTCAGCGGCTTGCGGCTCCTCCTTCGGCGCACGCATCTC
This sequence comes from Bacteroidaceae bacterium, assembly GCA_016280855.1. Lineage (GTDB taxonomy): Bacteria > Bacteroidota > Bacteroidia > Bacteroidales > Bacteroidaceae > Physcousia. The sequence continues at coordinate 952 of JAEEHP010000223.1, forward strand.
AGCCTCTACGGCCTTGATCTTGCTGGCGATGAGGTCGAGTTCTTCACGCAGCTTCTCCACCTTCTTGTTCATCTCGGCCACGAGCGAGTTGCCGCTCTTGGACTTGGCGCTGAGGAAGTTGAGGTTGTTCTCGTAGGTCTGCACCTCGGCCTTGCGTGTCTCGAAGAGACGCAGCAGGCGTTCGCGTTCACGGGTCAGCGTGCTCTCGCCCTTGGCCACAGCCTGACGCACGCTCTTCTGGAATCCTTCCAGACGGCGTCGTGCCTGGCTGGCACCGAACTGTTTGTAGAGCTCGTCGGCTACGGCACGGTACTCCTTGTAGAGCTTGTCCTTGTCGCGGAAAGGCACATGACCTATCTCGTTCCATTTGGCCTGCAGTTCGCGGACGTGGTCGATGGTGGCTGTTGCGGTGTCTGCCGCCAGCGTCTTGAGCTGTTCGATGATATCCTTCTTGGCGGCGAGGTTATCCTTCTCCTCGGCACGCTGGTCGGCCGTGGCGGCATTCTTCGCCTCGAAGAAGTGGTCGCATGCAGCGGTGAAGCGCTTCCACAGCTGCTCGCTGTACTTACGCGGCACCGTGCCGATTGTCTTCCACTGCTTCTGCAGCTCGATGAGCTTATCAGCCGTCTTGCGCCATTCGGTGCTGTCCTGCAGCGCCTCGGCCTCTTCGACGAGCTGACGTTTCTTGTCGAGATTCTCGCCCTGCTCGTCCTTCACGGTCTGATAGAACTCAGCCTTGGCGCTGAAGAAACGGTCGCAGGCAGCACGGAAGCGCTCGAAGATGAGCGTGTTCTGCTTGTGGCTGGCGTAGCCGACGGTCTTCCATTCAGCCTGGATGGCGATGACCTCTTTGGTCTTCTCCTCCCATTGGTTGAAGGTCTTGAGCTGTTCGGGATCGATGGCCTCGACCTGCTCGCAAAGAGCAGTCTTCTTCTGCAGGTTCTCTTCCTCGCGAGCCTTGATGGCCTCGAAGTGTTCCTGGTGGCGCTTGTTGATGACAGTGCTGGCAGCCTTGAAGCGCTCCCACACCTGGTCACGCAGTTCCTTTGCCACGGGGCCGATCTCCTTGTACTCAGCGTGCAGTCCCTGCAACTTGTTGAACGCCACGATGACATCCTCTTCGTCGGCCAGCTTCTCGGCCAGCTCGATGAGGTGTTCCTTGGCAGTGAGGTTCTTCTTGAAGTCGTACTCGCGCGCCTCGCTGTTGAGCTTCAGCAGGTCGTAGAACTGCTCCACGTAGAGCTGGTAGTTCTTCCACGTCTCCGTGGCACGTTCTGCGGGCACGGCACCCAGTTCGCGCCATTCGACCTGCAACTTCTTGAACTCGTCGAAGTGTGCGTTGGCCTCTTCGGGCGATGTCGCCATCTCCTTGATGCGCTCGATGATGGCAAGTTTCTTCTCGAGGTTGTCGGCTTTCTGCTTTTCGACCTCCTCGGCTATGGCAGCGCGGCGCTGGCGAATGCTGGCCATGATGGCCTTGAAGTTCTCCTCAGCGCCGTCTATCTCAGCGCGCCAATCTTCGGGCGCACCGCCCTGCTCGATGAAGGCGTTGCGTGCTGCCAGCTGTGCGGCGCGGTGAAGCTTGTAAAAGACCTGTTTGAGCAAGTCGAGCTCGTTCTTGTCGCCGCCAGTGTTCTCTTCCTGGATCTCCTTGAGGCGATCGACCACCTGTTCCTTGGTCTCGTAGGTCGTCTCGGAGGGCTCCTCGGCTACGGGTTCCTCGGCAACGGGTTCCTCGGCAACGGGTTCCTCGGCAACGGGTTCCTCGGCTGCGGGCTCCTCGGCAGGTGCTTGCTCGACGTTGATTTCTTCTTGGTTTTCTGTCTCTACCGCCTGCGTCTCTTCCTGAGGCGCCTGCGTCTCTTGTACTTCTGCGGCTTCCACCTCGGGAGTGGGCTGCAGTTCGTTGGTTTCAGTCATTTTGCTTACGATTTAGTAGCTATTATTAGTCAATTATGCCAAATTGGCCTGCAAATAAACGCAAAAAATTCGGAACGGCCAAAAAATCCTCTTACTTTTCTTAATTTATAAAAACAAAAACGTCAAATCCAGCTCTTTCGGCGGGCATACCACCAGAATACGAGCGTCAGAATGATGGAAAGGACGAGGGCGAAGACGAATCCCCAGGGGCGCGTCTCCATGCCGTTCAAGAGGTTCATGCCAAACAGGCTCGCCACCAACGTCGGCACCATGAGGAACATCGACACCAGCGTCAGCGTCTTCATCACCGTGGACATATTATTATTAATAATGTTCGCGTAGGTGTCCATGGTCGATTCGAGGATGTTGGAGTAGATGCCCGTCATCTCGCGCGCCTGGTTCATCTCGATGCTCACGTCCTCGATGAGGTCGGCATCGAGCTCGTCCACTGGCAGCTTGAACTTCAGTTTCGACAGCAGCGTCTCGTTGCCACGGATCGACGTGGCAAAGTACGTCAGCGAGTCCTGCAGGCGAGACAGCGCGATGAGGTCGGCATTGTCCACCTTGCGGTCCAGGTGCTGCTTGGCAGCCTCGATGCGCGCGTTGATCTGCTTCAGGCGCTTCAGGAACCACACCGCCGTCGAGAGGAACAGGCGGAACACCATGTCCACCGAGTCCGTGAAGCCCAGGCCGCGCTTCTGCTGGTAGGTGACGAAATCGATCATCAGGTTCGTCTCGAAGTTACACACCGTGATGCAGATGTCACCCTTGAGGATGATGCCCAACGGGATCGTCGTGTAGGGCGTGCGCGATTTCACCTCCTTCACGTAGGGGATGCGCAGGATGATGAGGATCCAGCCGTCGTCGTAGTCGTAGCGGGCGCGCTCTTCCGTGTCGGCGATGTCGTCGAGGAAGTAGTCGGGAATACCTAATGTCTGTTGCAGATAGGTGGCATCGTCCTTCGTGGGACAGGTCACCTGCACCCAGCAATTGGGTTGCCATTGGTCCAGCGTGTGCAGACCGTGAGAAGTGTTCCAATAGGTTCGCATAGTCGTCTTTCGTTTAACGTTCAGCGATTAACGTTGAAAAAATGCTGCGGGCGAGAGGCCCGACATGCCATGCGAACCTCCGTCCTTTAATCAGTGTTACGTTGATGATAATCGTCCATTTACGGGATAAAGGATGGTTTAACGGCTGCAAAGGTACGCTTTTCTGACGAGAAACGAGCACAAATCCTCATTTTTTTCACCCTTCCACCCCCTTTTTCTGCTTTCACCTATCCTTTGGCTCAAGGTTATCCTATTCGTTTAGGCACGATCAGCGTGTGCAAAAGGCTCAGCACGGCGTGAACATCATCGCCGATTCACCGCTCCACGTAACGAAAGATGGTCAAGGACAACAGCTACGATAAGGTAAAATCCATTCCGCTCGGCCTTGCCGCTTCGCTTGCGAAGAACTTTTTCTAGGGTAGGACAAAATGTTGCAATGTTGCAATGTAGCAATGTTGCAATAAGGTATTTTCAATGTGCAGCAAATAGAGAGAGTAGAATTTTAATTATATATAATATATAATTAACCATAATATTAGGCCCTTTTGCAGGTCGGCAGGTGCTTAATGCAACATTGCTACAATGCTACAATGCTACAAAAAGCAGCAAAACCGGCATCATGAGTAATGCGTTTACAGATTTTAACACACCACAGCACCCCGTATTTGGCGGCGTAAAGGAAATGTCGTACCTTTGCACTCGCAAGGCAGGCAGAAAGCGAATAGACGCAGTCGCGAATGCGAATAGACGCTCAAGCCCGCGCGACTGGTCGCAGTGCGCAATGCGAACGGAAGCAGCCCCACCCCGATTACAATCGGTGCCGCTCAGGGGCGACAGGATTAAAAATCGTGAAAAATGAACGGAAAAGTTGGTCGATAGTACCAAAAGGAGTACCTTTGCGGTGCAAAAAGCAAAACGAAGAGTTCAACTTCAGAGCAACAACAATAAGAAAGGTTGATATCATATTCTCTGAATCTCAAAACAGCTAATCCTCATCACATTATGAAAAAGACATATATTATTCCTGAGATGACGGCTGTTTACACAGCCCAAACGCTACTCGACGCCATATCCCAGCCTAAAGCAACCATCAACCGCAGCGGCAGCGTCAAGGCTGCCGATGTCGAAGTCAAGGGCAAGAGCCAGGACTACGATGTCTGGGACGACGACTGGCAGAAGTGATTGATGCTCTAGAGGGGAGGAGGATCTAGATTTTCTAGAGATTCTAGAGGTTCTAGAGGTGAACGCCAATTTTTGCGCCAAAAATTTGGAGTGATAAGCGTTAATGCTTATCTTTGCGGCGAAAAAGTGTGAATAAAGGCTCAATGAGACGTTTCCTGAAATGGGCTTTGTGGATTGTGGCGGTGCCTCTGGCGCTCGTCGCGTTGCTCATTGTGCTGTTCTATCTCCCCCCTGTTCAGGACTTCGCCGTGCGCAAGCTGTCGGCCTATGCCTCGGAGCAGACGGGGATGGAGATCAGCGTGGGACGTCTGCGCATCACGCCGCTATTAGACATCGCCATCGACGACCTCCTCGTGGGCGACGGAGAGGGCGACACGCTAGTGGCTGCACGCCAGGCACTTGTTGACCTCGACCTCAGCGATATCCTAAACCAACGTATCGGCCTTGAGCGCGTGACGCTCGACGACGCCGTGGTGAACACGAAGGAGATGATTGCCTCGACCGTCGTACGCGGCAACCTCAGCCACATCGAGCTGCACGACGACATCGACCTCCTCAAACGCCGCGTGAGGCTCGACGAGGTGACGGCCCACGGCGTGGATGCCGACGTGGTGCTGCGCGACACGACCGTCGTGGACACCACCGAATCGGCTCCCCTGGACTGGACGATAGCCATCACGCGAGCCCGCATCGATGATGCCCATGTGCGTCTGACGATGGCCGACAGCACGCACTTCGACCTCGACTCCCTCGCGTTGGCCGCCGACAGCATCGACCTCAATCTGGGCACGGAACGCCTCAGCGTGCCACGCGTGCACCTCCACACGCCGACATCCGACATCGAAGCTGGCGTGGCTATGGACTTCAAGGCCTTAGAATCAGGTGCCGGAGGGGGATTGGACATCGACCTGCGCACAACATTATCTAAACGCGACCTGCTGCGCGTGGCGGCACCATGGCTGCCCGACGGCTTCGCATCGGCCTACCCCGACCGCCCGTTAGACGTGGCTCTGCACCTATGCGGCAACATAGACTCACTGACGTTGAAGCAGATCAATGCCTCGCTGCCTGGCAGTCTGAACGTGGAAGCGCGCGGCGACATTTCCAGTCTCTTGGACACCATCAACGGTCCGCGCGGACGTGTGGCTTTGGCGTTGACGACGGAGGACATCGAATGGATGCGTCCCTTAGCCGGTGACGCTCTCAAGGGCGTGAAGCTACCCCCGATGGCACTCGACGGCTACGCCACGATCGACGGCACAGCGTACGCGGCACAAGCTGAGCTACGCGAAGGCAACGGCGTGGTGACGCTCGACGGCACCGTGGACACACGCGGCAACATGACCTACGATGCCCGCCTCACGGCCAGCCGCCTGGCCTTGCGCCATTTCCTGCCCAACCTGCCGGCAGGGCCGCTGACTGCCAAAGCCACCTTGCGCGGCAACGGCACCGACCTGATGGATCACACCACGCGACTGGATGCCCGTGTGCAGGTGCAGGCGCTGCGCTACGATCGCTTCGACCTGCAAGGCACGGCACTCACCGCACAAGTGGCACGGGGTCGCGGCAAGGCACATCTGAGCGCCGATAACCCGTTGCTGGCCATGGAGGCCGACGTGGAGGCAGCGCTCAACCGCATCACCGACCTGACGTTCGCCGCCGATCTCAGCCGTGCGGACCTGCACGCCCTCGGCCTCGTCGATCATCCCCTGAAGACCTCGATGCGCCTGCATCTGAACGGCTCCACAGACCTCAAGAGCAACCACCGCCTCGAAGGCACCATCGACGACATCGCCCTCATGCCCTACGACACCATCTTCCATCCCGAGGACGTCACGTTCTCGGCGCTGCTGCGCAAGGATTCGACCTACGCCCACGTCACCAGCGGCGACCTCGACCTGCGGCTGCGCGGACATGTGGGCTACGACAAACTGCTCACGCAGCTAGGCCGCTTCACCGACGAACTCGACAGGCAATTCACCGAGCGCCGCATCGACCAGCAGATGCTGACGCGTAAGCTGCCGCAGGTGGACCTGCGCGTGAGTTCAGGACAGCACAACCCGCTGCACGACATTGCCGCATCGATGGGCTACGACTTCGAGGGACTGCGCATAGGCCTGGCCTTGGATCCCGTGAAGGGCATCAACGGCGGCGGTCGCATCTACGCCCTCAACACGGGTGCCATACTGCTCGACACCATTGGTCTGCACGCCTACCAGGACTCCACGAACGTACGCCTCGATGCGCGTGTGCATAACAACAAACGCAATCCGCAATTCACCTTCGAGGCACGCCTCAACGCCTACCTCAACGCCGAAGGCCTCGCGGGCGCGAACCTTTTATATTATGACGACCGCGGCAAGAAAGGCGTGGATCTGGGCTTGACGGCGGCAATGACCGAGGAAGGCTACCAGCTGCATCTCGACCCCCTCTCGCCGATCGTGGCCTATCGCACCTTCCACCTCAACGAGGACAACTTCATCATGCTGGGCAAGGGCAACCGCGTCGAAGCCAACGTGGACCTGCTGGCCGACGACGGCACGGGCCTGCACCTCTACTCGACGCCCAACAACGAGGCGCTGCAGGATCTGACGGTGAGCATCAACCACCTGAACCTCGGCGAGTTGGCCACGGTGATCCCCTACGTGCCGCGCCTCGGCGGTTTCCTCCACGGCGATGCCCACCTCATCCAGACGCCTGAGCACATGAGCGTCGCGGCCGACATGAACGTTGACGACCTGCGCTACGAAGGTGCCCAGCTGGGACAGATCGGCGTGCAGGCCGTGTACCTGCCCAACGCCGACGGCAGCCATTTCATCGACGGCAACCTGCTGCACACAGGGATGCCTGTGGCGGCATTCACGGGTTCCTACACGCCAAAGGGCGAGCAGGGCGTGCTTGACGTCGATGCCACGCTCGACCGCCTGCCCTTTGCGCTGCTCAACGGTTTCCTGCCCGACGACCTGATGCGCCTCGACGGCGTAGCCTTGGGCAACGTACATGTCGGCGGCTCCACCTCGAAGCCCCTAGTCAACGGCGAGGTCAACACCGTAGGGCTATGCTGCATCTCAGACCCCTACAGCCTGAACCTGCGCTTTGCCGACAACAAGCTGACGATAGCCGACAGCCACCTGACGCTCAAAGACATCAAGGCCTACTCCACTGGCACGAATCCCCTGACGCTCAACGGCAGCGTAAACTTCGCCGACCTCAGCCGCATCATGGTGGACCTGCAGATGGCAGCAACCAACTTCGAGCTCATCAACGCCAAGAAGACCTCCAAGGCACTGGCCTACGGCAAAGCCTTCGTGGACCTCAAAGGCAACCTTAGCGGGACATTAGACAACCTGCGTATGTTAGCGCGCGTTGACGTGCTGGGCAACACCGACCTGACCTACGTCCTGGCCGACTCGCCGCTGACCGTCGAGGATCAGCTGGCCGACCTCGTGGAATTCGTGGACTTCACCGACTCCACCTACGTAGCCCCCGAAGTGTCCTCGAAGCCGCAGAACATCAATCTCACCATGAGCATCGATATCGAGGAAGCGGCACAGCTCCACTGCCTGCTCAGCCCAGATGCGTCGAGCTACATCGACCTCGAAGGCGGCGGACAACTCATGATGTCCTACTCGCCCGACAAGGACCTGCAGCTCAACGGACGCTACACCGTCAACAGCGGCACCATCAAATACACGATGATGGTCATCCCGCTCAAGGAGTTCCTCATCAAGAGCGGCAGCTACGTGGAGTTCCGCGGACCCATCATGAACCCGACACTCAACATCATCGCCACGGAGCGTATGCGTACTACGGTCACCGAGAACCAGCAACCGCGCAGCGTCAACTTCGACGTGGGACTGCACGTGACGCAGACGCTGGAAGATATGGGCCTGGAGTTCACGCTCGAAGCACCCGAGGATTTGATGATACAGAGCGACCTTGCCACGATGACCGCCGAACAGCGCGGACGACTCGCTGTGACGATGCTCGCCACTGGCATGTACATCAACGATGCCGGCGCCAGCACCAGCGGCGGCGTGACGGGCCAGAACGCCCTCAACGCCTTCCTGCAAGGCCAGATCTCAAACATCACTAGCAAGGCGCTGAAGAGCATCGATCTCTCGCTCGGCATGGAACAAGGCACCAGCGCATCGGGCAACACCACGACGGACTACAGCTTCCGCTTCGCCAAACGCTTCTGGGGCAACCGCATCAGCGTCATCGTAGGCGGCAAGGTCAGCACCGGCAACGACGCACAGAACACGGGCGAGTCGCTCATCGACAACGTCAGCATCGAATACCGCCTCGACAACAGCGCCACACGCTACGTCAACCTCTTCTACGACAAGAACTACGAATCGATGCTCGACGGCGAAGTCATCGAGATGGGTGCCGGACTCGTGCTGCGACGCAAGACGAACAAGCTCGGCGAGCTGTTCCTGTTCAGGAAGAAAAGTGAATAGAAGACCCACCCCCCTGCCATTTCATGTGAGGGAAGGGAGCAAAGTTACATGACAAGGAATGTCAATATATAAAGATCATATCAAGAGGTTAATAGGAGCAGCCGCGGGTCTTCTCCTCATCCTTTTCACGTTCTCCTCCTGCGCCTCGCTCCAACTGCCCGAGGACGAGATGCTCTATACCGGCATCTCGGAGATCGCCTACGGGCACAAGGCACGCGACCCCAAGGACAAGAAGTCGGCACGCAACGATTCCACGGGCGTCATCACCGCCGTGGCCAAAGCCGTCATGACCGTCGAGGACCTGCTCGCCGGCAACCTTGACACGCGCACACGACTGCAACGGCTGAGCGAGATGGACAGCCTACTCACCGACACGCAGCGCGACTCCATACGCCGCCAGATCGAGATCATCGACACCACGACGGCCGCCATGCGCGAAGAGGTCAGCGCCGCCCTGGCCTACGCCCCCAACGGCAGCGTCTTCGGCAGCTCCACCACACGCTGGCCCTTCTCCCTCGGACTCTTGTTCTACAACAATTTCGTCGATGCCGAGAGCCGTGTCGGCAAATGGCTCTTCAACAGCTTCGCCTCACAGCCGCGCACCGTCAGCATGGCCAACCCTCGTCTGCGCACACAGATTGCCCGTCAGACCCTGCGCAACTACGGCTTCTTCCACGGTTCCGTCGATTACGATGTCTATCCTTACGGCAAGGACGAGCGCAAGGCCAAGATTGCCTACTCCGTCTATCCCGGACCGCTCTTCCACTTCGGCACCATCGAGTACCAGCGTTTCGGCGCCGTCACCGACAGCCTCATCCATGCCACCGCCGACAAGAGCCTGCTGCGCGAAGGTGCGCCCTTCAGCGTCCTCAACCTCGACGGCGAGCGCACACGCCTCAGCGAGCTCTTCCGCAACAACGGCTTCTACTACTACCGGCCCGACTACATCACCTACCGCGCCGACACGCTGCAGACGCCGCTGACCGCCCACCTGCAGGTACGACCGCGAGCCGACATGCCGCCACAGGCCGCCAACCGTTTCTATATGGGGCACACGACAATTACCGTGCTGCCACAGGGCGCACGCGCCGTAACCGACAGCACCACACGCGACGACATCACCATGCGATGGGGCGGCGACACGAAAGTGCCCATACGCATGAGCGCCATACGCCACTATCTCTTTTATGAACGCGGATCACTCTATCGCCAGCGCCTCCACGAGCTCATTCAGGACAAGCTGTCGGGCATGGGCGTGTTCTCTAACATACAGATGAACTACACGCCGCGCGACACCTCGGCCACCTGCGACACGCTCGACGTGAACATCTTCGCCATCTTAGACAAGCCTTGGGACAGCGAATTCGAGGCTAAGGTCACCAACAAGAGCAACGGACTGCTCGGCCCTGGAGTGGGATGGGGCATGACCCGTCGCAACGCCTTCCGCGAGGCCGAGACCGTGAACTTCAAGATCTACGGCAGCTACGAATGGCAGACGGGATCGTCCGTCACCGACGGCAACACCGGCCGTAGCCTGCTCAACTCCTTCGAGCTCGGTGCCTCCACCACCTTCACCTACCCCCGCATCACCTTCTTCAAGCTCGCCCGCGGCCTCAACCGCCGTGCCGAGGGCACGACCAGCTACCAGCTCAACGTCGATTGGATGAACCGCGCCAGCTATTTCCAGATGCTCAACTTCGGGGCCCGCCTCACCTACACCTACCGCCGCCAACGCCGTATCCGCCATGAGTTCACGCCGCTGCGCTTCGACTACACGATGCTGACGCGTAAGTCGGCGCGCTTCGATTCCATCCTCTACGTCAACCAGTCGCTCTACGTCTCGATGCGCAACCAGCTCGTGCCCTCGATGAGCTACACGTTCACCTACAACCGCCGTTGGCGCAACTCCAAGCAGCATCGAACGTTCATCGTCGGCATCAAGCAGGCCGGTAATATCACCAATGCCATCTACGCCCTCGCCGGACGCAACGTCAACGAGCAGAACAAGCACCTGCTCGGCGTGCCTTATGCCCAGTTCGTGAAGCTCACGGGTGAGTGGCGCGAGACATTCCCCCTGACGCCCCGTACGTCCATTGCCGCACGCGCCTTCATCGGCGCCGTGTGGAGCTACGGCAACAGCACCATGGCGCCCTATGCCGACCTCTTCAACGTCGGCGGAGCCAACAGCATTCGTGCCTTCGCCGTGCGCTCGATAGGTCCCGGCCGCTACCATCCGGCCAACTCCAGCTGGAGCTATGTCGATCAGGTCGGCGACTTTAAGTTCGAGGTCAACGCCGAGTACCGCTTCCCCATCGTGGGCAGCCTCGAAGGCGCCGTCTTCCTCGATGCCGGCAACGTATGGCTCATGCGTGACGACGAATCGCGTCCAGGCGGCAAGATCGAAGCCCGTCATTTCTTCAAGGACATCGCCCTCGGCACTGGCGGCGGCCTACGCTACGATCTTGACTTCCTCGTCCTGCGCTTCGACATCGGCGTCGGCATCCATGCCCCCTACGACACCGGCCGCTCCTCCTACTACAATATGCGCCGCTTCTGGGACTCCCTCGGCTTCCACATCGCCGTCGGCTACCCGTTCTAACCGACAAAAAAATGTCGGGCCTCTCATGCAGAGCCCAACTGTTGACGTAGGGGTCGTTATCTCCTGTATCTCTTGTCAAACAGATCAGCATGTGTTCCTGTGTTGAGCATCACGAGTATCAGCTCCTGATCGTGCTGCTCCCAGATCAGCAGCCAGTGGCTGGATGTGACACTCCCACTGCCCTCGACGATTACCATGCAATTGGTATGGCAGATACTCAGCTGGCAATTTACCCTCCGAAAGTCGATGATGACCAAAGCAAAGTTCGAAGAAATATACCGCCGTCATTATCCTGCTAAGTACCGTCTGTCCAGGACTATACTCTATGATGCCGACGACTGCAAGGACGCGGTGAGCTAAATCCCTCAAAACCTCCAATGTCAGACAAATGTCAGTCAAATGTCAGACAAATAATTTGGCGGATGGCAGCGTTTTGCTGTACCTTTGCGGCAAAAAACGAAAGAATCATGAAAAGGAAATGTTTTTTGACGACAATGGTACTCGTGGCCTGTGTTGCGACAGCTACGGCACAGGACGAGAAAAGTACAACGATGCAGGAAGTCACCGTGAAAGCTGCAAGGACGGTGCAGAAAGTAGATGGACAATGGATATTCCCCTCACGCGAGCAATTGGAAAGTTCGTCCAACGGCTATTCGCTGCTCGCCAAACTCGCGCTGCCGCATATTCGCGTGGACGAAGCCTTGAGCAGCATCACAGCACTCAGCAGCATCGGAGGTGTGCAGGTGCGCATCAACGACGTAGTGGCCTCGAAGGAGGACCTGTTGGGGCTGGACATGGCCGGCGTGCAGCGCGTGGAGTTCATCGACAACCCCAGCCTGCGCTATGGCGAAGGCGTCGCCTACGTGATCAATATTAAGGTGAAGAAGGCGGTGAGCGGATACGTCCTCGGCGCTGATCTGACGAACACGCTGACGACCGCGAACGGCAACGAGACGCTTTACGGCAAGGTGAACCGCGGGCGCAGCGAGCTGGCTTTCACCTACGGCCTCGACTACCATCGCTTCCGTGGTGAGGAGTACGACGAGCAGGCGACGTATCACTTGGAAAGTGTGTCCGGCGGTTTTCCCGCCGGATCCCCCTCCTCCCCCTCAAATACCATCACCCTCCACCGCCAACTCCTCAGCAAGCAGGACCGCGGCCTCGATCACAACGCGCAGCTCACCTACAGCCTCAGCGACAGCAACTACGTCTTCCAGGCGAAGCTCGCCGGCAACCAAGCCCTGCGCCCCAGCGAGAGCACAACCACAATGGCGCTGGACGACGTGCCTTATCACAACAACTCATCATCTCGCGACTACTCGCCCTCGCTGGACCTCTACTATCATCAGGACTTCCGTCGCCACCAGTCGCTGACCGCCAACGTCGTGGGCACGTTCATCAAGACAACGGGCGACATCGAGCGAGACGGGGCCGAAGCCTACGTCTACGATACCGACGGCCGCACGCGCTCACTCTGGAGCGAAGCCCTCTATGAGAACCGCCTCAAGCCCTTCACACTCACCACGGGTGCGCAGTTCGGGCAGCGCTACAGCCATAATGTCTACAGCGGCGACGTCGAAGCCACCAATTCGATGCACACGTCGGACGCCTACCTCTTCGCGCAGCTGCAAGGACGCTGGCAGCGCCTCACCTACATGGGAGGCCTGGGCACCAGCCTGCGCCGCTACCGTCAGGGCGAGCGCCGCCAGCACTTCTGGCTCTTCCGTCCTAAGTTCATGCTCTCCTATGCCATTACCGACCACCTGCGGGCACGCTATGCCTTCGAGATCTCGCAGCACGTCTCGCAGATAGCCCTCGTCAGCGACGTCAGCATCCGGCTGAACCAGATGGAAACGCTGGTGGGCAATCCCGATATCCATCCCAACCGCGTCACCAGTCATGACCTGCACCTGACCTACACCCGCCCGGGCTTCACCAGCGACCTGCAGGGCTACTACCGCCTCAACGCTCATTGCAACATGGAGCAGTACATCCGTCGGGACGGCCATTTCTACCAGACGCAGACCAATGCCGACAACGCCTGCAATTTCTTCTATATCCAAAGCTACAACCAATGGGACATCATCCCTGAGCGCCTCAGCCTGTCTGCCTACGGCGGCATCTACCGTTTCTTCAACTACGGCGAGGACTACGCCCACACCTATACCGCCTACAACGGCGGCTACTCCCTGCAAGCCTACCTCGGCCGCTGGACGCTTGGCGCCTACGCCGACCACGGCTGGAACTTCATGGAGGGCGAGCATCGCGGGCATCAGGGAGCGACCTGGTACCTCAGCACCTCCTACCGCACACCCTTCGGTCTTCAGATTTCCCTCTTTGCGCAGAATCCCTTCTGCCGCAATCCGCGGACGAACAAGACCGAGCTCATCAGTCGCTATATTCAAAAAACCGTAGTTCAGCACAACCGCGACTTCGGCAATATGATCACCCTCCGCCTCACCTACCGCTTCGACCACGGCCGCCGCTACCGCGACATCCAGAGAACCATGGAGCACAAGGACACAGAGACGGGAATACTCTCAAAATGACACGTAACTATTCATCGCTTTTACAATAGTCTCACTTATGCGCCGTTGAATGCAATTCCGTGCACTTTATCTATTTAAACCTTGAAGAGTTCTTTGACATCCAATGCAAGGAATTCATCAACAGGCATACCTCCTGAACCCACTATCAAAGAGAGCTGAGGATGGAACTGCTCACGGAATAACCCCATACCTTTATTAGAGGTGCGCCGTCCGCTCTTCACTTCAATGGCACATAACTTATGTCCCTTCTGGATCACATAATCCACTTCATCATTTCGCTCTCGCCAGTAATATACCTGATAGCCCAAATGATCTGCATGGTTGAGCAGGTGCGTGCCAATGGCAGATTCCACTTGTCGCCCCCAACTTTTAGTATCCAAGCGCTCTTCTTTGAAGCCATTGGCATTGCGGTAGTTGAGCAGGGCGTTGTTGTAGACTTGGAACTTGGGCGCGCTGTTGTACTTACGTGCGACATCGCCTGCGAATTTCTGAAGTCCCGTGAGAAGATTACACTCATCCAGCAGATGCAGGTAACCTGCCAGAGTGGTTACATTGCCCTTTTCCTGCAATTCGCCCAACATTTTGGTCAGCGACAGTTCGCGCCCGGAGTACTGACAACCGAGTTCAAAGAGCCGGCGAAGCAAAGAAGGTTTGTTTATGGTTGTTGTGAGTAGAACGTCTTTCGTGATTGCACTTTCCACGAGCGCATCCCGCACATACACCTGCCAACGTTCTTCGTCGTGGATGAGGTCTGCTGTTCCCGGGTAGCCTCCATAGAAGATATATTCGTCAAGAGTGAGCCCGAACGCATCTCGCATCTCAGCGTATGACCAATGACCGAGACGTATCATTTCAAAGCGACCGGCAAGCGACTCTGTCAGTCCCTTCTTCAACAACAATCGCGACGATCCCAACAGCACCACTTTCAGGTTCCTGCCTTCTCGCGTGTCTCTGTCCCATTCCTTCTTGACGGTCTCACTCCAGTTGTCAATCTTCTGAATCTCATCAATAACCAGCAAGTGCTCATTCTGTCCGTTGATAATCATCTTTGATCGGGCAGCTTCCCACACGTCACTAATCCAAGCATTATTGGCGTTTGGTGTGTCTTCCGAGGAGTGACTGCTATACGGCAAGTCAATGGCTTGCAGTACCTGGCCGATAAGTGTAGATTTACCGACCTGACGCGGCCCAGCCAGCACCTGAATGAATCTTCTGCGTTCTTGCAGACGACTCATAACCTCTTGATATTGTTTTCTCTGATACATAGTTTTACAAAATGTTCGATGCGCTGAACAAAAATGTTCATTCGCGAGGGCAAAGGTAAACATAAAATCTGAGAAACAAACTCTTTTGAGCAGAATATTTCACATAAAGGAGTTCTTTTGATGCTCTTTCGTCAGTAATCATCAACTTTACACATCGTTTCGAAGCCGTTTCGCCAAATATACGTTCAGCGAGATTGTCTGCTCATTCTGGACCACGGCCGCCGCTACCGCGACATCCAACGAACGATGGAGCACAAGGACACAGAGACGGGAATACTATCGAAATAATGAAACGCGACACGAAAAGGTCACAGCTCCCACATGTTGTCGTGCCAACGGATTTCGGGCGGCGTATCGGGGCTGTGGATGACGATGGCGATGACGGGATAGCGGACGGGCATGGGCGAGGGGTGCTGTAGCTTCCAAGCCATCATGGCGCGCCAGAGAAGGACACGTTTCTTGGATGTAATGGCCTCCTCGGCATTCCACTCCTCGCCGTGGCGTGTCTTCACCTCGACGAAGTAGAGCGTGTCGTCTTTCTGGGCGATGATGTCAACCTCCTTGCGCTCGTGCCGCCAGTTGCGCTCTAGAATTTCAAAGTCCCGCTCCTCCAGATACTTCGCCGCCAAGTCCTCGCCCCATTTCCCGAAATCGTTGTGCCGTGCCATACTTGAATCTGATTTGACTTATTTGTTTGTTAATCAGCAGCCAAGAAAATTATCATGTTTATGACAAAAATGATTTTACGGTTCGATGATGCGGTAGTGGCCGCTGAGATGCATGAAGGCGAAGAGGCGTAGGAGGCCGTCGTAGTAGGCATCGAAGTAGCCGTCGTCGAAGGGCACGTGACGGGCATTCCAAAGGGCATCGACGAACTCTCGGCTCTTGTCGTGGCTGCAGAGGAGGGAGGCTGCTGCCGTAGTGGCGACGAGGCCTATGCTGTGGCGCAGCTTACGGAAGCCGCCGGCCTGCAGGATTTCATCGTCCTCGGGCAGGCTGCCGTCCACGCGGTACTGATCGACGAAGGTGTTGACGCCCTGGCTGTAGAAGAAGTTCTGTATGCGCTCGCCATATTGCCGTTGCCATTCGCCATCGGCGCAGCTCCATTCGTAGTCCAGCGCTATGTTCATGGGCACGCGCCAAGAGTCGTAGCGGAAATTGTTGCTGCCGTTGCGGCGCGGGGGAGCGTCCTGCAGCGCACCCGGAGCGCGGAAGGCGGGCATCAGGCTGCCGTCGAACTGGCACATGTCGGGATTAAGGCCGGTGATGGAATCTGTAGCTTTGTGTAGGAACTCACGGCTCTTGCGTGCACACTCCATCCAGTAGTCCTCGCGCCCGTCGTCGGCCCAGCGCGCCCAGACCTCGTAGAAAGCAGGGATATGGTAGCTGGGGTCGGTGAAGCGCTGCCCGAAGCCGTCGGGCGTGAAGGTGATGAGCTGCGTCGTGGGATCAATGAGATAGCTCACGGTGCTGCGCGGAGGCGGCACAGGTCCGTCGCCGGGTGCTCCGGGGCGAAACTCATCCTTCGTGGCAAGCGGCTGTATGCAGTTGAGGATATGCTGGGCCTCGGCCTTGTAGTTGATACCGGTGTCGTTGCCCCATCGGTTGGAGGCGAAGAGGAGCGCCGTGATGAAATAGAGCTCGCCATCGGAGGCAGCTCCCTCGGCGTTGTGCGACCCGTCGGTCTTGCAGCTCCATGCAAAGTAGCCCTGCCGCTTCCCGCTACTGTGTTGCATATACCGTTTGCTCCATCGCCAGAGGCGGTCGAAGATATCCTTTTCGTTGAACTGCACGGCGATCATCATGCCGTAGGACATGCCTTCGGTGCGCACATCGTGGTTCTTGAGATCGGAGATATACGCCATGGATTCGTCCACCTCGAAATAGACTTTGTTGGGTCCGTAGAAGACGTCATTGAACACTTCCTTCAGCTTCGCCTCGACCTCGGCGGGCTGATAGCCCATCTCGACGAACAGGTTGCGGTACTGCCCAGTTTCAAAGGCGCCTTTCTGCCACGGCGTGAGGGCTAAGGCGCTCGTTGCGAGCATCGCCAGTGATGCGAGAATAACGGATTTCTTCATCGAGGGGAGGTTTTGAGGTTATGAGGTTGTGAGGTTATGAGGTTGTGAGGTTGTGAGGTTGTGAGGTTGTGAGGTTGCGTTAACGTAACATGTCCTGGAACCAGCGGGTGATGCTCTTGTAGAGGTGCAGGCGCGTGTTGCCGCCGTATATGCTGTGGTTGCGATTGGTATAGACGAGCTGGTGGAAGGGTTTGTCGGCCTGCACGAGGGCTTCGGCCATTTCGGCGGTGTTGCGATAGTGAACGTTATCGTCGGCTGTACCGTGGCAGATAAGCAATTTGCCTTGGAGCTGCGCGGCGCGTGTCATGGGATTACAATCGTAGCCCGTG
The DNA here is from genome assembly GCA_016280855.1 of Bacteroidaceae bacterium. Classification (GTDB taxonomy): domain Bacteria; phylum Bacteroidota; class Bacteroidia; order Bacteroidales; family Bacteroidaceae; genus Physcousia. The sequence continues at coordinate 18,389 of JAEEHP010000223.1, forward strand.
CCATTCTCCTTGGGTGTACGCATGAAGCGTTCGGTGTAAATACTGTCGTAGAAGCGGTAGTTGGTGACTGGCGCCACGGCGACACCAGCCGCGAACACGCCGCGCCCCTCAGTCATCGACATCAGCGTCATGAAGCCGCCGTAGGACCATCCCCAAATGGCGATGCGGTCCTTGTCGATGTAGGGCAGTGAGCCGAGGTAGAGGGCCGTCTCGACCTGATCCTTGGCTTCGAGCAGGCCGAGGTTCTGGTAGGTCTGCTTCTCGAAGGCAGCGCCGCGACCGCCTGTGCCGCGACCGTCCACACAGACGCAAATGAATCCCTGCTGCGTCAGGTAGTGCTCATAGAGGCAACCGCCCATATTGCCGGCATACCACGAGTCGAGCACCTGCTGCGAACCGGGGCCGCTGTACTGATACATCACGACGGGATAGCGTTTGGAGGCGTTGAAGTCGGCTGGCTTGACCATATAGCCGTTGAGCTCCACGCCTTCGCCGGTGCGGAAGGTGAAGAACTCGGGCTTGGACAGGTTGAGCGTTGAAAGTTTAGCGTTGAGAGATGCATTGTCTTCAAGCGTTCGCATCACCTTGCCCTTGGCATCGTTGAGGGTTGTCACGGGCGGTGTGGTGATGTTGGAATAGACGTTCATGAAGTACTTGAAGTTCTTGGAGAAGGTGGCGTTGTTGGTGCCTTGCTGCTGGCTGAGCTTCACGGCGTTGCCCTTGGCATCGACGCGATAGACGGCCTGATACTGCGGTCCCTCCTGGTTGCCGGCGAAGTAGCACTCGCCCGTGGCGGCATTGTAGCCGTAGAAAGCCTTGACGACGTAGTTGCCGCTGGTGAGGGTACGCTTGAGCGAGCCGTTCATGTCGTAGAGGTAGAGGTGGTTGAAACCCGAGCGCTCGCTCATGAGCACGAATCCGTTATCGAGCACCTGCAGGTTCTTGTAGGGCTCTTCGGTGATGTATTTCTCCACCTGGTCGCGCACGAGCAGCTTGCACTCCGTCGAGCGCGGATTGGCAGCATAGATGTCGAGGCGGTCCTGATGGCGGTTCTGCGTGAGGACGAGGATGCGCTCGGGGTCGCTGGTGGCGAAGATGCGGGGCACGTAGCCGTCCTCGTCCAACGGCAGCTTCATCTTCTGGATGCGGTGGCTCTTGATGTCGAAGCTGTGCACGCTGACGGTGGCGTTCGTTTCGCCCGCCATGGGATATTTATAGGTGTAAGCGCCGGGGTGCGCCGCGAACTCGTCGCGCGAGGGATGAGTGCCGCGGTAGAGAGGGAAGGCGAACTCAGGCACGGCCGTCTCGTCGTAGCGGATCCACACGAGCATGGTGCCGTCGGCGTTGAAGGTGAAGGCCCGTGCGAAGGAGAACTCCTCCTCGTTGACCCAGTCGGGCTTGCCGTTGATCACCTTGTTGAACTCGCCGTCCTTGGTCACCTGGCTCTCGGAGTTGTTGAACAAGAGTTTGACGAGGAACAGGTTGTTCTGCCGCACGAAGGCAATCATGGTGCCGTCCTGCGAGAAGGCGGGCTGCTCCTGAGGACCGCCGTCGGAGAGCGGCACGAGCGTACGATTGCGCACGGTATATATATAATAGGTGGCGGTGTAAGAATGGCGATATATGCCGTGGCGGTCGGTCTCGATGAGGATCGTCTGCTCGTCGGGACTCATGATGTAGCCGCTGATGTGGTCGAGGTGCACGTCGCCCTTGGTGTTGCTGACGTCGAAGAGCACGTCGGTCTGTTCGCCGGTGCGGAAGGAGCGGGCGATGATCTGCCGCGCATCGGGCGACAGCTGGCTGTAGCGTTCGCCGTCGTTCAAGGGGCGCACGCCAGAGATACCGCGGGCACTATAGACGCCGCGCGTGAGGTCTTCGAGACTGAGGTTGTCGGCCGTCAGAGGCACGAAAGCGGCACACAGGGCCACTGCGAGAAGGAGAAATCTTTTCATCATAAGGACATTTTTAGGCAATTTGTGGTACAAAGGTATGGAAAAAGTTTAATGTTTAAAGTTTAATGTTTAAAGTTTTTGCTTTTTTTATTCATTTTCTCGTTTTTCCTTGCTCGTTCAACAGAAAAGGTGTAACTTTGTCGTGATTTACAACTTACCAACTTCTAAAGTTATCCATTCCCCATGAAGATTGAAACAATCATGGCCAACCTGGAGGCCAAACATCCAGGTGAAAATGAGTACCTGCAGGCAGTGCGCGAGGTGCTCATGAGCATCGAAGAAGTCTATAACCAGCATCCCGAGTTCGAGAAAGCCAAGCTCATCGAACGCCTTGTGGAGCCCGAACGCATCATCACGTTCCGTGTGCCTTGGGTCGATGACAAGGGCGAGGTGCAGGTGAACCTCGGTTACCGCGTGCAGTTCAATTCGGCCATTGGCCCGTACAAGGGCGGCCTTCGTTTCCACGCATCGGTCAACCTCTCGATCCTGAAGTTCCTCGGTTTCGAGCAGACCTTCAAGAATGCCCTCACCACGTTGCCTATGGGCGGCGGCAAGGGCGGCTCGGATTTCAGCCCCCGCGGCAAGAGTGACGCCGAGATCATGCGTTTCTGCCAGGCATTCATGAGCGAGCTGTTCCGCTATATCGGTCCTGAGATTGACGTGCCAGCAGGCGATATCGGCGTTGGAGCCCGCGAAATCGGCTATCTCTTCGGACAGTACAAGAAGCTCACTCGCGACTGGAGTGGCGTGCTCACTGGAAAGGGCCTCGAATACGGCGGCTCGCTCGTGCGTCCAGAGGCTACGGGCTTCGGCGGCCTCTACTTCGTCAATGAGATGCTCAACACCCATGGCAAGGACATCAAGGGAAAGACCGTGGCCATCTCGGGCTTCGGTAATGTGGCTTGGGGCGCTGCCACCAAGGCAACTCAGCTCGGCGCCAAGGTTGTCACCATCAGCGGTCCCGACGGTTACATCTATGATCCGGCCGGCATCAGCGGCGAGAAGATCGACTATATGCTTGAGCTTCGTGCCAGCGGCAATGACATTTGCGCGCCCTACGCCGACGAGTTCCCCGGCTCGCAGTTCTTCCCGAACAAGAAGCCTTGGGAGGTCAAGTGCGACATCGCCTTGCCATGCGCCACGCAGAACGAGCTCAACGGCGACGATGCCAAGCAGCTCATCGCCAACGGCGTCCAGTGTGTCGGTGAGATTTCCAACATGGGTTGCACGCCCGAGGCCATTGACGCTTTCATCGAGGCCAAGATGATCTTCGCCCCCGGCAAGGCCGTCAACGCAGGCGGCGTAGCCACTTCTGGTCTCGAGATGAGCCAGAACGCGATGCACATCAGCTGGAGTGCCCAGGAAGTCGATCAGCGCCTGCACGGCATCATGCACGCCATCCATGCCCAGTGCGTCAAGTACGGCACCGAGCCCGACGGCTACGTGAACTACGTCAAAGGCGCCAACATCGCAGGCTTCATGAAGGTGGCCAAAGCCATGATGGCACAAGGAATCGTTTAAAGTTGAAAGTTGAAAATTGAAAGTTGAAAGTTGAAAGTTGAACTTTCGGAGCAGCGAGAGCAATCAAGCTTGCTTGAATTGCCGAGTCGTGACGAAAGTCAGCGAAGCTAAAATTGAAAGTTGTAACTTTTATTTTTCACTTTTCACTCTTTCACTTTTCACTTAAATTACTACGCGTATGGCAAAAGACAGAGTTATGTATGTCTGCGACAACTGCGGACAAGAGAGTGCCAAGTGGATTGGCAAGTGTCCGTCGTGCGGGCAATGGAACACATTCAAGGAGTTCCGTGTGAAGGCATCAGCCGGCTCTGCCGTTAGCCGTACATCATCAACGATAGGACGGGAAGGGACTGTAGCTTCCCGTCCTATCCCTTTGGCAGAAATCAACGCTGCCGAGGAACCGCGCATTGATATGCTTGACGATGAGCTCAACCGTGTCCTCGGAGGCGGTCTTGTGCCCGGCAGCTTAGTGCTGCTCGGCGGTGAGCCCGGCATCGGAAAATCCACCCTCGTCCTACAAACCATTCTTCGCCTCAAGGACAAGAAAGTGCTGTATGTCAGCGGCGAAGAGAGCGCACGTCAGCTGAAGCTCAGGGCAGACCGGCTTCAGCCCCCGACCCCTTCCGCCAAGGAGGAGAGCGGGCAGCGCGAAGACGGTCTTCTGGTCGTCTGCGACACCTCTTTGGAGAATATCTTTACGCATATCGATGCCGAACACCCCGACCTGGTCATCATCGACTCCATTCAGACCATCTCCTCCGAGGCCATCGAATCGTCGCCCGGCAGCCTCTCGCAGATCCGCGAGTGTGCAGCAGCCCTCTTGAAATACGTGAAAGGCGGGAGCGCTCCCCTACCCTCGATCATCCTCATCGGGCATATCACCAAGGAGGGCACGCTGGCCGGTCCCAAGGTGTTGGAGCATATCGTCGATACCGTGCTTCAGTTTGAGGGCGACCAGCACTACCTCTACCGCATCCTTCGTGCGCAGAAGAACCGCTTCGGTTCGACTTCGGAACTCGGCATCTACGAGATGCGACAGGACGGACTGCGTGCCGTGCAGAATCCTTCGGAGCTGCTGATGACCGACAACCAGGACGGTCTCTCGGGCGTCGCCATCGCCGCAGCCATCGAGGGCGTGCGGCCTTTCCTCATCGAGACGCAAGCGCTCGTCAGCACCGCGGCCTACGGCACCGCCCAGCGCTCGGCCAACGGCTTCGACTACCGCCGCCTGAACATGCTTCTCGCCGTTTTGGAGAAGCGCGTAGGCTTCAAGCTTGCACAAAAGGACGTGTTCCTCAATATCGCCGGCGGGCTGCGCGTTACCGACACGGCCATCGACCTGGCCGTGATTGCCGCCATCCTCTCCTCGAACGTTGACACCGCCATCGACTCCGACGTCTGCCTCTGTGGCGAGGTCGGCCTCTCGGGGGAGATTCGCCCCGTCAGCCGCATCGACCAGCGCATCGCCGAAGCCCAGAAGCTAGGCTTCCACCGCATCCTGATCCCTGCCGCCAACGTGAAAGCCGTCAATCCTCACGCCTTCGACATCGAGATTACGCCCTGCCGTCGCGTCGAAGACGCCTTCCGCGCACTCTTCGGATAGGTTTCTTTTTTGGGGAGTTCCTTTTTTGGGGAGTTCAGGAGAAGTTCTTTAACTTCCCAATCATTTATCGTGTCACCTGCCTATAATCAAGACGGGCAAGTTGGAGCGCCGTGAACGCTTCCGTTTGTTGGTCGCGTGCCTGCTGTTGAAGGAGCTGTGCCTGCAGCAAGTCCGTCATCGTGGCAGTGCCTGCGCGGTAAGTGTTGCGATGAATGCGCAGGTTCTCTTCCGCTTGCGCAGCACTCTGCTGTGCAAGCTCCAACTGGCTTAACGCCGCCAGGACGTCATTGTAAGCTTTCCGCTGATTAATTGCGATAAGCTCAGCGTTGTTGGTCATCTTCTCCTGCGCCTCCTGCTCGGCGATCTTCTTGCGACGGATAGCGTGGCTGCCACCCCACCAGTCGGTGATGGGCAAGCTCACGGTGGCAAAAACCATGCCGAAATGGCGGTCGTTTTCCAAGAGGTTATGATAGTTATAACCCGCACCGACGGCGACCGAAGGCAGGTTCTTAGCCACTTCCATCTTACGTTGCAGCTTCGCCGCTTCCGCACTCATCTCCAGGAGCCGATACTCGGGCAGCTGAGTGACGACGGAGGATTGGGGCTGCGAGATGGATGACAACTGCAAACTATCCTCATTCATCAATCCCAAATCCTCATTCATCAATCCTAAATCGTCCATCGTCCTCGTCTCGCTGAGCCCGCAGAACTGTTTCAGCATCAGCCACATCAGTTCACGCCCGTTGTTAAGCTTCAGGCGCTGGCTCTTGATGTCATTTTGTCGGAGCTGCACCTGCAGGAGGTCGTTTCTGAGGGCCACGCCCGCCTTGACAGCCGTCTCGACATCATGCCGTATCTGAAGAAGCATGGAATCGACGGCGTCGAGCGTCTGCGTCTTCTCGTTCATCGACACGAGTTGCCAGTAGTAGCGCTCGACTTGAGCCTCCACCTCCTTCTCGGAGAGCTGCAGTTGCAGCTGGCTGATTTCCTCGCCGAGACGTGCCAGCTTGTTGCCGAGCACAATTTGTCCGCCCGCGAAAACAGGTTGAAGCGCCGTGATGCTCGCCAACGCTCCGCTCTTCATCATCTCGATGCTCATCGGGCGATCCAGCGCCAACAGCGTTTTGAGCGGTTGTAAATAATCCAAAATGGCGTTCATCTCAGCCGACATGTACTCCTCGGGGTTGATTTCCATCTTGCCCATCGCACGGTTGGCCCTAAACCCCATTCCCATGGCCATGACGTTAGGGAAATAATGGGTGAAGGCTTCCTTGCGCTGCTCGCGTGCCGCATCGATTCCGAGCCGCGCCTTGCGCATCGAGAAGCTGTTTTGCAGGGCGGAATCCTTGAGTTGCTCGAGGGTAAGGAAAGACCCTCCTCCCTGTCCCTCCCCCAAAGGGAGGGGAGTAGTTTCCTGAGCAAACAGCGGGAGGGAAGTAAAGGATAAGAATATTAAAGTTAAGAAATGAAATATATGCTTCATCGGTTTCGGATATTTTCTATTCTTGTTAGGTATTTACTCCCCTCCCTATAGGGAGGGGCAGGGGGGAGGGTCCTTATTTCTTTACACTTAATTTCCAATACAGGACAGGTAACACCGTAACGACGAGGATGAGGGTTCCTATACCTCCGGCAAAAATAGTGACGCCCACGGGCATCCAGAACGAGGAGCCGGCGATGATCATCGGGATCACACCGACAGCCGTCGTAGCGGTCGTCAGGAAGATGGGCACCATACGCCGACGCCCGGCATCGTAGGCCGCTTCCTCGATGGCGTATTTGAAATTGCGGCGGTAAGCCTCACGCTCCTCCTTCGTGGCATTCACGGGTTGCGGATGCTCGGCATGGAAGCGTTTCATCAGGCCGTCGGCGTGCTCGAAGATAAGGATCTCGTTGCGCATGATAATGCCCAAGAGCGTGATAACGCCCATCACTGAGGTCAAGCCCAGCGTGCGGTTCATAATGCCCAGGCCGACGAGGGCGCCGGGAGCCATCAACACAAGGGCAACCATGCACAGGAAAGTGATGCCAAAGCGCTTGAAGTTGAACAGCAGGAAGAAGAAGATAATGATCAAGGCGATGAGCACGCCCTGGAAAATCTGAGGCAATGCGTCGCTATTACATTCGAGCTCACCACCCACCTCAGCGCGAACGCCTTCGGGGAGGTCGATCTCGTGGAGCATGATATCAGCGAGGCGTTTCTCGAGGGGAGCTGCATAGACGCCTTTCGCCATCTCAGCCGTCACGGTGATGCAGCGCTCGCCGCCGCGATGAACGATTCGGCTCTCGCTCCACAGGGGCTTGACGTCAGCCACCTGACGCAGGGCTATCGTGCTGTTGGCCCCGCCCAGCCCGCCGGCGACCATCGTCAGCGGAGTGCTGAACGTCCAGTTCTGAACATCGGAGAAGGTGTAGTCGGTGTCGTCCATCACCACGATCGGAACTTCGTAGTCGCCTTCCCACAGCTGACCCACGCGCAACGAACCCGAGGCAGCGCTCAAGGCAAGGGCGGCAGAAGCGCGCGTGACGCCCATCTGAGCGGCCTTGACGGGGTCGAGCTCCACGTTGACGATGGGCGAAGGCTGCAGGTAGTCCGTGTGTACCCATTCAATGCCCTCCATCTGGCGCATGCGCTCCATCATGCGATCTGCCACGACATGCAACGAGTCGATATCATCGCCGTAGAAGCGATATTCAAGTTCCGTGACAAAGAGCATGTCCAGACGTTTGAAGCGGACGTAGGCATTGGGGAAAGCCTCCGACAACAGCGGCTGATAGTGGCTCAGCAGGTCGAGGGTGGCCTGCTGCGAAGTCGTGCCGACGATGAACTGGGCGTAGTTCTTGTCCGCCATCTGAGGCGCATAGCTGTCCATGAAGCGCGGCGACGAGCAGCCCAGGAATGAGGTGATAGCGGTGATGCGTTCGTCCTGTTCGAGCACGTGGCGCACGGAATCAGCCACGGCCTCGGTTTCGGCCAATCCCCGGCCTTCGGGCAGGAAGATTTCCACGGCAAACTGGTCGCGGTCGGCAAAGGGGAACTGACGAATCTTCAGCGTAGGGACGATGAGCAGGGAAACGACGACGGAGCCGAAGCCCAGACCAATGGTCAGCCAAGGATGACGGAACACCCACTGGAGCACACGTGTGTAGAACGACTGCACGCGGTCGGTGAAGCGCACCCCCTGCTTGCTCGTATCTGGCACGCCGATAATCTTCACGCACAGGAACGGGATGACGGCTACGGCCAGCACCAGCGACGTCAGCAGATTGAGACCCATCGTCCACGGGAAATCGCGAAGGGCATCGTTGAAAACGCCCTTCAGCGTGAACAGCAGCGGGAAGAAGATCACGCTGATGCACACCGTGGCCAGGAGCATTGGCATGAAATACTGGCGCGCCGAAGCGACGGCAGCATCACGCGGCGCCATGCCCTTGCCCACATATTCCAGATAGCCGTCGATGATGACGATGGAATTATCGACAATCATGCCCAGCACGATGATCAGCGCAGCCAGCGTGATGATATTCAGTTCAACGCCTGCCAGATACATAAAGGCTACCGACACGAACGTGCTCAGCGGAATCGTGATTGCCGCCACGACGGCCGACCGCAAGGGGAAAAGAACCATCATCACGACGATGATGATCAGTATCGACAGCATCAGGTCGCGCAGGAAGTCCTGGACACTCAGTTCCACCACTTTAGGCTTATCGGCGATGCGCGTCAAGGTGACGTCTTCGGGCAAAACTTCGGCACGGAACTCGTCGAGCACACGATTGACCTTTCGCCCGTATTCCACGACGTTATTGCCCGGAATCATTTCCATCGACAGCAACACGCATGGATGTCCGTTGTGTTCGATGCGACTGGCGTTGGGGTCGTATTCCCTGACGACGCGTGCCACGTCGGACAATCGCACCGTCTTTCCCGTGGCAGCGTCGTTGTAGATGATGAGCGAGGCGATCTGCTCCACGTCGTTGCCCGTCGGCGCGATGTGCAGGGGAATATGCTGGTCGGCATCGTCAAGACTACCGCTCAACGTGGTGAGACCCTCGCCTTGCAGCGTAGCCAGGAGCAGCTGCTGCCCGATCCCGTAAGCCTGCAGGCGCTGGCGATCGACATAAAGGCTGATCTGCTGGCGCTGCTCGCCATAAAGCTTCACATTGGTCACCGAGGGGATGCGCCGCAAGCGGTCGCCCAGGCGGTCGCTGTACTGCCGCAATTCGCGGTAGCTGCGGTCGCCGCTCTCGATGGCGATGAGCAGCGCCGACGTGTTGCCGAAATCATCGTTCGTCACCAGCGCCACGACACCTTGAGGCAGCGAGGGCTTGAACTGCTGCAAGCCCAGCTTGAGCTTGCTCCATACCTCGTCCTTGTTGCGGACGTTATCGTTCAAGCCGACCATCACGATGCACATACCGTTCTGCGAGGTGGTGGTCGTTTTCGAACGATTGACCTCCTTGTACGTGAAAAGGAAGCGCTCCAGCGGACGAGCCACCTGCTCCTCGACCTCCTCTGTCGTGGCACCCGGATAAACGGCGACGACGACGCCCTGACGAACCGTCACGTGCGGGAACTCGTCCTTGGGCATCACGTACAAGCCATAGACGCCGAGGAGAAACAGCAGGCTGACGATGAGCAACGAGATACGATAATGCTCAATCGGCCACGAGTAGAAGGAAGAGGCGTTCTTGTTCATTTCGTTGTTACTCATTGAAATCTCGTCTTCGTTCCTTCACTCAGCTTCTGGTAGCCTTCCGTGACCACGCGCTGTCCTTCTGCCAGACCCGACAGGATCTCTACGCGATTGCCGGTGGTCTGGCCTATGGTCACCGGCGTGCGATGAACCGTGCTGTCGGCTCCCACCGTCCACACGAACAGCCCACCCTCAGCTCTCTTCTGCACAGCCGTCAGCGGGATAATATAACTTTCACGTCTCACGCCTTCGTTTCTCACGCTCACCTTTGCCACCATTCCGGGCAGCAGTTCGCGGTTTTTGTTGTTGACGCAAACTCGCACGTCGTAAGTATGCGTCAACGCGTCAGCCTGCACGCCTTTCTCGATGCGCCCGCCCGGATATTCACGACCGGTGGCTTCGACGCTGATGGTTGTTGCTGTCGCCGGTGTGAGATTCTTCATCTCGCGCTCCGGCACGGCAATCTTCACCTTCACGGAACTGATGTCCAGTATGCTCACCACGGGCTCCGATGGCATCGCCGTCTCGCCCGACGAGAGGAAACGCTTCCCCACGATGCCGCTGACGGGAGCCAGCAGACGACAGTCCGCCACATTACGGCGGGCTATGGCCAGCTGCGAACGCGCCTGATCCACCTTGCTCTGGACCTCCACCCATTGGGCTTCGGTCATCGAGCCCTCGTCGTGCAACAGCTGATAACGCTTCAACGCATCCTCAGCCTGTCGGCTCTGAGCCTCGGCGGCGGCCAGCATGTGGCGGGCCTGTGTGTCGTCCAGCTCCGCAATCAGCTGTCCGCGGCTCACCGCCTGACCTTCGCTGACGGCAACGCGACGCAGCGTCCCGGCGCTCGTGTAGCTGGCGATCGTCGTCTGATTTTCCTCGACGACCCCGACGTAGATGGTGCCCTCGGCATCTTCAGCCTGGGTGCTCACCGTCTCCGTCTGCACGAGGACGGGTTGCTTCTCGCGCGTCTGCGCCGAAGGGCCGCAGGCAACAAACAGCAGCGGCAGCAACCATAGGCAAATCTTATTTCTTCTCATATTTTGTCTTAATATTTTCGTATGAATAATTGTAATGTCTTATTGCGGTGCAAAATTACTGCTTTTTCTTCAATCTGTGAAGCATTCGCTCGGTAAATTATTATCGGATTTAGCCAATAATTGTTAATTCGGAGAAATATGAATGGCGACACCGTTGCGCTGCTTCGACATGAGGCTAAACACCTCTTGAAAACACCCCAATCTATGCTCAGTTCTTCCTTTGTCGCCATCGGCTTTAAACATCGATTGTAAGAAAATCGGAAAACGCCAATACAGGACTAGGCCTGTTTCTTTCTAGCCTTTTCTTTTATTACTTTTTCTTTTTGCTACTTTTTCTTTTCGTTTTTTCTTTTCCATTCTTTCTAAAACCCCATGTTTTATAATCATACTTAAAAGTGCTTATTTGTCAGGATTTATTAACGCGGCTGAAATTTTTCAACAACAAGGGTGTGATGAAAGATGATTGACGAATAGATTGGCGCAGATTGACGTCTAAAACACCCCCTGCATCGAAAACGTCAATTCAACGTCAATTCAACGTCAATAAACGTCAATCTTCATCCATACATTCTGCGTTCTTCGCGTGCATTGCCTTCCGCTAAAGCCTTCATTCGTTAGCGCTTCCGTCCATGCTCGCTTCACGATTCACGAATAAAGCTTAAGGCCGTAACGAATGTTCGCTAAGACCACAACGAATGTTCGTTAAGGCTGTAACGAACGTTCGTGAAATCAACTAAATACGGACGAATGGGCCTTTGCTTAGGGGCGTAGGAAATCCACGAAGCGAAAGGCATAAGCGTGGCGGTCGTCGGGGTCATGTGGCTCATCGGACGCAATGCGCCATTCCGCGGCCAGGATCTCAGGGAAGAATGCGTCGGCGCGAACGGGCGTGTCGTCCACGAGCGTCAGGCACAGGCGGTCGGCCAAAGGCATCGCCTCGCGATAGACGCTGGCACCGCCGATGACAAACACCTCTTCGTCGGAAGCACACGAGGCCAGCGCCTCCTGCAGCGAAGCAAACACTTCGATGCCCGGAGCCGTGAACTGGCGGTTGCGCGAAAGCACCACGTTGCGGCGATTGGGCAGGGCACCTTTGGGCAACGACTCGAACGTGCGACGACCCATGACAATCGTGTGGCCGGTGGTCAACGCCTTGAAACGTTTCAGGTCATCGGGCAGCCAGTAGATGAGTTTGTTCTCATTGCCGATAGCGCCATTCTTGGCTACGGCAGCTATCAATGTGATCATACGGCGACGTCAGCTTTAATGTGGGGCCAAGGGTCGTAGCCTTCGAGCTTGAAGTCCTCGTAGCGGAAGTCGAAGAGATCCTTCACCTCGGGATTCAGGATCATGCGCGGCAGAGGGCGCGGCGCACGGGTGAGCTGCAGCCGAGCCTGCTCTATGTGGTTGAGGTAGAGGTGCGTATCGCCCGTCGTGTGGATGAAATCGCCCGCTTCGAGACCCGTCACCTGCGCCATCATCTGAAGCAGCAAGGCGTAGGATGCAATATTAAAGGGCACGCCGAGGAACGTGTCGGCAGAACGCTGGTAGAGCTGCAGGCTCAGGCGACCGTCGGCCACGTAGAACTGAAACATCGTGTGGCAGGGCGGCAACGCCATCTTTTCCACTTCAGCCACGTTCCATGCCGAGACAATCATGCGGCGCGAGTCGGGGTGATGCTTGATCAGGTCCACGACGTTGGCAATTTGGTCGATCGTGCCGCCGTCGTAGTCGGGCCACGAGCGCCACTGATGGCCATAGACGGGTCCGAGATCGCCGTTGGCGTCGGCCCACTCATCCCAGATCGTCACGCCGTTGTCGTGAAGATACTGGATATTGGTGTCGCCGCGGAGGAACCACAGCAGTTCGTGGATGATACTGCGCAAGTGCAACTTCTTGGTCGTCAGCAGCGGAAAGCCGTCGGACAGGCGGAAACGCATCTGATGGCCGAACACGCTCTTCGTGCCGGTGCCCGTGCGGTCGCTCTTCACCGCTCCTTCGTCGAGGATACGCTGCAATAAATCTAAATACTGTTTCATAGTTTTTTTGTTTACTCGAGTGTCGTCAGCGTATTCCTCACAACCTCACAACCTCATAACCTCACAACCTCACAACCTCACAACCTCACAACCTCAAGTGATTTATTTTGCCGCAAAGATAGGAAAAAGTTGATACTTGAAAGTTGAAAGTTGAAAGTTTTTGCCTTTTTATGCCATTATTTGTCATTTATCATTTATTCTTTATCATTTATTCATTAAAAATGCGTATCTTTGCACCCGCTTATGCAATGAACATCGATTTTTAATCATTAAAACTCCATATCACAGTGATGCGTACAGCTAACGAAATCAGAGAGAGCTTCAAACAGTTCTTCGCCGGGAAGGGACACACGATCGTTCCCTCGGCACCCATGGTCGTCAAGGACGATCCCACACTCATGTTCACCAACGCTGGTATGAACCAGTGGAAAGATATCATCCTTGGCACCAAGGCCCCTGAGCCACGCCGCCGCGCCGACTCGCAGAAGTGCCTGCGCGTCAGCGGTAAACACAACGACCTCGAGGAGGTGGGACACGACACATACCACCACACGATGTTTGAGATGCTCGGCAACTGGTCGTTCGGCGACTACTTCAAGGAGGGCGCCATCGACATGGCATGGGAGTACCTGGTCGATGTCATCGGACTCGACCCCAAGGACCTCTACGTCACCGTGTTCGAGGGCTCGCCCGAAGAAAACATTCCTCGTGACGATGAGGCTGCCAAGTATTGGGCCAAGCACGTGCCTGCCGACCATATCATCAACGGCAACAAGCACGATAACTTCTGGGAAATGGGCGACACAGGCCCTTGCGGTCCTTGTTCAGAGATTCATGTGGACTCCCGTACCCCTGAGCAGCGTAAGGCCAGTGGCAAGACGGGCCGCGAGCTGGTCAACCAGGACGACCCACAGGTGATTGAGATTTGGAACATCGTGTTCATGCAGTTCAACCGTAAGGCTGACGGTTCTTTGGAACCCCTGTCGATGAACGTTATTGATACGGGTATGGGCTTCGAGCGTCTCGTCCGTATGATGCAGGGCAAGCACTCGAACTATGATACTGACGTGTTCCAGCCCATCATTAAGGCTGAGCAGCAGATCACAGGCCTGAAATACACCACCTTCGAAGAAGAGGTGATGGGTGATGGGTGTTTGGTGTTGGGGGATAGTCAAGCCATTAACACCCAACACCCAACACCCAACACCCAAGAGCAAATCAACGTCGCCATGCGCGTTTGTGCCGACCACCTGCGTGCTGTCGCCTTCTCGATTGCCGACGGTCAGCTGCCTTCTAATGCCAAGGCTGGCTACGTCATCCGCCGTATCCTGCGTCGTGCCGTTCGCTATGCCTATACGTTCCTTGGTCAGAAAGAAGCCTTCCTTTATAAGCTTCTGCCGACGCTCGTCGAAGAGATGGGCGATGCTTTCCCTGAGCTGAAGGCTCAGCAGCAACTCATCGCCAAGGTGATGAAGGAAGAGGAAGACTCGTTCCTGCGCACCCTCGACAAGGGTATCGCCCTGCTCGACAAGGCGATGGAGCAGTTGCGTGCTGAGAAGAAGACAGAGCTCGATGGCGTTCAGGCTTTCCGCTTGTTCGACACCTACGGCTTCCCTCTCGACCTCACCGAGCTCATCTGCCGTGAGAACGGCTTCACGGTCAATGAGGAGCAGTTCAATGTGGAGATGCAGAAACAGAAGGAGCGTGCGCGCAATGCCGCCGCTGTAGAGAACAGCGACTGGGTTACAGTGCATGCCCCCTTGTCGTCCCCCGAGGGGGACACGATAGTCTCTGCCTCAGAATGTATAGAAGCCCCCTCGGGGGCCGTAGAGGGGGCTACACAGGTATTCGTAGGCTACGACTACTCCGAGTACGAATGTCACATTCTGCGCTATCGTAAGGTCACTCAGAAGAAGAACGAGTTCTATGAACTTGTACTCTCAGCCACTCCCTTCTATGGCGAGATGGGTGGTCAGGTAGGCGACTGTGGTGTGCTGGTTTCAGAAAATGAGACCATCGAGGTCATCGACTCCAAGCGAGAGAACGGTCAGACCGTCCATATCGTGAAGCAGTTGCCCAAGGATCCTTCGGCTCCCTTCATGGCCTGCGTCGATACTGACAAGCGTGATGCCAGTGCAGCCAACCACACCGCTACCCACCTGCTTGACTATGCCTTGAAGCAGGTGCTTGGCGACCATGTGGAGCAGAAGGGCTCGTTTGTTTCGCCAGACACGCTGCGCTTCGACTTCTCTCACTTCGAGAAGGTCACCGATGAGCAGCTTCGTGAGGTGGAGCGTCTGGTTAATGATATGATTCGTCAGGACCTGCCCCGCGATGAGCATCGTGACATGCCCATGGAAGAGGCCAAAAAGCTGGGTGCCATCGCCCTCTTTGGTGAGAAGTATGGTGACAAGGTGCGCGTCATGCGTTTCGGTCCTTCCTGCGAGCTCTGCGGTGGTATCCATGCTACGAGCACAGGCCGCATCGGCTTCTTCAAGATTATCTCTGAGAGCTCTGTGGCTGCAGGCATCCGCCGTATCGAGGCCAAGACGGGCAAGGAGTGTGAGGAACTGCTCTACACGCTTGAAGACACGTTGAAAGCCGTAAAATCGTTCTTCAACAACGCCAAGGACCTGCAGAGTGTCATCCGTAAGTATATTGAGGAGCATGACTCCATGAAGAAGGAGATAGAGTCGTTCCAGGCACAGGCCGTGGAGCGTGCCGCTAAACAGCTGGTTGAGAAAGCCCGCGAGAAGAATGGGGTCAAGATCATTACGGCTGTGCTGCCCATGGAGCCTGCCGCTGCCAAGGATCTAGCCTTCAAGGTGCGAGCTGCTGTCGAAGGCTCGCTGCTCTGCGTGCTGGGCACCAAGGCTGCCGACAAGCCCCAGCTCACCATTATGATGAGCGACGATATGGTCAGCGACCACGGTCTCAATGCCAGTCAGCTGGTGCGTGAAGCCGCCAAGCTCATTCAGGGTGGCGGTGGCGGACAGCCTCACTTCGCCCAGGCCGGTGGTAAGAATGCCGACGGACTGAGTGCCGCGGTCGATAAGGTTCTTGAACTGGCTAAACTATAAAGGCTACTGAACAAGTTTTCCCTGCTCCCCTGTAAGGTTCTCTTAATACAGAATCTTTCAGGGGAGCAGTATTTTTTGTGTTTGTTTCATTAACTACTTTGAAGCGTTTCCACCCTTGTTTCATATTTCATATTCACAAAAACACTTCATATTCATATTTTTTGCTCGCTAAACGCATTTTTTTTGCAAAAAAAACTGGCATCGTGTTCTACTTTTTCGTATATTTGCAGAATCAATTGTGTAGAAAGCAATTGGAAGAGGAAAACGACTGTGATAAACCGTATTATTAATAACTAAACAAGTGAAATTATGAAAAGACTGAATTTCTTCTTATGGGGTCTTGCGCTTTTCACAGGCCTCTCGTTCACAGCTTGTAGTAGCAGCAGTGACGACGACAATGGCGGTGGCGGTATGTCTGGTGGTAATGACGGACCTGCTCCTACCGAGTTTACCTATGCAGCACTGACCGGTATCGTTGAAAACTATGGTACGCCCATTCAGGGTGTGTCTGTGTTAAGCGGCGACCAGGTATTGGCTACAACCGATGCCAACGGCGTATTCACCCTTGATAAGGTGCCCGCAGGCGATCGTACCATACTGAAGTTCAAGAAGGCTGGCTATACGGACATCGTCCGTGCTATGCCGAAAGTTGAAAACGGCATGTGGCGTGTAGAGATGATTCCGGATGGCAACACCCGTAGCACCTCTTTCACTGCCTCACAGGGTGGCGAGGTGACGATTTCACGTACTACGTGGATTAACAATCAATCGAAGGAGTTGCAAATGAAGGTCGAGTTGCCCAACGCTTATAAAGACGCCAAGGGTAACACCTACACTGGCCAGGTGAATGCAAAGATGGCTTACATCTCTCCTGACGACACCAACTTCTCTGAGGTGATGCCTGGTGGTGACTTGGCAGCTATTCGCACGGATGGCAGCGATGCTCAGCTGATTTCCTACGGTATGACTGGTGTGGAGTTGACCGATGCCAATGGTAATGAGGTGAAGATTGCCGAAGGGTCAGAGGCTACTGTGACCTTCCCCATTCCTACAAGCATGGCCGCAAGTGCTGCTACTCTCGACGAGATTCCTCTCTGGAGCTTTGACGAGGAGAAAGGCATCTGGGTTGAAGAGGGCGTAGCCAAGAAACAAGGCGACGCTTATGTAGGTAAGGTAAAGCACTTCTCTTGGTGGAACCTCGACTATCCTGAGAGCCGCGCTACGTTGAAGGTGATTGCTGAAGATACGAGTGGTAAGAAGCTGCAGAACGTTAAGATTAACGTGGATGGACAGCGTACTTGGTACACTGGTTCGGACGGACTTGCCGAAGGCTTTATTCCTTCAGGTACGAAGATTTATGTGGAGGCAACAACCGAATACGGCTATCGGGACGAGAAGAAGGTCGGTCCTGTTACGGCAGGTGCTACGGAGACGGTAAACTTCACGCTGCAAAAAGTAGTTGTCATCAGCGGTTCTGTTTCTGTGGCTTCTGGCAGCAAGACCTGCGTGGTCAATTTCTCATGCGCAAGCGGTAATATGGAAGTTGTTACCGACCTGCTTGGACGCTACAAGTTCTTTGTACCTGTTACCTATAAAGGCCTGGCAACTATTTCAGCAAAGAATGGCAAGGGACAAACGGTGTATAAGGATGTCGTGCTTGATGAGAATGACAAGGTGGTCAACCTGAGCTTCAAGGCAGAAACTGTCGAGAATTCACCTGGCAAGTTAGTCCTGACTCCCGAAGACGGCAAGGGCTCTGTAACCTATACATTCCCGCCTGCTGCTGAAGGAAATTCTGCATCTGTATCGATCGTTGATTCTACGCTGAGCGTCTCTTATTCGGCCAGTACACGAGAAGAGGAACATAGTATCAGTTTCTCCATTTCTAACTACGACCCGAATAAGTCCACTTACGATGCTCCGGTATTCTACTTCCGTGAGACTACCTATGATGCAGAGTCGGGCATCTATTCACGCACTTCCATCAATTGCTATATTAAGGCAAATAGTTGGTCGATGGCAAGCGAGGGTACGCTGACAATTACCAAGTCAGGCGACAATATGACGTTTAAACTTGATGGAATAAAAGTTATTTATGAAACAGCTGACGACAAGTATGGCGAATGGTTCAAAGACAGCCAGAGAGGTGACGGTAAAGTTTCTGTGGAGTTGACAGCTCCAATCCGTTTCAAGGCAAAGGGCTACTATAACGAGACCGACATCTCAGTGGTGAAGTCTCAGTTGCCGAGCTTCATGCCGACCCTCAGTGGCAAGAAGTTCCATGCCATGATTGTTGAGAAGTCTGAAAATTTCGGAAAGGGTGCTGTAGTATGCTACATCGATTCGACCATTACTGACAGTGAATATCAAGACTTGATTAAGGAGGCTCAGAGCGCATTTGGCGAGCCTGTGAAGATTGCCGGAATGGAGAAATATGAAATGGATGAAGGTCAAAGCGAGCATCAGGAAATGTTCGGTAAGACCTACTATAAGGATGGTAAGGTTATGAACGTTGCGCGCAACCTGTGGTATCAGCCAGAAAATGAGCGCAATAGCTTCCAGTTCGACGAGGGCTATGTTTGGGGCGAGAGTTGGAATTCTCTCGTTACGGTACGTGCCTTTGAGAGCGTTAACGTTCCCGTTAGCTCATTGCTGAGATATTAATCCCCATCATCCACAACTAAAAATAGCGGCTCGCAGTTTGGCGGGCCGCTTCTTTTTTATCTATAAGTTTACTGGTTGTTACTGCAAAAGTTACGGCTCGCACATCGCGTCGCAGATGCGGTCTTGTAGGGCGCGACCTTTGCGCCAGCTCATCACGCCTTGATTGATGATGGCGAAGCAGAGCTCATGGCCGTTGGGAGCCGTGCAGTAGCCTGCCAGCGATACGATGCCTGTCAGCGTACCAGTCTTGGCACGCACGTTGCCTTCCGAGGCCGAGCGTGTCATGCGTTTCTTCAGCGTGCCGTCCTGTCCGGCGATGGGCAGCGTGGGTTGCAGGTGCTGGTAGATGGCTTTGTGGCGCCAGGTGTAGCGCAGCAATCGGGTCATCAGTTCGGGCGTGACATAGTTGTAGAGCGACAGTCCGCTACCGTCGGCCAGTCGGTAGTCGCTGGCATTCAGACCGATGCTGTTGATCAGTCGGCGGGTGGCAGCCAGTGCATCATCGGCCTTGGCGGGACGCCGTCCACTGGCTGCCGCCGTCTGGAAGAGCACGCACTCCGCATAGAAATTGTCGCTGTCTTTCATCATCTTCACCAGCACCTGGTCGAGCGTGTGCTGACAGGTGCCGATGGCAATGGCACCTGCGGGCAACTGTCCCTCGCCCAGCGTCAGACTGTCGATGGAGAGGCTGTCGTCCATCAAGACCTGCGCGAACTGCTCCAGGAAGTGAGTGTCGCGACCGATGGTCAGTGGTGAGAGGGTGGGATTCTTGTCATCCCAGCACCATCCTTCGCCCCATTTCAGGGTGTCCTTCATCGTCTTGTCGGCCATCAGGCTACCGCGAATGGTGTCGATGCCCAGCTGTCTGATGGCGCGTGCAAAGCCGCGCAGTTCCGGTAGGTCGATCATGGGATCCATGCCGCCTACGAAATAGAGGTCGCCGTGGAGTGTGCGGTTGCTGATCTCGCCTGTGTAGTAGAGTAGCGTGTTGAACTTATAGTTCACCCCGAGTTTGTCGAGAGCCGTGATGGCCGTGACCAGCTTCATGGTGGAGGCCGGACGCATCAGCTGACGGTCGTTGTAGCGGTAGATGGCCGAGTCGGCTGTCAGGTCCCACACCATCAGTCCCAACTGTGAGATGTCGAGCAGCGGATCCTGCACGATGACATCGATCTTGCTTTGTAGATTACGTGGCCAGGGCAGCGTGGTCACGCTGTCGCCTTCTGTGGTCTGTGCGTTGGTACTGCATATGGTCAGTACCAGCATCAAAACTGAAAAAAATCTTCTCATAACTGGCTGCAAAGGTACACATTTCATTGATAACGGCCAAGCGATGAGGGTGCAAAAAGGTTAAACTTCGCTATTTCTGCATGTATTCCGTTGTTTTTGCGTACCTTTGCAACCACTTTTAAAAGTTCAGACAATGGTCTATAAGTACGACTTTCTTATTATCGGTGCGGGCGTGGCAGGCATGAGCTATGCCCTGAAGGTAGCGAGGGCCAAGAAAGGCTCTGTTTGTATTATCTGCAAGACGGGCCTCGACGAGGCCAACACCTCGTTTGCGCAAGGCGGCGTAGCTTCGGTGACGAATCTGGCCGTTGACAATTTCGACAAGCATATTGAAGACACGATGATTGCCGGCGACTTTATCTCTGACCGTGCTGCTGTAGAGCAGGTGGTAAGGAAAGCACCTGAGCAGATTCGCGAACTGGTGGAGTGGGGCGTCAACTTCGACCGCAAGGAGAATGGCGACTTCGATCTGCATCGCGAGGGCGGTCACTCTGAGTTCCGCATCCTGCACCATGCCGACGATACGGGCGCTGAGATCCAGCGCGGACTGATGGCCGCCGTGCGTGCTTGTCCCGACATCACCGTCAAGGAGAACCACTTTGCCGTGGAGATTATTACCCAGCACCACTTAGGTGCAAAGGTCACGCGCCGTTCGCCCTACATCAACTGCTATGGTGCCTACGTACTGAATCCCGACGAGAAGGTCGATACCTACCTGAGTAAGGTCACGCTCATGTGTACGGGCGGTTGTGGTGCCGTCTATCAGACCACTACGAATCCCGTCATCGCCACGGGCGACGGCGAGGCCATGGTCTATCGTGCCAAGGGCACTGTGCAGGACATGGAGTTCGTGCAGTTCCATCCCACAGCCCTCTATTCGCCCGGCGAGACCCATCCCGCCTTCCTCATCACCGAGGCCATGCGCGGCTATGGCGGCATCCTTCGTTTGCCTAACGGCGAGTCGTTCATGGAGAAATACGACGAGCGCCTGTCGCTGGCGCCACGTGACATCGTGGCCCGTGCCA
>JAEEHP010000224.1 GCA_016280855.1 Bacteroidaceae bacterium
CCGCATTGCCGAATGAACCCGTACCTCCCGTAATGAGCAGCGTCTTTCCTTCAAATACTGACATAAATCTCTATCTTCGTATAAAATTTGGTTTGTCTTCTCTAATCGCCGATCAGATCCCTGACGAGGTCTGCGTACTGGCGCGTCACTATCTCCTTCGTGTAATGGTGCTGAATGGCATCCATGCCGTTCTGGCCCATCGCCTGGAGCTCGGTCCTCGTCACCTCCCGCATCCAGTCGACCATCTTATCGACACTGCGGTCGGTCACCAACTTGGCACAGTGCTTGTCGCTCAAGAAGTTGACAATCGGTGTATGCTCGCCCGACATCACCAGCAGGGGACGGTTGCACGCCATGATGGTATAGACCTTCGACGGGAAACCGTCGTCTTCCATCTTCTTACTCATGAAGATGAAGTTCAAGTCGCTATAGGACAGGATGTAGGGCATCAGTTTCCTGGGTTGATACGGGAGGATGTGCACCAGCTTCAGACCTCGAGCGCGGGCTTCTTGTTCCAGATAGGGCTTGCTGACGCCTTCGCCGATGATGATGTAATCGATGGCGAGGTCGTGGGTCCTCTCTGCCAGTTCCAACAGGGGTTCCCAGTCCTGGGCAAAACCGATATTTCCGGCATAGAGCACCTTCAGCCGATCGTTGTCGGGGAAGACCGCCGGGTCGAGCACACCGCGCCACTCGTATGGATGGTAGAGGTCGGTATCCACGAAGTTCGGGATGATATGCAACTTACGGGGGTCCTCAAAGCGGCCGACGATGGTGTCGTAGAAGACTTGGTCAATGGTGGTCACGGCATCTGAGCCGTTATACACCTTATGTTCCAACTTGCTGAGGCAACGTTGGATAAAACCATCGTTCAGGTTGAGGATGTCGGGATAGATCTCCTGCACATTATAGACCACCTTACAGCTCTTTGCCCGCGCCAGGATGAGGTTCACCCAACCAATGGTCAATGGGGGCGAGGGGGACAGGATGAGGTCGATATGACGCATGCACAAGCCTAACAGGAGTGCGACGATGTGCAGATAGACAAAGCACAGGAGGCGCAGCAGCGTGCTCTTGTATTTCTTCTGTGGGATATGATAGACGGGGATGCCGTGGTAGTCGCTGATTTTGCACAGGCCCCAGATCTTCCAACGCAGGGGCTGGCCGACCAGTTGCTCGGGCACCACATTGGAATGGGGGGTAGAGGTCAGGACCACCACCTCATAACCTCGTTCCTTCAGGCTCAACGCGATATCATTATAGAGATAGGCCGTTGACACACCATCAGGACTGAAGTTCAAACTATGTATGATGACTTTCTTCATGAATTTCGTTGTATAAGTCCAAGTATTCCTTAAACCGCTCTTCTTTGTTCCACTGGGAGACGGCCCGCGCCCGGCACTTGGCGGCAAACTGTTCTTTCGGCTGCGACACCACCGTCATGACGGCTTCATAGAGGCCTGCGATGTCGCCCGTCTCAACCACCAGACCGGTTTCGGCGTCGATGGCTTCCACACTGCCGCCTGTGCGATAGGTGATGACCGGCGTACCACAAGCTAAGGCCTCGAGATTGGTGGTCGGGAAATTGTCTTCATAGGTGGGGTTGCAGAAGACATGACTCAGGGTGTAGAGTCCCAGCAGTTCTTCGTAGTTGCTGGTTCGTCGCAGCCCCAGGATATTAGCGGGCAGGTTTTTCATCTGTGGTTCGCTCAGGCCCAACAGGATGATACAGACCTCGTCGGGCAACAGGGTGGCCAACTTCAGGAAGTCATCCAGTCCCTTGCGGGGTTCCCAGGTACTGGCCACGCCCAGGACGACTTTCTTATCGCCTAACCCGTATTGGGCTCTCAGGGCGGCCTGCAGGTCGGGCATCGGACGGAACTTACTGATATCGATGCCGTTATGGATGACACGCATCGGCTGGTCTTTCAGGAAGGAGTGCTTCAGCATATCTCCCAACCAGTCGGAGACGGGGACGAACGTCACCTGTTCCAAAGCCGTAAAACAGGCTTTCTTCAGACGGTAATTACGCTTGGAACGATCCCAGAATAGCGTAGCGGGATAGTGTTCTTTCTGAGGACAGGTCTCGCATCCCTGCTGCCATTGCGTGCAACCGACGGCGTCGAAATAGGCACAGCGGCCGGTGAAAGGCCAACAGTCGTGCAGGGTCCAGACGACTGGGATCTGGTGGCGCTGGATATAGTCGAACAGCGTAGGGTAATGCAGGTAATAACCATGGATGTTGTGCAGGTGGATGATATCGGGCTGATAAGCATCGACTTCCTTGAGGAAAGCAAGGGTAGCGCGACGGGAGTGCAGGCCCTGGCTGTCAAAGAGTCGGCTCAAAGCCACATGGCGATAGAAATCGAACGGACTGCCAATCTTGATGAGCCGGCTAGCGCTCCTCGGTCCCGTTGCAATCAGGTTCCTGGAATAGGCAATGACACTCTCACCTCCGGCATTCAGCACTTGTTGACCGATACCTTCCATGATCATTCCTGTCCCCCCGATATGGAGGCACGCATTAATCTGCAGTACTTTCATCATAACTTAATGAGGGCGTGAACGGGGAAACGGAGGATGGCCACCGTGGCAATACCCTCGAGACGGACCACCACGCACTTGTTGTTCTTGATGCGCTTGACGACGCCCTCAACACCAGCGAACTCGCCCTCAGCGACACGCACGCGCTGGCCGACGGAACGGAGATAGTCGGTGTCTTCAAGGAAAACCACCCGTTCGTCGCCTGACGAGGAGACACGGATGAAATCCTCCATCTGCTTGTCGGGGATGGGAAAGATCTCCCGACGGTCCTTGAGGGTCTGTGAAGGACGGGTGTAGAAGCGCAGGGGCTCGTAACCCGGCATCTGCTTGAGCGCGATGATACGCTCGCGCGTGTCGCGCACGAAAATCATACTGGCGAGGACAGGGAGATGACGTAACTGACGCTGACCGTCGCGGGTGTCCTTCCACTCCCAATGCATCGGCAGGAAATTCTCTATATGATCCGCATCCAACAGGGCCTTGATGGCCTTGACACGCTGATAAGTGACGCGCATGGGATACCAGTGGACCTCATCAGACACAATAAGAGGGGACACCCCGTCGTCAGCAGGGTGAACACTCGAATCGGATGCGGGAGAGCCCTTACGCGGTAGCACTGGGTCCAGTAACTCTGATGGTAACAAACTTCTCTCGGTGTTTAAAATTGCTGCAAAAGTACAATAATTATGCGGAACATCCAAAAATTACCCCAATTTTTTTGCAAAAAATTACGCTAATTCCCGGGCATAAGCATCCCCCACCCTTCTTATCTTAAGAAGAGACAATTTCTTACTTTCTTCGGCGCGAAGAAAGAAGCAAAGAAGCATCCACCCCCTCCAAGGCCTCCCCCTATATGGGGAGGATGCAATTGACTACGGGCAAGGACCGCCCTCCGTCAAGGTTCTTGCGTCCTTTCAGTAGCAAGCGATCAGAGATCGAGCGTTGGTATGGCTCGCAAAGCCTGTGCCCCTACGGGGCGAGCCATAGTTTACAAATATCGCGTTCCGCGATAAATAAAAAAGACAAGCCGGACCTTTCTTAAGACTCGCTTCGCTCATATAAGCGATCAAAGATCGAGCGGATGGTCCGAGCCAACGCTCACAAATCGACCAACGTATAATCGACCAGCGTTTAGCGTAGTCGATAAAAAAAACAAGCCGGACCTTTGATGGTCCGAGCTTACCTTAATGTAAGAGCGACAGGAGGAGCGGTTGCATCCTCCCCATATAGGGGGAGGCCTTGGAGAGGGTGGATGTTTCTTTGCTTCTTTCTTTGCGCCAAAGAAA
>JAEEHP010000225.1 GCA_016280855.1 Bacteroidaceae bacterium
ATAGACCTTGCCGGCACCGATGTGCACCTGGAAGCCGCTCACACCCGTCAGCGAACCCTGCGGGGCGCGGATGTCGGCGGGGTAGTCGGGAAACGTAGAGATACTGTTGCCCACGGTGGCAGACACCGTGGAGAAAATGTTGCCGGCGAGCTGCATACCGTCGCCGCTGTCGCCGGAGAAGCGGACCACCACTTGCTCCAGCTCTTGGATGTCTAACTGTTCTGACATGATTCCTTTAAAGGATGTTTGATGAAATATTTAGTTATGCTTTTGATATTCTTGTGAACTAGATGTTCGCTTGAGCGTACATTTTGGGCGCAAAGGTAGTAAAAAGTTGAAAGTTGAAAGTTGAAAGTTGAAAGTTTTTGCCTTTTTCCATCATAAATTATTATTTATCATTTATTCTTTATCATTTATTCATTAAAATGACATATCTTTGCACCCCGAAACCAACTTTCAACTCTCAACTTTCAACTTTCAACTTTCATGAACCCCATCACTCCCGACATTCGCTATATCGGCGTCGACGACCCCGAACAGCACCTTTTTGAAAGCCAGTACGTCACGCCCGAAGGCATGTGCTATAACTCCTACGTCATTCTCGACGACAAGATTGCCGTCATGGACACCTCCGACAGCCACACCCTTGATGCGTGGAAGCACAACCTCGCTGCTGCCCTCGACGGTCGGCAGCCCGACTACCTCATCGTACACCACCTCGAGCCCGACCACGCCAGCGGCATCGCCGAACTCTGCAACCTCTATCACAACATGCAAGTCGTATGCTCCGCCAAGGCCAAACAAATGATGCCACAATACTTCGAGGGCAATGACTTAGACGCACGCATCCTTACCGTCAAGGAAGGCGACACACTGTCCCTCGGCCGCCACACACTCCACTTCATCATGGCTCCCATGGTCCACTGGCCCGAGGTGATGGTCACCTACGACCAAGCCGACCGCGTCCTCTTCTCCGCCGACGGCTTCGGCAAGTTCGGCGTCTATGATGCCGACCCCGACGACTGGGCGTGCGAGGCACGGCGCTACTACTTTAATATCTGCGGCAAGTACGGCACACCCGTCAGCACACTGTTGAAGAAAGCCGCTGCCCTCGACATACAAAAGATACTACCCCTACACGGACCCATCCTCGAAGGCGAGAAGATGGCCGAGGCACTCCGACTCTACACCATCTGGAGTGCCTACGACGTCGAAACCGAAGGCGTGTTCATCGCACATGCCAGCATACACGGCAACACAGCCGCGGCAGCACAGCGTCTCGTGGAGATCCTCAAGGCTAAAGGCTGCCCCAAGGTAGCTATCACCGACCTCTGCCGCGACGACCTCGGCGAAGCCATAGAGGACGCCTTCCGATACGGCAAGATGATATGCATGGCAAGCAGCTACGACGCCGGCGTCTTCCCACCCATGTACGACTTCCTACACCACCTCGACATCAAAGCCTACCAGCGCCGACGCGTAGCACTCGTCGAGAACGGATCATGGGCACCCAGCGCTGCCAAAACCATGCGACCCATGCTCGAAGCTATGAAGCAGGTCGAGATCGTCGAACCCATCGTCACCCTCCGAGGACGCATGAAGGACACCGACATACCCCAGCTCGAAGCGCTCGCCGACGCCATCTTGAGCTGACGGCAGTTGTACAAGGGCTTAACAAAACGTATTTCGTTAGTAAACCAGCGGAAACTATACATTATTTCTACTTTCCGCTGGTTTACTCACGAAATATTACTATCTTTGTGGCGCTTCGCCTTTAGTGCGAAGAGCCTCATATTGTATGGCAAAAGCTTTTCACATCATCCGCGGTCAGTGGCGGATGATAGCCAGAGCGACGAAGAGAACCTTTATTAGGTAAAGACAGAGGGAACGGTGTTCTGCCGTTTAACATGCAGTTGTATAGCCTATCATGAAGATTGGTCTGCAGGATAGGCTATCGAAAGCCTTGAATAATCTTCTAACGGTGTAGGTTGTTCGCTCGCGACCGAACAACCTACACCATTGAACGTTCAAGCTGCGACGTTAAGACGTTCCGGCGCCGACGGCTGTTCGTGATGGCAGCACACGCTGGCCGTGATGGCAGCTTCCGCTGTTCGTGATGGCAACACACGTCGTTCATGCTGTTAGCACCCATCGTTCATGCTAACCCATCACTCTTTTTCTTCGTTACATACGAGAATAAGATGAAAATCCATACACTTTTACACCTTTCTATGCTTAACAAACTGTATATTAGCGCTCTGATGCCGAAAATTTTAGTGTATTTTGAGTGTATTTTTGAGTGTATAAGTGTATTTTCCTATAAATATACCCATAAATACGCACAAGATACACACGATTTTTTACTAGTAAATCAAGTTTCGGGAGTTAAAGAAGCTCTTGAAGTATGAAGCATCGCAAGCGCCGAGCGGAGCGGAGCGACCATCCCTGAAAGCATGACAGAATCGTTACTCAAGGACTCGCGATTACCTAATGATTGTTAAAAGAAGGACTCCACTGTAATGATTGCGACGATATGCGTGTACATAGAAAAAAAATACAAGACGAAGATTCTTGAAGGCGCGGCGATGGCTACGCTTGACGCTTCAAGAATCTTCGTCAGTTTATTCGTCAACCGGCATCGGCATCAGATCATCGAATAGACGACGTCCATGATGTCCTTGCCGATCTGGTCGGCGGCTTCCATCGTGGCGGCCTCGGAATAGACGCGGATGATGGGCTCGGTGTTGGACTTGCGCAGATGCACCCATTTGTCGGGGAAGTCGATCTTCACGCCGTCGATGTCGTTGACCTCCTCGTCCTTGTAGAGTTCCTTCACCTTGGCGAGGATGGCATCGACGTCGGTGTCGGGCGTCAGGTCAATGCGGTTCTTGGCGATGCAGTAGGGCGGATAGGTGGCACGCAGCTCACTGGTCTTCATGCCCTTCTTAGCCAGGTAGGTGAGGATGAGGGCGATGCCAACGAGGGCGTCGCGGCCATAGTGGGCGGCGGGATAGATGACGCCGCCGTTGCCTTCGCCGCCGATGACGGCGTTGGTGGCCTTCATCTTGGTGACAACGTTGACCTCGCCCACGGCAGCGGCGTTGTACTCGCAGCCGTACTTACGGGTGACGTCGCGCAAGGCACGTGTCGAGGAGAGGTTCGAGACGGTGTTGCCGGGCGTGTGCTGGAGGATGTAGTCGGCCACGGTGACGAGCGTATATTCCTCGCCGTACATGGTGCCGTCCTCGCAGAAGAGGGCGAGGCGATCGACGTCGGGATCGACGACGAAGGCGATGTCGTAACCGCCCTTCTGCATGAGCGCCTTGATGTCGCCGAGGTTCTTCTCCAGCGGTTCGGGGTTGTGCTGGAAATCACCCGTGGGCTCGCCATAGAGACAGGTGACGGTCTCCACGCCGAGCTGCTCGAGCAGCTTGGGCAGGATGATGCCGCCGACGGAGTTCACGGTGTCGAGGGCTACGCGGAACTTACGGGCCTTGATGGCCTCGACATCGACGAGGTCGAGGTTCTTGACGAGGTCGATGTGGCGCTGGTCGTAGGTGTCGTCCTCGCGGTATTTGCCGAGGTGGTCAACGTCGGCATACTCGAAGTCCTCGGCGGCAGCGATGCGCAGCACCTCGGCACCCTCGGCAGCATTCAGGAACTCGCCGTCGCTGTTGAGCAGCTTCAGGGCGTTCCACTGGCGGGGGTTATGCGAGGCGGTAAGGATGATGCCGCCGCAGGCCTTCTCCATGGTCACGGCCAACTCGGTGGTAGGCGTGGTGGCGAGGCCGATGTTGACGACGTCGAAGCCCATACCCATGAGCGTACCGCAGACGACGTTCTTCACCATCTCGCCGGAGATGCGGGCGTCGCGGCCCACGACAATCTTGTTCGAGCCGATCTTGTCGGTCTTGCGGATGAGCGTGGCATAAGCGGACACGAACTTAACGATGTCCAACGGATTCAGGGTGTCACCTGCGCGGCCACCAATGGTGCCGCGGATGCCGGAAATAGATTTGATGAGCGTCATAGGAGTTGAAAGTTGAGAGTTAGGTTGGTTTCTGCGTGCAAAGGTAGTGTTTTTCGTTGGAATAAAAATAATAATAAATAAAAAATAATAAATAATGAGGGGAAAAGGCAAAAACTTTCAACTTTCAACTTTCAGCTTTCAACTTTTTACTACCTTTGCAGCGAAAAAGCATCCGATAAATCCTATGAAGCGCTTATATCTGTTCTTTGCATCTCTCATCTTCAGTATTACCGTTCTTGCACAGGCTCCCGTTCAGTTGCCGACGACGCTGGAAGGGTGGGCTGACCGCCTCAGCCGTTTCGGTCAGGCCATACCCCAGGAGAAAGTGTTCGTGCACATGGACAATACCTGCTATTTCCTCGGCGACACCATCTGGTACAAGGCCTTCACGCGTCGCACCGACAAGGATATCCCGTCGAATGTCAGCCGCGTGCTGTATGTCGAGCTGTTCAACCAGGAAGGCTATCTCATGGAGCGGCAGCTCGTGGAGATGATCAACGGCGAAGGCCACGGCTCGTTTGCGCTGGCCGACACGCTCTACGGCGGTTTCTACGAGCTGCGGGCTTATACGCGCTGGCAGCTCAACTGGGGTGTCATCGAGAAAGAGCACACGTCGTATGCCGAGGAATGGTTTTTCTCGAAGGCCTTGGCCAAAGAGTTCTACCGCGACTACGAAAAGCTCTACTCGCGCGTCTTCCCGGTTTATGACAAACCCAAGACGCCCGGCGAATTCTTCCACGATATGACATCCCGCCCCCTGCGCCGCTACTTCAAGAGCAGCGCCACGGAGCCTCAGCTGACGCTCACCCTCTACCCTGAGGGCGGACACTTCGTCGCCGGCGTGCCTTGCCGCGTGGCGTTTGAGGCGGTGGACGAGACCGGGAAATGGCTGGAGGGCAAGCTTAGCCTGCAAACGGGCAATCAGCCGCTGACCGTGAAGGACGAACGCGACGAGGAGGTGACGGAAGTGGCAGCAGGACTACGCGGACGAGGCAGCTTCACGTTCACGCCGCAAACGAGACAGCGCTACACGGCGCTCTTCACAAACGCAGATGGCCAGACGGTGAAGACGGACATCAAGAGTGTCGAGGACGACGGCGTCGCCCTGCAGGTTAGGCGCGACGGCAACGATTTCGTGTTCAACATCAGCCCGCAAGGTGCCGCCGCGAAGCCTTTGGGCATCACCGTGCAGCATGAAGGCAAGGTGGTGCTCTTCAAGGAATTGGAGAATGGACGATGGACGATGGACAAGGTTTCCGTTTCCGATCTCCCTGCCGGCGTGAATCAGCTCACCGTCTTCGATGCCGACGGCCGCATCTGGGCCGACCGCCTCTTCTTCGTTGTTACGCCGCAGCTCATGCAGCCTTCGCTCACCATCAGCGGCATCAAAGAAGACTATCAGCCCTACGAACAAGTGGATTTACAAGTCACCGCTCCCTACCTCGCCGGAAAGGCCGGAGGCGGGTCTTTATCCCTCGCCGTGCGTGATGCCTCCACGAGCGACTACATTTACGACAGCGGTAATATCCTGACCGAGATGCTGCTCTCGTCCGAGATCCGCGGCTTCGTGCCGCAGCCCCAATACTTCTTCGAGGCCGACGACGAGGAGCACCGCACGGCTCTCGACCTGCTCATGATGACGCAGGGCTGGCGCCGCTTCGACTGGAAGGCGATGGCCACGCCCGGCGCCTTCGAACTGACGCAGCCCGCCGAGTCGCAGACACGTATTCTCCGCGGCCAGGTGCTGAACTATCAGGCACGCATCCTGCAGGACGACGTGACACGTTTCGACGATGTCGCACGTCCCTACGAGCTGGAGGTGAGTGCCAGCCATATTCTTCCCGGCGAAGAACAGGACTTCATCAAATCGCTGCGCGACAGTATGCCTTCGGCCATCGATGCCTACGAGGATGCCGGCTTAGGAGAGATCATCGAAACGATCATCGCCGAGGCGGACGCCAAGGGTCGTGCCTTCCCCGCCGGCAGCTACCAGATGCGTGCCCCCATCGCCACAGCACGCTACAACGCCAACGAGTCGCCGCTGAAGAATGAGGTGCGCGTTCATGCCGAATTTGCACAGGAGGGCAGCGAGGCCATCATCGGCGACGTGGAGACGCGCAAGTCGCTCTTCAACATACCTTCGCCCTATTTCCAAGGCTACTGCGTCTTCTTCCTCGCCGCCAGCGACACCACGAAATGGAAGGACGAGCGCCACACCTGGATCTCCATGGACGAGACGCAAGATGCGGAGTTCTACGTCCGTCTGTCGTGGCCCTACCCACGCTTCACGAAGATCTACGACCACTACCAGACCTCCTACCGCGAGGCGCCCGCCGATGCGCCGCAAGCTACGCAGACGTCGTTCTTCAACCCCAAGACCTTCGAGACGCAGATGGGCGGCCTTACCGTCAGGGCCAAACGCGGCGGCCTGCGACGCTTCGACCCCTCGCACCCCGCCATGGTCATCGATGCCTACGAGGCCTACAACGAAGCCTGCGACGCGGGACTGGCCGACGGCAACTACGGAGGGCGCATTCATTTCATCAATAACGTTGCCCGCACCTTCGTCGGCGACATGAACACGCAGCACGCCTACCTGCTGGAGCCGCGTTACGACGGACGCAACATTTCGTACAACAGGTCTCCGGCGAAGATGAACGTTTACAACCAACTCACCAACCTCGACAGCGTAGCCATATACACCGACTTCAACCCCCGTTACGGCGGTGACCCTCGGGCCACTGAGGACAACATCGAGCGCGTGAGCATCGACGTGCGACGTATGCCGGACGAGGGCAGCCGCGTCACCTATCGCGACCGCCGCTATATCCTGCAAGGTTTCAACGTAGCCGAGGACTTCTACCATCCCAACTACAGCCAACACCCCCTGCCCAAGGGGCAGCAGGACTATCGACGCACGCTCTATTGGAACCCCGACCTGAAGCTCGACGACGAAGGCCGCGCCACCGTCACCTTCTTCACGGGTAGCAGGCCGACAACCATTGCCGTGGATGCCAACGGGCAGGCGGCAGATGGAACCTTGCTGTCTAATTAGCAGAAAAAAGAGACCCTCCCCTCGCCCTCCCTTAGGGAGGGAGTGGTCACTTAACAAGAAGAGGGGACAAACTCTCAACTCGTCAACTTTCAACTCGTCAACTTGTCAACTTGTCAACTATCAACTCGTCAACTTGTCAACTCGTCAACTTGTCAACTCGTCAACTTGTCAACTTTAAACTTTATAAATCATGAACGAAAAACTGCTTACCATTGTCGATCAGTTTGCCATTCAAGGCACGGTCGCAGAAATCAAGCCCCTCGGCGAGGGACTCATCAACGACACCTTGCTCGTGAAAACCGCAGAGGCGGAAGCGCCCAACTACGTCCTTCAGCGCGTCAACACCAACGTCTTCCCCGACGTGGATATGCTGATGAACAACATCCATGCCGTGACAACCCACATTCGCAAGAAGCTGGAGGCACGCGGCGAGGACGACATCGACCGAAAGGTCCTCACCTTTGTACCCTTGAAGGCCGACTCTTCCAAGCTCTACACAACCGTTGATGGAGAGCCCTGGCGACTCATGGTCTTCATCAACGACGCCGTGACCAAGCAGGCCGTGAACCCCGAGTCGAGCGAAGCTGCCGGTGAGGCCTTCGGCGACTTCCAGGCCATGCTCGCCGACATCCCCGTGGAGCTGGGCGAGACCATCAAGGACTTCCACAACATGGAGTTCCGCCTCGAACAGCTGAAGGAGGTGATTGCGCGTGACCCCGCAGGCCGCGTAGCCTCGGTGCAACCCATCATCGACGAGCTCTTCTCCTATGCCGACGAAATGACCCTCGCCGAGCGCCTCGGTCGCGAGGGCAAGCTGCCCAAGCGCATCTGCCACTGCGACACAAAGGTCAACAACATGATGTTCGACAAGCAGGACCGCGTGCTCTGCGTCATTGACCTCGACACGGTGATGCCCAACTTCATCTTCTCGGACTACGGCGACTTCCTGCGCACCGCCGCCAACTTCACCGCTGAGGACGATCCCGACCTCTCGAAGGTGGGCTTCAACATGGAAATCTTCAAGGCCTTCACCCGCGGCTACCTGCGCTCGGCCAAGAGCTTCCTGACGCCGACGGAGAAAGAGTTGCTGCCCTACGCCGCCACCCTCTTCCCCTACATGCAGGCCGTTCGATTCCTCTGGGACTACATCAGCGGCGACAAGTACTGGAAGTGCAAATACCCCGAGCACAACCTCGACCGCGTGAAGAACCAGCTCGCACTCTTCAAGAGCGCATACGCCCTGAAACCCGAGATGGCCAAATTCATCGCCGAGCAATAAACGGCTTGACCGGCGTTACGCATTGACGTAAACGAGAACACGCATAGACGCGATCATGGCACCACGTCTATGCGTGTTTTTGCGCCTTTTTTCGCTGAAATAGTACGTAATTATATGAAAGTTTGCTAAGGCAAGGCAGAAAAACGGGCGATTTTTTGGTAAAGCAATAGGTTTGCTGTAACTTTGCAGCCAAAATGCGTATAATACAATTTATAAACCTTTACCAAAATGCGTAAGATTACAATTCTTTCCCTGGCTGCCGTCGGCGTGCTCGCGCTGGCATCCTGCAGCAAGTTCAAGGCCATCAGCGCCGACAACGTTAACGTCACCCCCACTCCCCTGGAGGCCATCGGTGGCGAAGTGCCCGCAACCATCAGCATCAAGTTCCCCGAGAAGTACATGAAGAAGAAGGTGTCGCTCAACCTGACACCCGTGCTCAAATACCAAGGCGGCGAATCGACCTCCGAGGGTACCACCTTCCAGGGCGAGAGCGTGCTGGGCAACGGCACGACCGTGCCTTACAAGCAGGGCGGCAACTACACCATGCGCGCCAGCTTCCCCTTCATCGAGGCCATGCAGCAGAGCGAGCTCTACCTCCGTTCCTACGCCAAGAAGGGCAACAAGACCATCGAACTGCCTGACGTGAAGATCAGCTACGGTGTCAACGCCACCAGCGACCTGCTCCGCGGCACCGTTGGCAGCGTGAATCCCGCTCTCGCTCCCGACGCTTACCAGCGCATCATTCGTCAGAAGCAGGAGGCACAGATCAAGTACCTGGTCAACCAGGCCAACGTTCGTGCCAGCGAGCTCAACACCACCAGCATCAAGGACTTCGTGAAGATCCTCAAGGAAATCAACGACCACCAGGAGACACTGAAGCTCCAGAACATCGAGGTCAGCGCCTACGCTTCGCCCGAAGGCCGCTACGACTTCAACGCCCAGCTGGCCGAGAAGCGTCAGAACACCTCCAGCGCATACGTCAACGAACAGCTGAAGAAGAACAAGATGTCGGCTGACGTCGATACGAAGTTCACGGCTGAGGACTGGGACGGCTTCCAGCAGCTCGTCGGTCAGAGCAATATTCAGGACAAGGATGTCATCCTCCGCGTGCTCTCAATGTACAGCGATCCCGCCGAGCGCGAACAGCAGATCCGCAACATGAGCGTAGTCTATGACGAACTGGCCAAGGGCATCCTGCCCGAGCTGCGTCGTGCTCGCCTCATCGCCAACTACGACGTCATCGGACGCAGCGACGAGCAGATTGTCGCTCAGTTCAACACCGACGCCCGTCAGCTCAGCGTCGAGGAAGTGCTCTACGGTGCTGCCCTCCAGGACGAGGCTACCGCCAAGAAGAACTGGTACGAGAAAGCTGCCCAGCTGTTCCCCACCGACGCACGCGCCTTCAACAACCTCGCCAACCTCGCTTACCGCAATGGCGACCTGGCTTCCGCTGCCAGCTACATCGCCAAGGCTAAGAGCCTGAACCCCAACAGCGCAGAAGCTGCCACGAACGAGGCCCTGCTGGCGCTGGCCAAGGGACAGTACGCCGAAGCTGAGACGCTGCTGGCCAAGGGCACCGGTGCCGACAGCTACAGCGAAGTGCTCGGCAACCTCAACCTCGCCAAGGGCAACTACGCTGCTGCTGCAGCTAACCTCGCCGGCGTGAAGTCCAACAGCGCCCTGCTGGCACAGATCCTGAACAAGGATTATGTGGCTGCTGCCGCTACGCTTGCCGGCATCAAGAATGCCGACGCCTACACGGCTTACCTCAAGGCCATCCTCGGTGCACGCCAGGGCAACGCCGACGCTGTCGTCAGCGGCCTGACCAGCGCCATCCAGCAGAATCCTTCGCTGGCTGCACGCGCTGCCAAGGACCTCGAGTTCGCCAAGTATGCCAGCCAGATTGCAAGTCTGCTGAGATAATAACAATATAGACCCACCCCCCTGCCCCTCCCTGTGATGGAGGGGAGTAGTCACCTGCAAGGATGAATCAATTTGTTCGCTTGTTCTCAAAAGTATCTACTCCCCTCCCTCTCAGGGAGGGGCTGGGGGGTGGGTCTCTTCTTGTCCTTCTTTTTTTCCTCCTATCTTCCTGCAACGACCCCTACTCCTTCCGCATCAAGGGCGAAATCAGCAACATACAGCAAGCCGATTTCCTCATTTATAGTCTCGATGGCGGATTGAATGAAGTAGATACACTCCACGTGAAGGAAGGCAGTTTCGACTGGCGCACGCCGCTCACCGAGGAAGCAACCTTTCACATCGTGTTCCCCAACCTCAGCGAGCTCATCGTCTTCGGACATCCCGGCAAAAAAGTCAAGGTGGAAGGCGATGCCAACGAGCTGAGAGCCATGCGCGTCAGTGGCACCGACGACAACGAGCGATACACGGAGTTCCGAACGGCTCACCTCAACGTCTCGGAAAGAGAGCTGAAGCAAGCCATGGAATCCTTCATTAAGGAGAATCCCGAAAGCAATATCAGCACCCTGCTGCAGCGACAGCTGACGCTGCAGGACATCGGCTATTCGCGCTTGAAGCGAGGCGACAAGCTGCCAAAGATCGTGCTGCCGCCCGACGGCCTCACCTCGACCACCGACACGCTCACCTTCAAGGTCGGCCAACCCGTGCTGCTCATCTTCTGGGCTTCGTGGAACCGCGAAAGCACGGGCAATTTCTTCGACATCCTACGCCTGCGACGCCAAGTGGCAAACCTACCCTTGGAGCGTAAGATACGCCCCGTCAGCATCAGCCTTGACCTCGAACCTCAAGACTACACATCCACCTGCCGCTACGATTCCGTCGTTTGGGAATCACGTTGCTACCGCCAGTCGTGGAGCACTCCCGTCGTGGAGCAGTTAGGCATCCGCGAGCTACCTTATTATATCCTCACCGACGACAAACAACGCGTTGTCGCCCAAGGCACCGACTGGAAGAACCATATCCAGGAAGCCGCCTTAAACATCATTCATCCTTAGCCCGACGGCAGCGAAGAACCCATCAATCCACCTTATAACCATCACGCTTCGCTACCTTATCGTGAACGATGTATGCAATGCATGAGAAAGAGATTTTCTTAGATGATGCATTGCGCCTCGTCGTGGTTATAATCATCGTCGTCATAGCATTTCTGCTATGAATCCTTGGGCCGAGGAGTTTGGTTGTAGCCTCTGAATCGGAAATCGGAAGGAGTAACGCCGAAGTGTTTTTTGAACTGTCGTGTGAAATGCTGTGGATAGTCGAATCCGAGCCTTTCAGCAGTCTCGGAGATGGAAGCACCGCTCATCAGTAGCTGCTGGGCACGTTGCATGATGAACCGCCGGATATGGGAGGTTGCGGAGTCGCCCGTCAGCTCTCGGATCAGGTCACCGAAGTAGTTGGGTGACAGGAAGAGCTGCCGTGCACAGAATTTCACGGTGGGCAGTCCTTGTTGTCGCTGTGTGCCGTCATCATAGTATTTCCTCAGCAGCTGCTCGAAGCGTGGCAGCAGGTCAGAGTTAGTTGACGTGGCAGATGTGGATAGTTGTCGTGCGTAGTATCGTGCTACGAGTTCCAGCACCTGTTCTATCTGTGAGGTAACAATGCGGAGGGTATGGTTGTCCTCTTCGCGAATCAGTTCCTTGCGAATCTCGTCGAGCAGCGTGACGATGCTTAGCCGTTGTTCAGGCGTCATCAGCAGTGCCTCGCTAATGCTATAGGAGAAGAAATGATAGTCCGTCATGCGCCGTCCGAGTTCGGTATTCCGCAGCAGTTCGGTATCGAAGAGCAGTGCCCATCCCTTGGTTTGTATTTCCTCGCCGATGTCGCTCTTTCCACCTATCTGTCCAGGTGCCACGCACATCAGCGCATGGCGATGAAGAACGTAATGCAGTTGTCCGTAGGACAGGTCTTCCAGTTCCTCATCACCGATGAACAAACCATACACATCGTAGTTGTTGAGCGAGTGCCGGCAATGCTCCAGTTCGTCG
Source organism: Bacteroidaceae bacterium (assembly GCA_016280855.1). Taxonomy (GTDB): domain Bacteria; phylum Bacteroidota; class Bacteroidia; order Bacteroidales; family Bacteroidaceae; genus Physcousia. Next base: position 12,330 of record JAEEHP010000225.1, read on the forward strand.
TAGTGTATGACAGAGACAAGTGGATGCAACTCGGGTGCTCCGATGTATCGTGCATAGTCGTTGACGTGATGTACTCTTAATATTTTTTCCATTTCGATGACAAAGTTACGATTAAAAGATCAAAGCGCCAAATTTATTTGATTTTTTTGATTGTTATCGTCTAGAATGAGCACATTAGATCCCCTTTTTCCCCTCTCAAAAGTGAGTAAATCTTCAAAATCAGTAAAGAAGGTCAATATTTCGGTAAAAAGTATAGGCTTCGTTGTTGAATAGCATGATAATTTTGCAATCAAAATAACTCGTCGGCAGCATTTAAATGGTGCATATTTAACATGCCGAATAGTGAATGATTGATAAGAACATGAAGAAGCTAAACAAAATAAACTTGGCGTATCTCGCCATCACCATCGTTGCCATCCTCATGGGCACCACACCCTGCGGGGCACAGCGCAAAACATGCATCGATGCCGGCTGGCGCTTCCGCAACGGCGACGGCTCAACAGCCATTCTGAACCCGGCTACCGCAGCAGCCTGGCGCGCCTTGGACCTGCCCCACGACTGGAGCGTAGAGACAGAGGCTGCCAAGGCTGCAGGAGGGCGCGTAGTTGGTCCCTTTTCCACAAACAGCATCGGGAAGTTCCAAACGGGGCATACCGTAGGCGGCGAAGGATGGTATGCCAGAACGCTCCACGTCACAGCGGCCGATCTGCAGGGACGTGTGGAACTCTACTTCGAGGGAGCATACAACCAGTCGTGGGTTTACGTGAACGGACAGCTGTGTCACGAGAACGTATACGGTTACACCAGTTTTCGTGTGGACATTACCTCCCAGCTTCGCGAGGGTGACAATGCCCTTTTGGTACGAGTGGTCAACAGCGGCAACAACTCCCGCTGGTATGCCGGCAGTGGCATCTACCGTCATGTATGGCTGCTGCGCACACCAAGCCTGCACCTTGATGAGTGGGACTGCTACGTTAAGATGGATAACGAGAAGATAACAGTGAGAGATGGTAGCGCTGAAGGGCAGCTGACCGTGGAGACCACAATTCACAACGATGGGGAGGCTGCAGAAGGAGGATCACTAAGCGTCAACATCGTTGACGCTCAAGGTTCCCCGCTCACCTCCGCCACGGCCCCCTTCTCCACCGGTGCCCGCGACGAGCAGCCGCTGAAGCTCGACCTCGACTTCACCGGCGCACACCCCTGGAGTCCCGAGCAACCTTACCTCTACAACGTCAATATCACCCTCAAAGACGCTGCTGGAGAGACAATTGACAATCTGTCCAAACGCATCGGCATTCGCACGCTGAGCTTCTCGGCTACCGAGGGTTTTCGCCTCAACGGCGTAGGCACTCTGCTGCGGGGCGGATGTGTGCATCACGACAACGGACTTCTGGGCGCAGCCGCCTTCGACAAGGCCGAACGGCGCAAACTGAGTCTGCTGAAGGCTCAGGGCTACAACGCCGTGCGGTGCTCGCATAACCTGCCATCAGAGAATTTCCTTGATGTGTGCGATGAACTGGGGCTGATGGTCATCGACGAGAGCTTCGACCAGTGGCTGTTGCAGAAGAACGGAGAGGACTACCACCGTTTCTTCCGCGATCACAGCGACGAAGATGTGGCCACGATGGTACGCCGGGACCGCAACCACCCCTGTATCATCATGTGGAGCATAGGCAACGAGATTCCGGGACGCATAGAACCGGAGGGTATGCAGACTGCAGCACGACTGCGTGCCGACGTGTTGAGATATGACACCACTCGACCAATCACGGCAGCCATCTGCGGATGGGATGCAGGCGACGCCTGGAACAGCGCAGGAGGCAACTGGGACGTTCAGGATGCAAAAGCGTTTGAGAGTCTGGATATAGGTGGCTACAACTATCTTTACGATAAGTACGAGCACGACCACCAGACACATCCCGACCGCGTGATGTGCGGGCTGGAGAGCTACCCCAAGCAGGCATCAGAGAACTGGACATTGGTAGAACGGCTGCCTTACGTCATCGGTGACTTCGTATGGACAGCGATGGACTATCTGGGTGAAGCTGGAATAGGTGCTGCATACGCCGACCGCCAACCCCCGATGTTCCAGGACTGGCCTTGGTTCAACGGCTACTGTGGCGACCTGGACCTCATCGGACAGAAGAAGCCCCAGAGCTATTACCGCGACGTCGTCTGGCGGCAGCGCCCCATCACCATGGCTGTGCAGAGCACGCCCTCCTACAACAACGCATGGGGATGGCAGCTCGAAGAGCAGAGCTGGACGCTCCCCGGACACGAGGGCGAGAAGGTCAACGTCAACGTCTACAGTCGCGCGCCGCGCGTGCGGCTGTACCTTAACGATAATGTCGTCGGCGAGGCTGTTCCCGGCTCTACTTTCTGGGCGGGCTTCCAGGTCCCCTACGCCCCCGGCACGCTCCGCGCGGTGAACATAAATGGTAGCGGCAACGAAGTCACCGGCGAGAGTTTCGAGCTGACGACCACAGGCACGCCAGCTACCTTGCGTCTCATCTATGAGGACCAGACGCTGACCGACGACCCCGGTGATCTGGCCTATGTCACCATAGAACTCGTGGACGCAGAAGGACGCGTTGTCACCAGCGACTGCTCCACTCAGGTCTGCATCGAGAACACAGGCTGCGGGCAGCTCATCGCCTGCGGAACGGCTTCGCCCACAGACATGCAAAGTTTCCGGTCGAATACCGTCACCCTGTTCCGCGGCCGCGCGCTGGCCATCGTTCGCTCTGACGGCACAGCAGGCAGCGTGAGCATCAACGCCCAGATTCAGGAACCCGAACCAACGGCATATTTCTTCAAGAATGCCGACTTCGAAGAGGAGAGCCTTGCCGGTTGGATGGTCTCGGACAGCCGATATATACGCTTCAATCCGTACCGATGGCACGAAACTGAACTCAGTGGCTTTCTGGAATGCTACGTCGGTTGGGGCAATGCATCCACACTTGCCGGCCAGAGTTTCTCACAGAGCACTAAGGTCCTGCCGGCAGGCCAGTACGAGCTAACGTTTAGCTACAACGGGACTTTCCTGCAAGGGAGCAACCACTATCAGACCAACGGGCGCCTCACGGGCGTTGAGGTCAGCATCGGTGGGCAACGGGCAGAGTTGAAAACAATCGACGGCAACGTTGCAAAGCAAGGCAGCATCCGTTTCACCCTTGCAGAACCGCAGGCAGTCACCTTTCTCGTACAGTTCGACGCGCAAACAAATGCCGATTGGTTTGCCTTCGACAACCTCAGCATGAACTACAGTGGTTCGTTTGACTTCCAGAATAATTACCTAGACAAGAGTTTGGCAATACCACCCTTTGGCAGCGGCAACTGGCCACGCTTGTCGGGCAACGCTGCAGGCAGCTACACAGAGACCAAGCTCGGTTCCGCCATCTACAATCTGGAGGGCTTGGCTTACTGGTCCTCGACAGCACCTGCTGGGACAGACATCTTTCGTAGCGAGATCAGGAATCTGCCCGCAGGCTTCTACGGCCTCACGGCCTTTGCTGCCGCGAACCTGTGGAGCGGCAGCGATGACGACCGCAACCCTCATCATGGCACCTATTTCTTCGCTGCCACAGACGGAGGCAACAACGCCCGCGCGGAGGTCACCACTGCCACCTATGGCCTTTACTCCATAGTGATCAACATCCAAGACGGGGAGACGCTGACTGTAGGTCTGCATGCCGATGAGGACAACGGCAACAACTGGTGCTACCTCGGTCCAATGACCTTGGTGAGGATGGGAGACTCAAATATAGCCATGAACATCACCATTGACGAATCCGCAACGACGCTTCCGGAATCTCATTTATACTACGATCTCAGTGGCCGCAGAATTGCAAATCCGTCAATTCAGGAGTCGTCAAAACGAGGAGAAATATATATCAAAAACCATAAATTAATAATCAATTAAAAACAATTATGAAACATTTTCATCGTATCAGTATGCTCCTGCTGGCCTATTTTTTTGCGGCCAGCGCTTGGGCTCAGACGTGGACGGCCAGCGCAGTAGGCGAAGGCACGTACTACTTGTACAACGTGGGGAACGCAGGGTTCCTCTATGGTCACAACGACTGGGACACCCGTGCCTCGCTGACCAATCAGGGCGGTATGCCCGTGACGCTGAGCAGCGACGGAGCCGGCGGTTATTACATATCCACCTCTCCCACTTACAATAACCTCTTTTTGGGTGCCGACGGATATGTAGATAAAGGCTCAGATGATGCAACCAACTACACGGCATGGAATATCACCCCAGTGGAAGGTCAGGAGAACACCTACACCTTACAAGCCAAGAAGACCAGTAAGTACCTCTTTGGCCATGCGTCCGACCTCACCAAGACCACGGTGAGCTCCACCCTCCCCAGCAACTCAAAGGCTTACTGGAAGCTGGCAACCAGAGAGGCTCTCATAGCCAACCTATCCAACGCCACGCAGGACAACCCAGTGGATGCAACCTTCCTCATCCTGGATCCCTACTTCGGACGAGTGACCACCCCCGGCAACGTGTGGAGCGGAAACTCGATGGGTCATGGAGGCTATGAGGACGGCGGCACGCAGAACTATTGTGCCGAATGCTGGAACAAGACCTTCGATGTCTATCAGTCTTTCAGCGGCGTGCCCAACGGCATTTACGGCATCAAGTGTCAGGCTTTCTACCGCGTGGGCGACGGAACGAACGACGCCTCCCATGCGGGAGCAGCTCGTGCCGCCGGCAACGAGGTCATCAATGCCAAGGTGTATGTCAACAACGGCGAAGGACCCGTCCGTTCCATCTTCGACAGCGAACGTTGCCTGACCAACAACTCGACCTACAACACCAGCGCGGCCGTCAACATCAACGGAACCAACTACTACGTTCCTAACAATATGAAGCGTGCTGCCGCCTGCTTCCTGCAGGGCGACTACTGGACGGAAGAGGCTCGTGGACTGGTTACCGACGGCACCGCACGCGTCGGCATCAAGAAGACCGTGGCCAACGATCAGGACTGGACCATCTTCGACAGCTTCATCCTCACCTACTACGGCATCGACCTCACCGCCCTCGTGGAGAACTACGAGAACCTGGTGGCCACCGCCACGTCGCTGCTGACACAGCCCATGAAGGCGGACGTCAAGGAGACGCTGAACACGGCGCTCACCACCGCCGAAGCCAACGTGAACAAGAGCAGCCAGGAATCGTTGGAGACATACTCAAGCCAGCTCGGCACCGCCGTCACTAACGCACAGACGAGCAACGCACTCTACACGGGAAGCATCCTTCCAGCTGTCAACGCCATGAAAGCACAGTCGTCAAGCGAGAGCGTGAAGAGTGCCGTGCAACAGAAGTACGACAACGGCGAGTACACCTCTGCCGCCGAGGTCTATTCCACCTACCAGACTCTGGAACTGGCAACCCTGTCTCAGGAAGCCGGCACCGACTACACCTCTCTCATCATCAACCCCGGCTTTGAGTTCGGAAACAATGGCTGGGAAGGTGGTCCCGCCATTAACGGCACCAGCACCAACAAGTGCGCTGAAAGGTGGAACGCTACCTTCGACGTTTACCAGATTATCACGGGAGTACCTAACGGCTATTACGATATGTCCATACAGGGTTTCTACCGCGTGGGCGACGGGGTGAACGATGCGTCCATGGCCGCTGCCGCACGTGCCGCTGGCAACGAGGTGCTGAATGCCATCTACTACATCAACGACAAATCCAAGAAGCTGATGTCAATCTTTGACTACAGCCGCGCACTGACACAAGACGACACATACAACCTCAACGTAGCCCGAGACATCAACGGCACCAACTACTACGTGCCCGACAACATGAGCCGCGCTGCCGCTTGCTTCGCCGAAGGCGAGTACCAGAATCCTACCATCCGATGCATGGTCACCGACGGCTCCCTGCGAATCGGTATCAGCAAGTCCGTAGGCAACGATCAGGACTGGACCATCTGGGACAACGTGACGCTGACCTACCAAGGTTCATACGCCCCGGCATCCTACACCGACGTGGCCCTCACCCTGGACATCGAGAACGACGAAGTGAATACCTACCTCGCCAACACCACCTACGCTGTGGAAACGGCATCTGTCATCTCACAATATAACACGGCTGCCACAGCACGCAACGACCAGCCTGCGTCTGTCAACATCTTCCTGCCCACACAGACAGGAGATGCCACACTCTACGTGAGCCTCGACAACTCATACTCCAGTCCCCTCACCGCCACCATCCCTGCCGGAGAGGTATTTTATCAGTTGGCTAACTTGCTCCCAGGCAACACCTATTATTATAAGGTAGTGGGCGACGGGGATGCCGAAGTGGCCAACGGCACCATCACCACTACGGGTCAGCTGCGCATGATCAAGGCCGACGGCATCGCCAATATGCGCGACCTGGGCGGCTGGACGAACGCCGACGGCAACCGCATCAAGTACGGCAAAATCTTCCGTGGTTCAGAACTGCGAGGCGGAAAGACCTACACCGCCAGCGACGCAGACCTCGCCATGCTGAAGAACGAACTGAACATCGGCGCCGAAGTGGATCTCCGCGCGGATGTGGACTTCCAAGACGGCACGATGAGCACCTCGGCCATCGACGGAGCAGCTTACTCCTACGCCAACCTCAACCGCTGGAGCGAGGATGCCCTCAACCTCGACTCCGAGAAGTTCAGGAACGGCTTCAACCTCATCCTTGCTGCCCTGAAGGAGGACAAGGCCGCTTACTTCCACTGCATCTTCGGCGCCGACCGCACGGGTTGCTTCGCCTTCCTGCTCGAAGGTTTGCTGGGGCTTCCCGTGGATCAGCTCTACAAGGACTACGAACTGACCTCGTTCTCCAGCGCCGGCGAACGCAACAAGACGGGCATCGACCACAAGTTGCAGTACATCAAGGCGCTGCAGGGCGACAACCTTCAACAGAAATTCTACAACTACTGGCGTGGCGCCGTGGGCGTCAGCGAGAGCGACCTCAACAACTTCATCGACATCATGATTGACGGCACCAGCTCCATCACATCAGCTACGCTGGCCGACCTGCCCACTCCCGCAGTGGCAGACGGCGAGTACTACATCTACCTGCCCACTGTAGGCAAGCTCCTCGGACGTGGAGAGGCTTACGGCGCACGCGGATTAGGCGAGAACTACGGCGTACCCGTACAAATCACCACCAACGGCGCGAACGTCTCCACCATCAAGTGCATCGACAGCGACCTTTATTTCGGCAGCGACTGCTTCACGGACAAGGTGGCCAGCTATAACACCGTCTCCTGGTTCATCGAACAACGCGGCGAAGACCTCATCCTGAAGTCGCACAACGGCAAATACATGGGCGTGACCACCGAGTCCAACGGCCTCATCAAGCCCCGCGCCAACGTAGCCAGCGCCGCCGACGCAGCACCCATCACGCTGAAGACCGCCGCCGAACAGAAAGCCATCGTCGCTGCCACGCAGGATGCCAACATCCTCGCCGCCGCCACGGCAGCAGGCATCAATGCCGCCGACGTCGCCGCCTTCGAGGCTGCTCTGGCCTCCGACTACTCCGCCGTGGCTTCTACCGCTACCATCAAGAGTGCAAATGCGGGCAGCACCACCGACTGGCCGCTTACCCAACCCTCACAGATTACCGACACGGAAGACAACTGGGGCAATGCTTACAACGCTGGCAACTACGGCGGTGAACTCTACCAGCGCCATGGCTATGTCAGCCAGACCGTCACCGTGCCTCACGCTGGCCTCTACAAGCTCACCCTCAACGCCCTCTACCGCGAAAGCAGCAACCGCCACTGCTATGAACTCGGACAGAGCGGCTATGACAACCTGAGCAACGCCTATGTGAGCATCAACGACGAGTACTTCGCCCAGATTCCCTCATGGTACAGCGGTGCCACCGACCAAGACACCCCCAACACGACCGACCAGGCCGTAGCTTTCTTCAACGACGGGAAGTACAAGGTCGAGGTCTATGCCTACATCGGCGACGCCAAGACAGCCACCATCAAGGTGAACGTGCCCGGCTTCTCGCCCCTCGGCTGGTGTCTCTTCAACAACTTCGCCCTAACGGAGTACGTCAAGAACGTGACCATCAGCGAGACTGCCACCACGGCTCCCGAAGCCTGCGACTTCGCCAACGTCACGCTGACCCGCACGCTCTCTACCGAATATTGGAACACCTTCTGCTCGCCTGTAGACATCACAGCTGACGAAATTAACACGCTGTTCGGTGCGAACTCCAAGGTTCGCGAGATGGACACTGAGGCTACTGTCGCAGACAACACTATTCCGTTCAAGGACGCTACTTCAATTGTTGCAGGTGTGCCTTATCTGGTTAAGCCTGAAACGGAGGTTAAGAATCCTTCTTTCACTGGTAAGACTATTGTTGCTGAAGGTCAGACCGTTCGCAATGGTGAGTACAAGTACATCGGTATTCTCGCCAAGACAACTCTTGCTGCTCCCACAAACGAAGCTACCGCTCTCGACCTCTACCTCTCCACAACTGGTACGATGAAGAAGCCTGACACAAATGGTGCTAACTTGAAGGGTATGCGTGCATACTTCAATGTTCCTGCTGCAGCTGCCAATTCCGGTGTTAAGCTCTTCATCGATGGTGAAACGGACGCTATCGATATGATTGACGGCGAACCCGTTGCTGGTGCTGAGATTTTCAACCTCGCTGGTCAGCGTGTTAACAAGGCTCAGCGTGGCATCTATATCATCAACGGCAAGAAGGTGCTCGTGAAGTAAACATTCATCAAGAATTTGAGAATTAGAGAATGATATTCGCATAGCAACAGAACGTTATAGAGTTGTTCTTTAATTCTCCAATTCTTGATAAAAAGGAAACCATAAATAAAAAAATAGATCAGAATATGAAAAAGACATATATTATTCCTGAAATGACAGCCACAAAAGTGGCTCTGACGCAGATGTTGGCGGGAAGCCCTGGTGGTGTAACTACTACTGGTGACGCGAATACAGGCTCCGGCAATCCTTTCGACTATGAAGGTGGCGATGGTGACGACGCAGCTGTGAAAAGCGCAAACTACTCCGTTTGGGAATACAATTGGGACGAATAAGACGTAGCACCAACATGAGCAGTCATGCAAGTGTAGTTTACAAGAAATTACATACTAAACAAATGAATATGAAGCGAAGAGTATTATTGTGCGCTTTAGTGCTTCAGATGTCGCTGTTGCCTTTGCGCAGTCAGGTGAGTGTACACGTTTATGGATCGCAATGGGAAGATTACCCATTGGTTAAGAAGATCGGTCTTTATCAAACGCCTTTGGTATCTCGGGGATGGCTGGATCGTGATTTCCCGAAGTTGTCAGAACTGGAATCGCGTTCGATGCGCTATGAGATGGCCTGCGGTAAGGATGACCTTTATGGTCAGCCCTGTGTTGTCGGAACGTCGAATAGCCCTTCCTACTCGATGTCGGAGATCAACTACCTTCTGACGCAGGCGCGGAGGTACTGTCCTGTGCTGGTTATCTCTCATGGTTACACGCCTACCATTCTCCAGCGTCGTCCGACGGAATGGAGCGGTTTCATGGATCCTCCTACGGACTTGGGTGTGTGGGGTGCAATCAACGAGCGTTTCGCCCGTGAGTGGAAGACGCGGAACTTCACGAACAGTTACGTTGAAGTCTGGAACGAGCCCGACCTGAGGGACGGTTTCTTCACGGGCGGCGTTGAAGAATACCTGGATATCTACGAATCGGCAGCGTTGGGCGTGTCTCGTGGCAACGCCGACATCAAGGTTGGTGGTCCTTCGGGTGCCTTCAACTGGTGGCATCAGGCGTTGGTGGACCGTGTGAAGTCTCGTGATTTGCCTCTGGATTTTCTCTCGGGTCACGCCTACGGCGCCGACTACTCATGGCAGCTGGACGGTATGCGCCAGGCGCTGACGAGCCTTGGAAGGAACGAGGCTGAGATGCTGCTTACGGAGTACTCACCATACGCTGCCGCGGACTACCAGAAGGACGGTCCCGTAGAGCGTGCAGAGTCGGCGATGACGTTCTTCAACGCCCTGCCGGGTTTCCTGGAATGTCCGGATCTGACGTACGTGAACTGGGCTCAGTACATCGACCCCGGTTTCTTTGTGGGCGACAAGTTGGGCCTCGTGGATCGCGACAGCGGCGCGCGCAAGGCGTTGTTCCACGCCTTCAAGCTGTACGGGATGATGCCGTCGGACCGCCGTCGGATGAGTGTCTCGGGCGGTGTCGTCAAGGGCATGGCTTCGGCCTCGGGCGATTGTGTGGCCGCGGTATTGTGGAACCCCTCCACGTCGGAGCATCCGCTAAGCGTGACGTTGGACGACATTCCCTTCGGGAGCGGGACGTTGGAGGTGTATCACATCGACGAGGGTCACAACAGCTGGTACGAGACGAGAAAGGGTACGTTGACGAAGAGCCGTTCGGAGCATATCGAACTCGCAGACGGCAGCGTGCGTGTGGACGATGTGGTGCGTAGCAAGGGCGTCTGCTTCATCCGTGTGGTTGCTGACGATGCAGTTCCGCTGTACCCGAGGATGGTGTTAGGCACTATCGTGCGCACGCACCAGTGGTACCCAAAGCGCACGAACAACGCCTCGTATGCCCTTTTCGATCCGAAGACGTGGACGGTGCGTCTCTCGTCGAACAAGGACGCTGGCGGCCTGGCGCTCATCGGCATAGAAGCGACGCGTTTGCCGGATGTGCTGCAGGTGGATGGTTTGCGTAGCGGCACTCCTATTCACCGCAGCAGCACCTCGGCGATGACGATACGCGTGGACTATCAGTCGTCGGCAGGCGAGTACGTGCATTCCGTGTTGTACCACGAAGGTCTGTACACCGCGGGTCGTTCTCTCGAGCTGCCCTGGGGGACCAGGCGTGCTCCGGATGAAGTGGAGGAGGTGGAAAGCCTGAATGCGACGAGCCTGGACCTCGCTGCGCACCAGCCAGAGGGTTTCAACGGGCGAGTGGTGATCACGTTCGAGATGCGAAATGTAGGCGCGGGTCTCAAGCAGAACTACCAGCTGAGCCGTGGCACATCCACGGGCATTCACGGGGTTTTGACCGAAGCTGACGCTTCGGGCACGGTGGTGGATGTGATGCCAGCCACGGGCGCGAAGGGCCAGGCAGGCGAGCGGGTGTGCACGGGCAGCGGCAAAGGCGGCACGGTGATGAAGGTGTACAACGTGAGCGGCCGGCCGCAGGGGCAGTTGGTGAAGGGTATAAATATCGTGCGCAACGCTGATGGCTGCGCACGAAAGGTCTATATGAAGTAACTGAAGCGATATGCCCACCCCATAGGGTTTAACGGACGATGACCTTGTTGCCGTTCACGATATAAAGCCCTTTGTGAGCGGCGTTGGATAACAAGGTGGCGGAACCGACGTGTCGGCCGTTGAGGTCGAATACGTCGGTTCTGTCATTTGCATTCGGAGAGGCGTTGTCGCCGTGCTTGTCGCGCATTTGCACAGCACGGATTGCATCCGCCTTGTTGTCTCCCAAGCGTAGCAGTCGCACCCCGTGGCTGGGCACGCTGAGCGTGATGGAGCCAGAGACCGTGCCTAAGTCGTTCTGTTCCCAGATGTCGTATATAGGCACCACCTCGTCGGGGGCGTAACCCAGCAAAGTGAGGTCAAAGGCGTAAGGCTCCTCCTTGACCACGCTGATGATGAACTCCATCGTCGTGCCGCTGGCAGAAGTGTTATCCCTGTCGCAACTGGAGTCATAGCCGCAGAGGGCCCGGAAGGTCTTGAAGGAGTGGCCGGCAGGAAGGTCATAGACGAGCGTACATCGGGCGTTCATCCCGAGCCCCTTCTGGTAGGTCCTGCCATCCACTTGCAGCGGGCCGTTCTCCACGTTGTGATTCACGTGCAGCGAGCCCCACTCCGAAGTGTAGGAAGACGGAGTGAGCGTAGTCAGCGAGACCTCGTTACCCTCGCCATCAATTAGCACGGGGTTGATGAGGTCGGCGCGGTCGTAGGCGAAGCCGTCGTCCCAGTTGCTGACAACAATCTGCAGCTTCCCGGCACCTTCGATGTTGGCCTCCAGGAGTTTGGACTTCGTGCCGGTGCGTGAGATGAGTCCTGAACGGGCTACGGCGTTATCCTGTTCACCTGCCAGCGGGTTCTGGTCGAAGACAAAGAAACGAATACTCGTGGTGGCACCGGACTGGCCGATACCCGAGTCGTCGGCAGCTGCCAGGGCACGGAAACGAACGACATCCAGTTCATCAGGAATCTGGAAGAAAATGGCGGCATTGGCGTCTGTGCTGAAGCCGCGGTCGTAGCTGCGACCCATCACCTTCATCTTACCGCCGTTGTCAACGTTGGCGTTCTCGCGCACGCGGTTGAAATAGGATTGGGTGAAGTCGCGTGTTTTGTAGGTACCGGTCAAGGCTACCTCAGTGCCGTCGCGCAGCACGAGAGTGGGGTTAATCCAATCGCCGTGGTCATAGTTGAAGTTGTCGCCACCGTCGTCCACTACGAGCACAAGCGTTTTGCTACCTTCAGGCCAAGGGATATCCACCTCCACGGCATGCCCGTCGGTAGTGTAAGCTACGGTCTCGGAGCGATATAGCGCTTTCTGTCCCACAATCCATCGTGTGTTGTTACGCTGGAAGAGTGCCAGATAGCGATTGCCCGTGGCAGGATCCACGGAGGTCCAGACCGTATGTCCATTCTCCTCGTCGGCCAGCACTTGATGCGCATCCTGTCCGTACTTGTGCATCTGGTGGTACTCTTCGTTGGTCATCAGCGAGAGGGTGAAATCATCGTTCTTGGTCATCTCGCCGCCGAAGAAGAGGGGCGAGTGGCAGATGCCCCAGAGGGTCATCATCGTGAGTTGTTCGTTCTGCGTAAGTTGGGTCCAATGGCCGGGGTCAGCGTTCGTGTAGCCTGGGTCAGCCACGGTGGCTGCGATGTGGCCCAAGGGCAGCATGTCGCAGTCGGCATAGTTACCCGGCCGAGCATACTGGCTCCAGAAGTGTGCCTCGGGGAAGACGGCGTCCACGGCGCTCCAGTTGTCCCAGAGGTCATCCATCATGCGCCACATGTTGGCATTCTGCAGGCAGGCTTCGGCACAGCTGTACTGCGTCTTGCCGGGGCTGAGCGAGAGCACGATTGGACGACCCGTCTGGTCGATGGCACGCCGGATCATCTGTACCTCGTCTGTGTAGAAGGGGCGTGAGAGGTCGTCGATCTTCAGGAAGTCCACACCCCACTCGGCGTAGAGATCCATGATGCTGTTGTAGTACAGCTGACCATATTCATTATCGCGCACGCGTAAGTTGTCGCCCAACCAAGCGCAAGGCGAGGTGGTGCCATTGTAAACTTGAGTCCAGGGTGTCTGCTCGCTGCCCTTGAGTTTATAGTTGCTACCCACGACCACCTTGGGCACGCCACGCATGAGGTGAATGCCGAATTTCAGGCCCATGGCGTGCAGCTTGTCGGCCAGCGCCTTGAAGCCCTGGTTCTTGCCATCGACCATACAGGAAGGGAAGCGGGTCGGCGAAGGCAGATAACGGCCATACTCATCCAGCACGTAGTCCTGCGTGCCTTGTTGGTTGTACCATCCCCCGCCCAGCGAGGGGTGATTGCAGTACCATCGGATATCGATGACCACGTACTCCCATCCATGGCGCACGAGGTCGTTGTCCACCAGGTACTGGGCATTCTGCATCACCTCTTTCTCGGTGACAGATGAGAAATAACAATCCCATGAGTTCCATCCCATGGGAGGAGTCATAGCCCACGTGCGGAACGTGGCGATGTCGTCCTGAGCTGCGGCTCTGCCGATGCCGCATAGTAGTGTCAGTGCTATGGCACCGGCAGTCCTTAATAATGGATGAATGTTCATAGTTACTTATTTATGTGAGATGTATTTCTTTCCACCGATGATGTAGATTCCTGCGGGCAGGTTGTGGAGCTCTTGGGCATTGACGCCCGACAGGAGGCGTCCCGTGAGGTCGTAAACAGGTGAGGGTTCCGGGTTCCGGGTTGAAGTGAGGGAGTGTACGCCTGTGGCATCCCCCAAGTATCGAAGTTGGAAGTGGTCGTAAGCTACCCAGTCGGCATCTACCGTCTGCAGTTTTCGTATTCCGAGTCGAAGGGATTGCTTTCCGGCAGGAAGGGCGCAGATGACGGTGTTGCGGTAGCGGTCGTTGTCGTTTAAGGCCTCAGACGCGGCATCGAGGTTGTCGGGGTATTGGTAGGGACTGTAGGTATAGTCCTGGCAGTCGTATAGGTTTTGCAACGGTGTGGATTCGTCGCCAAGATAAAGCTGTGCGTTGTCGATAGAGGCATCGTGGTGCTGCCAGGCGGAGTAGGCGTGCTCGATGGCTCCGGCACGGTAGAAGGCGTTGGCGGAAAGCTGATAGCTGCCCTCGGGGAGGCCGGTCAATTCCTGCCAGACGTCGAAGGGGCGTGAGAACTGCTCAGCGGTCTCGCTGCTGTAGCCCACGTAGGTGGCGCTGATATCGGTGCCCGTCCGCACAGCAGGTATGTCAACCCCCTGCCAACCCACGTTGTTGCGGGTGAAGGAGCTGTTGCGGATGAGGAAGGTGAGGTCTGCGGCCTGCCCGGAACGTGCGAGCTGGAGCTGCTCCTCCTGGTAGTCGTTGACCGCGCTGAGCAGCTGCTGGTAGCGCAGGCGGCGAGTGGCTGTGGTGCCATTGCTGACGACACGCGCGGCGGTGTTGTAGGCTTGTGTGAGCGCGCTGTTATTGGCATCCTTGTAGTAGTTCTTCACTTCGTTGACCAAATTCTGGAGATCCTGCAGGAGGGCAATGCCTTGGAACTGCCCATCGTCGTGCATGGCGGTCGCTCGGGCAGCGATATCCTGCACCTGAAGATCCGAGAGGGCACAGTCGAAGATTTGAAAATCGTCGAAGAGGGCATGCTCCATGACGGCATCACCGGAGAAGGGCGAATGGGCGATGTTCGCCACCTTCAACCTGGCGACGAGCTCAGGCAGAATGACATTGACGGACTGAGTGCGGCGCAACTGTCCGTCCACGTAGAGGCGGAAGGTACCGTCCTTCTGGGTGCAGGTGATGTTGTGCCACTCCCCAATGCGCAGGCAGGACCACGAGGAGATATTGTTCGTAGTGGAATTGTTCTTCAGTTCGCAGTACCAGTTGTTGTTGCTGCCGGAGTTGATGATTCCGAAGTACTGGCCGGTGCCGTTGCTCAACTCCAAGGCCCACGAGAAACTACCGGTGTTATTACCAATACGCTGGAGCACATTCATGCTGACGGTGTAGTCGGTGGCTCCTGCGAGGGCATCCTGTACAGCCTGGATGGGAATACTCATGTAGCTTTTCTCGCCTTGTTGACCGGTAGATAGAACATAGTTGCCGTCGGACTGCTGCTCGATGGCAGCCTTGCCAACGAGTGTACCAGAATAGGTGCCGGAGTCGTCAGTGGGCGTGCCGCTTTCGAAAGAAAAGCTTAAGCGAGGCTGTGGCAAAGGCTCGGCCTCGGGCACGGCCACGTCTGCCACTTTCAAACGCAGGACATTAACCGAATAGGGTACTGCCTCGTAATTGATGGTTCCGTCATTCTCGACACGTACGTCCTGTGAGTGGGGGGTGATCATGAAGGGGTTCGTCAGCGTGTTCTCGTCGGTACCATTAGCGGCTGATAGGACTTCGGCATTGCCCGAAAGGACACGTCCGTTCGCAAAGGATAGACGCACGGGGGCGGATTGGGGGTGTGGATTGACGAGCTTGACGTAGAATACGCCCTCCTGCTGGTCAATATTTGCGCTGGTGAAGATACGGCGGCCGGCGTATTCGCGTAGGTTGGTGTCAATGATCTGAGTTCCGTTCAGGTAGCACCGCACGCGCAGTCCTTCTTTCTGCACTCGGATGGTGTACTCCTGCCCTGTCACCACTTGTCCTTCCTTGTCGGCCAGCGTGGTCTTCACTCCATTTTTGCACTGCTCCACCGCGTGCTTGGAGTTGCCCCATCCTCCGAGGTTCAACCATGAGTAGTTCTGTTCGTCCTTGTAGTCAAAGATGATCAGGAAGCCTTCGGAACCGCCGTTCTTGGTGGCATGGACTGTCATATCTACATTGGTGGTTGTGAACAGTTTGTTGAGCACGCAGGTGACGCCTGCTGCAGAGGTATTGGTCTGGCGGAAGGTGCTGCCGCTGAGTGTCCAGCTGCCGCCCTTCGTCGTCCATTCGCCGGGCACTAGGTTCCCGACCTTGAAGGTTGTGTCGCTGGCGGTGACGCTGAGGTCTGTGAATGTGGCACCGGTGGCCCATGTGCCGAGGCCGATACTTCCCTCAGCGACATTGAACTTCGGACCGTTGTCCTGCTCGCTCCAGCGGATATTCTGCTGGCCTATGTTATTGCTGAACATCCGTTGCACATAATAGGAAGGAGTGCCGTAGCTCAGTGATGAGTTGAAGCGAATCATATCCGGTCGCCAGGCGCAGTTCTCCTCGTGGGTGAAAATGGGTGCATAGCTCATCATGGTCACGGACTCACTATTGTTCTCGCATCCCTGCATAAACACGGCTTCGCCGATGGCGGCGTTCATATTGCCCCACCAACCACAATCCCTGGTCACGGCATATTCACCCACATAGATATGAGTGGATGACTTGGAATGGTTGTCGTAGCGGCCGTACTGACTTATGAAGAAGTCGGGGGTGTCGTAGTAGTGTTCATCTTTGAGTTCCACAGGTTCGGTGACGTTGTCGAAGTAGTAGCTGTCGGCCACCAGGTGCAGTTCAGGCCAGCGTGTCTTGATGGCGGTGTAGAACTGCATGTAGCGCTTCATATAATCGTCGCGGTTGAGCATGAACTCCTGCTCGTTGCCTATCTCCATGTATTTCAGGTCGAAGGGTTCTGGGTGTCCGTTCTGCGCTCGCATGCGTCCATAGAAGGTGTCGGTGGCGGAGCCGTTGGCATATTCGATGGCATCCAGTGCTTCCTGGATAAAGGGGTCGATGTTGTTCTCATCGACCTTCCACTCATGTCCGATGCCCATATTGACCACAAAGAGGGCATGCGCGCCCAAGTCCTCGGCCAGCTGCAGGCACTCGTGGTAGCCCAGTCCGTCTGTGACCTTGTAGCCCCAGTTTCGGTTCAGGTGTCCCGGTCGCTCCTCGATGGGTCCCACGGACTTCTTCCACTCGAAGCGGTTCGTGGCACCGTCGCCGTAGGCACCCTCGATGTAGCAGCCACCCGGGAAGCGCATGAAGCGCGGGTGAAGATCAGCCAGCATCTGCGCCAGATCCTCGCGGCAGCCGTTGGGGCGATTCTTGAACGTTGGTGGGAAGAGGCTGACCACATCCAAGTATATGACACCCTTGACTGAACCCTTCAACGCCAATCGCCCTTGGGGCTCATTGCCCGTAGCACGAATGGTGGCTGTCAGCTTCTGCCATTGCTGCGTAGCGCTGACATTGATGGTCGTCCTGCCCATCTGCCCGCCGCCAGCGTTTTGCAACTCAGCCGTGATGACTCCCTGGTAGTTGTCTTCGGCTCGAAGCCAGAAGGAGAGCGTGTAGGTGCGGTCGCGGACGATATTGATTCCCCAGTAGCCCTCGTTACGAACCCCGCCACCTGCAGCTTTA
Source organism: Bacteroidaceae bacterium (assembly GCA_016280855.1). Classification (GTDB taxonomy): domain Bacteria; phylum Bacteroidota; class Bacteroidia; order Bacteroidales; family Bacteroidaceae; genus Physcousia. The sequence continues at coordinate 29,910 of JAEEHP010000225.1, forward strand.
ACGTCCACACGCAACGCTCGCTTTTGCACAGTATTCAACATATTGTCACTGCTGAGACTGATGGCAGCATTGCCTACGGTGCTCCATGCAAGAGGATTGTTCATATCTTCTTCGAAAGAACGGTTGCGCACCAGTTCGGCGTACAGGCCGCCGTCGCCTGCGTGGTTGATTTCTTCGTAGAAGATACCATAGTGATCCTCTGTCACCAGCTGACCCCTATTCTTGAAATCAAAGTCAATTTTCACCTGAGCCTGAACAGGCAAGACGCAAAGCGCTAAAGTCCATACAAAAAACGATCTTGAAAGTTTCATAAGCATTTTCTTGTTAGGTAGTAAATGAAATTCGTTGCAAAGATACGGTGAATCGCTTATGATGCTATAAAAGAATTCACGGATAAATCTACCAGAATTACGGATTATCTCTTTCTCGCTCGCCTTGCGCTGTTTCATGATTTCCGTAAAAATGGTAGTTATTTCCGTATTTTATTTCAACAATTAAAGGCCGACTATCCGTACCTTTGCAGCGCAAAAGGGCCATACACTAACAAAACAACATGATGAAGAGAACTATTCTTTTTGCACTTATGATGCCTTCCCTGTTCAGCGCCAGCGCCCAGGACTACGCGCTCACCGTTGGCGGCATCACGACGGAAGTCACGTTCTACTCCCCAGAAATCGTGCGCGTCGTAAAGTTTCAGGCTGCAGACCCTCTCGGGAAGTCCGACCCTAAGGTGGTCGTGACGATGACACCACAGGCCGTGACCCCGACATTGCGAGAGGGCAACCGGGCTGACACGCTGCTGACGACGGGCATGAAGGTGGTCTGCAACAAGCAGACGGGCGTGCTGAGCTTTTTCCGTCTTGACGGAAAGACGCTCATCCGAGAGCGCGCGAAGGCGTCCTTCACCCGCCGCACCGCTCATACGATAGACCCCTACGACGTGGCGCAGTCCTTCACCCTAGCCGGCAGTGAGGCCATCTATGGCTTCGGACAGGTGCAGGACGGCAATCTGAACCACCGCAACAAGAGCTACAGCCACATGGTGCAGAACAACACCTCAGTGTGGATCCCCTTCTTCCACTCGGTGAAGGGCTATGGCATCTACTGGGACTTGTACGGCCCCTGCGACTTCAGCGACAACTCTTCCAGCGGCGCCACCTTCAAGACTGAGGCCGCCCATGCCGTGGACTACTACGTGCTGGTGGGCGACGAACGGCGGGGCGACGACGTGGTGCGGCGCCTGCGCGAGCTAACGGGCAAGGCCACGATGGTGCCCCTCTGGACCTTCGGTTATTTCCAGAGCAAGGAACGCTACCAGAGTGCCATGGAGACGCTGGGCGTGATGCAGAAGTACCGCTCGCTGAAGGTGCCTATCGACTGCGTGGTGCAGGACTGGCAGTACTGGGGCGACAATAATATGTGGAACGCGATGGAGTTCCTGAACCCGCAGTTCAGGACCACCTATCCTCAGATGATCAACGGCTTGCACGCCGACGGAGCGCATCTGCTCATCTCGTTCTGGGCGAATTTCGGCCCCGACACGAAGCAGTACCAGTACTTCAAGGAGCACAACCAACTGATGAAGCAGGGCAACAGCATCATGACTTCCACCTTTCCTCCCAACTGCGGCGTGGCCGTCTACAGCCCCTACCAGCAGTCGGCGCGTGACTACTACTGGAAGAGCCTCTGGGAAGGCGTGGTGAGCAAGGGCGTCGATGCCTACTGGGTGGACTCTTCAGAGCCGGACCACTACCAAGGCGGCGAGGACTGGGAGCAGACCAACGACTTCGTGGTGCTGAACAAGGGCGGCCAGGACAATGCCACGCTGAACCCGCTCTCGCTGCAGAGCGAGCACACCTGGCGCTCGATGCGCAACGTGTTCCCGCTGATGCACGCCAGCGGTGTCTATGACGGGCATCGCGCACAGAAGGATGCGCTGACGGAGGCCAAGCGCGTGATGATCATGACGCGCTCGGGCTTCATCGGCATGCAGCGCTACGGCGCCGGCACGTGGAGCGGCGACATTACCTCCTCATGGGAGACGCTGGCCAAGCAGATCCCTGCCGCCCTGAACTACTCGGCCTGCGGCATCCCCAGCTGGAACAGCGACATCGGCGGTTTCTTCAACGGAGCCTACGGCGTGCCTGGTCAGGACAACAACTACAGCGAGCTCTACTGCCGATGGATCCAGTTCGGTGCCTTCTGCACCATCATGCGCAGCCACGGCTCCGGCACTGACCGCGCCATCTACCAGTTCGGCAAGGAGGGCGAGAGCTACTACGATATCATCAACCGCTACATCCACCTGCGCTATGCCCTCTTGCCTTACATATATAGTACCGCCCACCAGGTTCACGCCGATGACTACTCCTTCATGCGTGCCATGGGCATCGCCTATCCGGCGGACCGCAGGACCCACGAGCTGAAAGACCAGTTCATGTTCGGTCGCGACTTGCTCGTGGCTCCCGTGGTGCAGTCGCAGGCCACGAAGCGCAGTGTCTATCTGCCGGTGGATGAAGAGGAGGTAAATGGCACGACCGTCAGACGCGGTTGGGTGGACTTCTGGAGCGGCGAGCAGCACGAGGGGGGCAGGAATGTCTCGAGGGACGTCAGTCTGGCGCTGATGCCGCTGTACGTCCGTCAAGGAACCATCCTACCCTGGGGCAGCGACGTACAGCACAGCTCGCAGAGCAACTGGGACGGACTCGAGTTGCGAATCTATCCCGGTGCCGACGGCTCGTTCACGCTCTACGAGGACGAACGCGACAACTACAATTACGAGCAGGGACGATGCTCAGAAATCCCCTTCGTCTGGAACGACGCCACTCACACGCTGACCATCGGCCAGCGCCGCGGCACCTTCGACGGAATGCTGCAGCAACGCACCTTCCGCATCGTGCTCGTCGATGCTGAGAAGAGCTTGGGGCTGGGGCCTAAAGCATCCGTGCGCTTCAGCCGCGAAGTGACCTACGACGGTCAAGAACTCTCCGTGGGAATCGACAACGAGAACCTCGTGGAAGAGGAGAAAGCTGCCGTGAAGAGCATCAGGGTGACGCCAGCCAGCGTGAAACTCTACCTCGGGCAGTCCCGAACCCTGTCGATCAAGGCAACCCTCAACGACGGTACCACGCAGTTTGTCACCCTCGACGCCGTATGCGCCAGTTCCGACCCGCAAGTGGCCTACGCCCGCGACGGCATCATCTATGCCGGTCAGAACGAGGGGCGTGCAGATATCCAGGTGAGCTACACCGACGGCCTCGGCACCACCCACAGCGCCACCGTGGCCGTGACGACAGCCATCCCGACAAACCTCTACAGCTGGAAGGCGCTGGAGTGGTACCGCAACCGCGTCAGCGATCGTCTGGCTGAATCCGACATCCGCTACAGCAGCAAGGAAAACACCATCACCATCACCAAGAAAGGTGCACAGAACATCGCACTCCGCTACCGCGAACAGAAATATATGGAACCCGGAATGAAATACCTCGTAGCCGTGGCCACGGAGGTGTCGAAGGACAAGGGCGACTCGCAGCTCTGGCACATCAATGGCAAATGGGTGAACATACAGAATCCGGCCGACGTTCGGACACTAAAGGACGGACGCATCATGGTCGCGTGGAGCATCGACGAGAACAAGGGCTATGAGCTCACCGGCGAGACGGTCTTCGGCCTCACCTCCACCAATGCCCAAGGACGCTCCGTCATCAGCTACGTTGGCTTCACCTCCGACCTGGAGAAGACCGAGAAAGCCCTTGACGAGGCGGTGGGCATCTCCCTGCTGCCGACAGAGCCTGCCGAGCCTCAAGCTATCTATGCCCTCGACGGGACTCTGCGTCCCCGATTGCGACGAGGCATGAACATCATCTCTGCCAATGGCCATGTAACCAAGGTTTACAGTAAATAGGAACATCTATAATAACTAACCGACGTTTCGGAAGCCCATAATGCCATTGGCCTTCTGGTCGCATGAGGCCGTAGGCCGACCAATGTTGGAAAAGCCGAAACTAAAGTAACTAATAATCGAAATAATAACTATGGGGAGTAAGATTGCATTAGGAACCTGGGCCTGGGGCGCAGGAGCATTTGGCGGCGACGCCGTTTTCGGGAGTAAGACCGACGTGACGAACCTGAAGCCCGTCTTCGACGCGGCAATGAAGGCAGGGCTCAACCTGTGGGACACCGCCACGGTCTATGGAATGGGCGAGTCAGAGCACATCCTCGGAACGCTGGCAAAAGATTACGGACGCGAGGAGGTACTGATCTCCACCAAGTTCACGCCTCAGATTGCTGAGATCTACGAAAACTCAGTTGAGAAGATGGCCGAAGCCAGCATCGAACGCATGGACTGCGACTACATCGACATCTACTGGATCCACAACCCGATGGACGTGGAGCGCTGGACGCCAGGACTCATCCCCCTGCTCAAGTCGGGTAAAGTGAAGCGCGTAGGCGTATCCAACCACAACATCAAGGAGATTCGTCGCGCCGACGAGATCCTCTCCGAGGCGGGCTTCCGCGTCTCTGCCGTACAGAATCACTTCTCGCTGCTCTATCGCAGCTCTGAGCGAGGCGGCGTACTGGACTACTGCCGCCAGAACGGCATCGAGTTCTGGGCATACATGGTGCTGGAGCAGGGAGCTCTCTCTGGTAAATATAATAAGGAGAACCCACTGCCCGAGGAGAGCGACCGCGGCAAGAAGTATAATCCCGTGCTGCCACAGTTGGAGGCGCTGACCAACGAGATGACCGCCATCGGAAAGAAATACGGTGCCTCGTGCTCGCAGATTGGTATCGCATGGGCCATCGCCAAGGGAACGCTGCCCATCATTGGAGCCACGAAGGAGCGTCATGTCATCGAGGCAGCCGAAGCTGCAAAGATTCAACTGACTGCCGAAGAGATTACACGTCTGGAACAGTTAGCCGATGCCACAGGCATTGACACCCGTGGCGGTTGGGAACACTCGATGGAATGAAAAGTGAAAAATGAAGAGTGAAGAATGAAAGGTATGGAATATGTAAAACTTGGAAACTCTGACCTCCATGTGTCGCGCATCTGCTTAGGCTGCATGGGCTTCGGCGATGCTACCATCGGACAGCA
>JAEEHP010000226.1 GCA_016280855.1 Bacteroidaceae bacterium
ACTTTTTCGTACCTTTGCACTCATGGAAGCAATCAACCAAGAACTGGAGATGGCGCGCAACTACGCGCTATACACCCATCGCAATATCTTTCTCACGGGCAAGGCTGGCACCGGTAAGACGACGTTTCTCAAACGCTTGCAAGAGGAATCGCGCAAGCGCATGATCGTCGTGGCACCGACTGGAGTGGCGGCCATCAATGCCGGAGGCGTCACGATACATTCGTTCTTCCAACTGGCTCCAGGGCTCTTCTTGCCGGGCAAGATGATGGCGGGCAACGACCCCAAACGCCATTACTCTTTTTCGAAACAGAAGAAGAACATCCTGCGATCGCTGTCGTTGCTGGTCATCGACGAGATATCTATGGTGCGAGCCGACCTCCTCGATGCCATCGACGACGTGCTGCGTCGCTTTAAGGACCACAGCAAGCCTTTCGGAGGTGTGCAGCTCTTGCTCATCGGCGACCTGCAGCAATTGGCACCCGTAGCTACCGAAACGGAATGGCCTCTGCTGAAGGAGTTCTACGCCACACCGTATTTCTTCTCTTCGCAGGCGCTGAGCCTGACGGATTTCGTATGCATCGAACTACGCCACGTCTATCGTCAGCAGGATGAAGCTTTCGTGTCGTTGCTCAATGCCGTGCGCGACAACTGCCTCACAACGGGCATTATGCAGGCACTCAATGCACGCTATATTCCTCACTTCGTACCACCTGCCAACGAGAATTGGATCACCCTGACCACACACAACCATCAGGCGGCACAGCTTAACGCACGACACCTGGCGGCACTTACGACCCCGGCCTATACCTTCACGGCCAAGATTACGGGCGAGTTCCCAGAGACCTCCTACCCTACCGACGCTCAACTCACCTTGAAGGTGGGCAGCCAGGTGATGTTTTGCAAGAATGACCCCTCGTCCGCAAAGGCTTTCTACAACGGACGCATCGGACGCATCGAGGACATCAACGGCGAACGCATCACCGTCGTCAGCGACAACCGTCGCATCGTTGTGGGACCGTTGCCGTGGACAAACACGCATTATGTCTCTGACCCTGCTACAGGCACTATTCGTGAAGAAACAGTGGGATCATTCACACAGATTCCACTGCGCACAGCATGGGCCATCACCATCCACAAGAGCCAGGGGCTCACCTTCGACCACGCCATCATCAATGCCGGTCGTGCCTTCTCCCATGGTCAGGTATATGTCGCCCTATCGCGCTGCCGCACACTCGAAGGCTTAGTCCTCGCTACACCCATCACGCAAGAGGTCATCACCACGGACCCCGATGTCGTTCAGTTCAACGCGTACGCCAACGAACACATCCCCACGCCCGAGATGTTCCTTCGCGACCGACGCTCATTCATCGAGGACATCCTCTGCGACATCTTCGATTTCAAGGCGATCTCCATGCGAATGCGCTATTTCGTACGCCTGGCTTCGGAACATCTCTCGAAATATTTTCCGAGCTATGCCCGTACCGCAGCTTCCACAGCCACACAGGTCGATGCCGAACTCCTGGCCGTTGGCCTTAAGTTCCAGCAGCAGATCCACCAGCTCATCCCCCTTTCTGATTCCTTCAGCGCCAACACCGCGCTTCGCGACCGTGTTCAGAAAGCAATGAAGTACTACGCAGCGGCCACAGCCCGCATCCTCGGCGACTTCTTCGAGCTGGAACTGCCTGAAATCGACAATGCTCGCGTTCGTGAACAGATGACCAACGAACACTCCCTTCTCCGCACCGATTACGACGAGAAGATGGCCATCTACCTCGCCTGCCTCAACACCTTCTCCCTAACCGCTTATTGGGATGCCAAAGCCCGTGCCAGCATGACTGAGGACACCACCAAGAAGAAACGTGCCCCCCGCTCCCGCAAACCCAAATCCTCCTCCTCCCCCGCTCCTGTTTTCTCCCCCTCCTCCCCTGTTCCTTCCTCCTCTTCCTCCTCCTCCCAGCCTGTCGCCCCTCTATCACCCTCCCCTTCTGCTGTTAGTGTGCCGAGCGGTTTTCCCGCTCGGTCCTCCTCCTCTCGCCGCCCCGCCAAGGCTGTCATCGACTACGATCGCATCACTAACGCCACCCTCTACCGCCGCCTCCTCGACTGGCGCAACGCCGTCGCAAAAGAGCGGCGCCTGCCAACTTCCTACGTCATGTCCATCCGCACCGTCATCGGCATCACCAACCTCCAGCCTCGCACCACCGAGGAGCTCCTCTCCATCCCCGGCATAGGCCCAAAGACCGCTAACGACTTCGGGCCCGATATCCTCGAAATCGTAGCTGCATACCGCCAATAACCCCATCGTCGCCCACTTTTTTGCCCATATTATCGCAGAAATAATCAATAGTAAATCGTTAAATCATAAATTCTCCGTATCTTTGCGCCGTGAAACAAGCAATGATTTTCGCTGCCGGCCTCGGCACACGCCTCCGCCCCCTCACCGACACGATGCCCAAAGCCCTCGTGCCGGTGGCTGGTAAGCCCTTGTTGCAGCACGTCATCGAGCGTCTGCAAACATTTGGCTTCGAACGCATCGTCATCAACATCCATCATTTCGGCCAGCAGATCATCGACTTCCTCGATGCTCACGACCGCTTCGGCCTCGATATCCTTATCAGCGACGAACGCAACAGCCTGCTCGAGACGGGCGGTGGCATAAAACACGCCCGTCACCTCTTCGACCCCACATCGCCCATCCTCATCCACAATGTCGACATCCTCTCCAATGCCGACCTCGACACCCTCTATGCCTCCCCTGCTGCCGAAGCATCCCTGCTCGTTTCCGACCGCCCCTCTTCGCGCCATCTGCTTTTCGACGACGCTTTCCGCCTCGTGGGCTGGCAAAACGTCAAGACTGGTGAGCTCCGTGGTCGTCAAGGCTGTCATGCCTTAGCCTTCTCCGGCATCCACCTCTTCCATCCCTCGCTCTTCCCGATGATGGATCAATGGCCTGAGCGTTTCTCCATCATTGATTTCTACCTCAACGTCTGCTCCGACCACCTGCTGCTCGGCATACCTTCGCCCCACCTGCGTCTCATGGATGTAGGGAAAATTGACACGCTGGCCGAGGCTGACGCCTTCGCCTCTTCTGTAAAATAATCTCTCATACGATATGCAAAAGATCATCATCCTCGACTTCGGTTCGCAAACCACGCAGCTCATCGGTCGCCGCGTGCGCGAACTGGACACCTTCTGCGAGATCCTTCCCTACAACAAGTTTCCCCAGGACGACCCGGACGTCATCGGCGTCATCCTCAGCGGCTCCCCCTTTTCGGTCTATGACCCCGAAGCCTTCCACGTGGATCTCAACCAGTTCCTAGGCCGCTATCCCGTCCTCGGTATCTGCTACGGCGCTCAGTATATGAGCCACACGCTGGGCGGGCGTGTCGAACCGGCACCTTCGCGCGAATATGGCCGTCAGCATCTCACCACCATCGACCGCTCCAATCCCCTCTTTCGCGGTTTCGATGAAAGCTCGCAGGTGTGGATGAGCCACGGCGACACCATCACCGCCATCCCCGACGGCTTCCACTGCATCGCCTCCACCGAATCCGTAAAGTATGCGGCTTATTGGTCGGCCCCCCTTTCGTCCCCCGAGGGGGACACTGATGTCCTAAATGTTGAGGGCAAAGCTGCAGAAGCCCCCTCGGGGGCCGTAGGGGGGGCTCCCCTCTGGGGTGTCCAGTTTCATCCCGAGGTATTCCATTCCGTTCAAGGATCGCTGTTGCTCAAGAATTTTGTCGTCGATATATGCGGTAGCCGTCAGGACTGGAGCGCCGCCTCCTTCGTCGATACCACGGTATCCGAGCTCCGCCAACAACTCGGCAACGACCGCGTCATCCTCGGGCTATCTGGCGGTGTCGATAGCAGCGTCGCTGCCGTACTCATCAGCCGTGCCATCGGCGACCGACTCACCTGCATCTTCGTGGACCATGGCATGTTGCGCAAAAATGAATACGCACAGGTCATGGAGGATTACAAGGTACTCGGGCTCAACGTCGTTGGCGTCGATGCCAGCGCCAAGTTCTTCGACGACCTCGCTGGTGTCACCGACCCCGAGCAGAAACGCAAGATCATCGGCCGCGACTTCATCGAGGTTTTCAATGCCGAAGCAAAACGTTTGATGACTAACGTGTCCCCCTCGGGGGACGAAGGGGGGGCCTACCGATGGCTCGCTCAAGGTACCATCTACCCCGATCGCATCGAGTCGCTCAACATAACGGGCAAGGTCATCAAGAGCCACCACAACGTCGGTGGACTGCCCGAGGAGATGAACCTGCAGCTATGCGAACCATTAAAGTGGTTGTTTAAGGATGAGGTGCGACGCGTTGGACGTCAGATGAATATGCCTGAACATCTCATTACGCGCCATCCCTTCCCTGGGCCCGGACTTGCCGTCCGCATCCTCGGAGACATCACCCCCGAGAAAGTGCGTATCCTCCAGGAAGCCGATGACATCTTCATCCGTGCCCTACGCGAATACCGCTGTGAGGACGGTGACATCCTCTACAACAAGATTTGGCAAGCCGGTGCCATCCTCCTGTCCTCCGTGCGCAGCGTGGGGGTCATGGGCGACGAACGAACCTACGAACACCCCGTTGCCCTGCGTGCCGTAACTTCCACTGATGCCATGACTGCCGACTGGGCACACCTTCCCTATGACCTCATGGCTCGTGTCTCCACCGACATCATCAACCACGTCCGCGGCATCAACCGCGTCTGCTACGACATCTCCTCCAAACCGCCTGCCACGATCGAGTGGGAATAAACTGTTCTCCAAACGCTCTTTTTCGGGGTTAAACAGACAAAAAAACCTTTTGACTGGAAAAAGTGACAAATATTTCGGGAAAAAGTATGCTGTTTCAAAAAGAATGCTTACCTTTGCAACCTAAATGAGTACGGTTAACCAATATGCCGACCTCCAACACTGGCCCGAAGCAACCCAATGCCACGGCCAACAAGACCGAGAGTATTAACCCGAGTATTAACCCAAGCGAGCCACTTCCGACAACGACAGTTCACCTAACTGACGGCGCCGGAGGCGTAGCCAATGCGTTAAAATCGGGCAAGATAAAGGCGGATGAGGTGCGGCAATGGTTCGTGGCTTATGTCTCTCCACGAGCAGAGAAGAAGGTCTGCGAGAACCTGCTGAAAACCAACTACGAAGCCTATGTCCCCTCACGCTGGGAGACGCATCTCTGGCGCAACGGTCAGCGCAAGAAAGTCGAGAAGATGGTCATCCCCGGCGTCGTCTTCGTGAAGATCGAAGCCAGCAGGCTCAACGAAATAAGACTCTTCCCACGGGTCATATCCTTCATGATGGACCCCGCTAAACGCAACAACCCCAACGGCTTCAGGTCCTTCGCCACCATCCGCGAGAGTGAGATGCGCCTCCTCAAGGCTATGCTCGGACAGGAAGAGTACGATGTGGATTTCGCTACCTCTTTTTCCCTTGGCGAATATGTTCGCATCGCTGGCTTTGACACCTACAACGACCTCGCACAGATTGTTGAGCTCCCTGGTGACAAATCATCCTATGTAGGAGTCCGCGTCGGTTTCCTCGGCTGTGCCTTCATGAAGGTTCCCGTTGGCCGAATCATCAAAGTCCAATCCTAACGCCATCCAAATCTCACACAGATTACAGATCTTTACTCTCAACTTGTCAACTTTCAACTTGTCAACTCGTCAACTTTTCCACTCTAAACTTTCAACTTGTCAACTTTCAACTTGTCAACTCGTCAACTTTTCCACTCTCAACTCTCAACTTTCAACTCCAATACATGCTCAATCCCAATAACATCAAGATTGCCGTGGCTGGTACCGGCTACGTCGGCCTCTCCATCGCCACCCTCCTCTCACAGAACCATCCGGTCACTGCCGTCGATGTCATCCCTGAGAAGGTAGAGAAGATCAATAAGCGCATCTCACCCATCCAGGATGAGTATATCGAGAAATACTTTGCCGAGAAGGACCTCGACCTGACAGCCACCCTCGACGGCGCCTCTGCCTACAAGGATGCTGACTTCGTTGTCATCGCTGCCCCCACCAACTACGACCCCGTCAAGAACTTCTTCGACACACATCATATAGAGGATGTCATTGATCTAGTGCTCAGCGTCAACCCCGACGCCGTGATGGTCATCAAGAGTACCATCCCCGTTGGCTATTGCCGTAGCCTCTATGTCCGCTACGCCAAGCGCTATGCCGAGGATCCAGCCCTGCAGGGCAAGCATTTCAACCTCCTCTTCTCTCCTGAGTTCCTGCGCGAGAGCAAAGCGCTCTACGACAACCTCTATCCCTCACGTATCATCGTGGGCTATCCCAAGCTCATCGGCAATGGTCAGTTCGATGAGGAAAATGCTGCCATCTCGGCCATCGGTAATCCCGAGGCAGAGGAACTGGCACGCACCTTTGCCGGCCTGCTCCTGGAAGGGGCCATCGGTCGTTCACGTGATGCCCATCCTGACGATATGCCCAAGGACCCTTCCCTCTTCATCCTACGTGCGGCCCACTATAAGGAGATTCCTGTGCTCTTCATGGGGATGAAGGAAGCAGAGGCCGTGAAACTCTTCGCCAACACCTACCTCGCCCTGCGTGTTTCGTATTTTAATGAGCTGGATACCTATGCTGAGGTTAAGGGCCTTGATGCCAAGGCCATCATCCAGGGCATCGGCCTTGATCCGCGTATCGGCATGGAATACAACAACCCCTCCTTCGGCTACGGCGGTTACTGCCTGCCCAAGGATACCAAACAGCTGCTGGCCAACTATGCCGATGTCCCGCAGAATATGATGTCTGCCATCGTGGAATCCAACCGCACACGTAAGGACTTCATCGCTGACCAGGTACTGCGTATGGCGGGGTACTACGAAGCCAGTGCTTTATATGATACATCAAAGGAACGTGAGATTGTCATCGGTGTCTATCGTCTCACGATGAAAGCCAACTCCGATAACTTCCGTCAGTCATCCATCCAGGGCGTGATGAAGCGCATCAAGGCCAAGGGTGCCACCGTCATCATCTACGAGCCAACCCTCGAGAATGGCTCCACCTTCTTCGGCTCCGAAGTGGTCAACGACCTCGCCACCTTCAAAGCTCGTTCTCAGGCAATCATCGCCAACCGCTACGATCCCATCCTCGATGACGTAGCCTCCAAGGTCTATACTCGCGACCTCTTCCGCCGCGATTAACCCCCCCTCCCCTCTCTAATCATTCTTCATTCTTCACTCTTCATTCTTCATTTTTTCACTCTTCACTTGTCCTTCGTCTTTCGTCTTTCGTCTTTCGTTTAAAGAATTGTGAATTATGAATTATGAATTGTGAATTATGAATTGTTTCCTTCATTCTTCATTATAAATAATGTACGCGTGCGAGACTCGTTTCAACGAGCTTTACCATAAGGACCCCGAAGGCATTGCCTTCTGCCCCTACCGCATCTGCCCCATCGGTGCCCACTCTGACCACAACCTAGGAAAAATCACCGGTCTGGCCATCGACAAGGGCATCCACCTCGCCTACCGTCCCAAGGAGAACGGTGTCGTCGAGCTCTGCTCGCTCCAGTTCGAGAAACGTGCGCAGTGGCATATCGTCTCCGTACCCGCGCAGAAACAGAACGACTGGGCCGACTACCTCCGCGGTGCCACCTGGGCGCTGTCACGCAAATGCCAGCTCCATGTCGGCCTCTGCGGTGTCATCGAGGGCTCCCTCCCCATCGGAGGCCTCTCCTCCTCCGCTGCCGTCATCATCAGTTTCCTCACCGCCCTCTGCAAGGTCAACGGCATCCGCCTGAGTCAGCAGGAGATGATCGACGTGGCTTATGATGCCGAACTGAACTATGTCGGCGTCAGCGTCGGCAAGCTCGACCAGAGCTGCGAGGTGCTCAGCAAGAAGAACCATCTTCTATACCTCGACACTAAAGACGGCAGCTACGAACTCATACCGCAGCATCCGGCGATGAAACCCTATAGGATCGCCATCTTCTTCTCCGGTCTGGAGCACAGCCTCGCTGGCTCCAAGTTCAATATGCGTGTCGATGAGCTCCGTGCCGGTGTCTATGCCCTCCAGGCCTTTGCCGGATTGGACTACGGCAAGTTCCAGGAAGCCAATGCACGTAACGTGCCGCGCGAGGTCTATGAACTATATAAGCACCGTCTCCCCGCACCCTGGGCGAAGCGCTGCGAACACTGGTACACCGAGTTCGAACGTGTCGAGGCAGGTGCCGAGGCATGGCGGCGCGGTGACATCGAAGCCTACGGCAAGCTCTCCTTCCAGTCGGGATGGTCGAGCATTCACAACTGGGAGTCTGGCGCCCCCGAGCAGATACGTCTCTATGAGATCATGACGCAGACCGACGGCATCTATGGCGGCCGTTTCTCCGGTGCTGGCTTCAAGGGCTGCTGCATGGCCCTCATCGAACCCTCCTTTGAGGAGTCCATCGCCCGCTACGTCACCGACCACTACCTCACCTCCTTCCCCCACCTCCGCGACAAATACGCCGTCTTCTTCTGCGACAGCGCCGACTCCGCCGTCCTCTAACTCATCACTCTTCAATCGTTGTCGCTTTCGTTCTTCGTTAAAAATCCGTGTAATACACGTGATACGTGGAGACTCCACTCATCATTCTTAACTCTAAACTCGTTTTCGTTATCGTCTTCGTTTAATGAATTATGAATTATGAATTGTGAATTGTGAATTGTTTTCTTCATTATGACCGCTCTCATCCTCGCCGCAGGCTACGCCACCCGCCTCTATCCACTCACCGAGAACTTCCCGAAGCCCCTGCTGAAGGTTGGTGATAAGACCATCCTCGACTGGTTGGTCGATGACATCGCCTCCTGTGGTCTCGTCGATGAGTACGTCATCATCTCCAACCATAAGTTCGCCCCCCATTTCCAACAGTGGGCCGCAGCCAAGAATAAAGAACTATCATCTTTCAATTTTCAACTTTCAACTTATAAAATCACCGTCCTCGACGATGGCACCTCCACCAACGACACCCGTCTCGGTGCTGTTCGTGATATCGAGCTCGCCATCAATACCCTCAAGCAGCAAGGCCGCACACCCACCGACGGCTACCTCGTCCTTGCCGGTGATAATGTCCTCGATTTCAGCCTCACACGTTTCATCCGCTACGCCAAGGACAAAGGCACGTCCTGCATCATGCGCTTCCACGAGCCCTCAGCAGAACGTCTCCTGAAGTGCGGTGTCGTCACCATCGATGACCACGACCTCGTCACCGAGATGACCGAGAAGTCCCCCACCCCAGCTACCCACTGGGCCTGCCCGCCCTTCTACTACTATACCACTGCCGATGCCGACCTCGTATCCCAAGGCATCGCCTCCGGTTGCGGCACCGATGCCCCCGGCAGCTACATCGCCTGGCTCTGCCATCAGGTTCCCGTCCATGCCATGGAGATGCCCGGCCGCCGCTACGACATCGGCAACCTCACCTCCTACGAAGAAGTCCAGCGCACCTATCACGGCATCACTGTAATCTGATGGCTGATGTAAGATGTTTGATGTAAGATGTTTGATGTAAGATGTCTGATGTAAGATGTCTGATGTAAGATGGCTGAGGTAAGATGTAAGATGGCCCTTCATTCTTCACTCTTCATACTTAATTGTTACTAGTTCTCACGCAGAAAGCGCAGATTTACGCAGATTTTTCCCACACTCGATGAACGGAATAGGCTCTAAGCGCGCTATGAGCCTCAGGATGTTCTGAGGTCTGCCACTCTGAGAGCTCGTTCTCAAGATGGCCAGACTCAGAACCTCCAGCCCTGCAAGGGCATAATTCCGTACATCGCAACGCCATTTTTTCAATTAGTGATTTTATCATCTGTGAGATCCGTGAGATCCGTGTGCCAGGATATTCATCCCTATCATCTGCGAGTTCTGCGAGTTCTGCGTGAAGAAATAATCCGTGTGATACTCGTGATACGTGGAGTTCTAACTCTAAACTCTAATCTCTAAACTCTTAACTCGTTTTCATCTTTCGTCTTTCGTCCTTCGTCTTTCGTTTTTCGTTTAAAGAATTATGAATTGTGAATTGTGAATTGTGAATTGTGAATTATAAATTGTTTCTTCATTCCTCATAATGTCCTCCTCTCTCATCGATCTCAATAACAAGTCCATCCTTGTCACCGGTGCCGCTGGCTTCATCGGCAGCAACCTCGTGAAGCGCCTGCTTGGTGACCTCCAGGGCGCCACCATCGTCGGCATCGACAACATGAACGACTACTACGACGTCTCCCTCAAGGAGTACCGCCTTCAACAGTTGTCAGACCTCAGTCTTCAGACCTCAGACATCGCTTGGTCCTTCATCCGCGGCTCCATCGCTGACCGCCCCCTCATCAACGCCCTCTTTGCCGAGCATCATTTCGACATCGTCGTCAACCTCGCCGCTCAGGCCGGCGTCCGCTATAGCATCGACAACCCCGATGCCTACATCCAGTCCAACATCATCGGTTTCTACAACATCCTCGAAGCCTGCCGCCATTCGATGTCAGATGTAAGAAGTAAGAAGGAAGATGTAAATGCTCAGCCCTCAGCCCTCAGCCCTCAGACATATACCGGCGTCCAGCACCTCGTCTACGCCTCCTCCAGCTCTGTTTACGGTGGCAACAAGAAAGTCCCCTTCTCCACGGACGACCGCGTGGACAACCCCGTCTCCCTCTATGCTGCAACGAAGAAGAGCAACGAGCTCTTCGCCCATTGCTATTCCAAGCTCTACGACATCCCCTCCACTGGCCTCCGCTTCTTCACCGTCTATGGCCCCGCAGGCCGTCCCGACATGGCCTACTTCGGCTTCACCAACAAGCTCGTCAAGGGCGACACCATACAGATCTACAACTACGGAAACTGCCGTCGCGACTTCACCTACGTCGATGACATCGTCGAGGGCATCGTCCGCGTCATGCAGAAAGCCCCCGCACGCAAAACCGGTGACGATGGCCTCCCCGTCCCTCCCTATGCCGTCTATAACATTGGTGGCGGCCAACCCGAGAACCTCCTCGATTTCGTCACCATCCTCCAGGAGGAGTTGGTAAGAGCCAAAGTCCTTCCTTCTGACTTCAATTTTGAAGAGCATAAACAACTGGTTGCGATGCAACCAGGTGACGTTCCAGTCACTTATGCGGACTCGTCCGCACTTGAGAAGGACTTCGGGTTCGTTCCGCGAATCACTTTAAGAGAAGGCCTTCGAAAGTTCGCAGAATGGTATAAGTCGTATTATTCATCCTGAGTTGGTCGAAGGATATAAACAAGTAATGAAAGCTACTACATCCCGAGCCTGTCGAGGGACTACCTATATTCTACGTTGTGCAGATAACAAGTTATATGTGGGCTCCACAACCAACATTGAAGAACGCTTAAAGCGCCATAATGCCGGTTACGCTTCTGAGTATACTCATCTGCACAGACCTGTAGAATTGGTGTACAAAGAAGAATACGACACATACCAAGAAGCGTTCAATCGGGAACGGCAATTGAAGAAGTGGAGCCTTGCAAAGAAAGAGGCGCTGATTGCTGGTGATATTGAGAAACTCAAAGAGTTGTCAAAATCAAAAGAATGAATGCAGTTCATCTTGAGCTTGTCGAAAGACCCGGTGATGTTCCCACCACCTATGCCGACGCCACCGCCCTCGAGCGCGATTTCGGATTCGTTCCACGAATCACATTAAGAGAAGGCCTCCGACATTTCGCCGAGTGGTATGCTGACTTTTACAAGAATAACAATTAATAACAACCCAGCTATATGGCAACATTCAAGAATAACGGCAAGCTAAAGCTGCTGATCATCGTGGGCACACGTCCGGAAATTATCCGTCTCGCTGCCGTCATCAACAAATGCCGAACCTATTTCGACTGCCTCCTGGCGCACACCGGTCAGAACTACGACTATAACCTCAATGGCGTCTTCTTCAAGGACTTGAAGCTGGCCGATCCCGACATCTATATGGAAGCCGTGGGCAACGACCTGGGCGAGACGATGGGCAACATCATCGCCAAAAGCTACCAGCTGATGGTGGAGGTGAAGCCGGATGCCGTGCTAGTGCTGGGCGACACGAACTCTTGCCTCAGCGTCATCGGGGCCAAGCGCCTGCACATCCCCATCTTCCACATGGAGGCGGGCAACCGCTGCAAGGACGAGTGCCTGCCGGAGGAGACCAACCGCCGCATCGTGGACATCATCTCCGATGTGAACATGGCCTACAGCGAGCATGCGCGCCGCTACCTGGCCGACACCGGCCTTCCCAAGGAGCGCACCTACGTGACCGGTTCCCCCATGGCGGAGGTTCTCCACAACAACCTCGCTGAAATCGAATCCTCCGACATCCACGCCCGGTTACGTCTTTTAAAGAAGAATTATATTCTTCTCTCCGCCCACCGCGAGGAGAACATCGACACTGAGAAGAACTTCCTGTCGCTCTTCAACGCCATCAACAAGATGGCCGAGAAGTACGATATGCCCATCCTCTACAGCTGCCACCCGCGCAGCCGCAAGCGCCTGGAGGCCAGCGGCTTCCAGCTCGATGGGCGCGTGATTCAGCACGAGCCCCTCGGCTTCCACGACTACAACTGCCTGCAGATGAAC
>JAEEHP010000227.1 GCA_016280855.1 Bacteroidaceae bacterium
ATCATCCGCAAGCTCATCGAGCGCGGTATCGTCAAGACCGTGAAGTCGGCCAAGAAGATCGTCGATCGCAAGGATCCCGTCATCTGGGACATCCTCGAGCACGTCATGAAGGGTCACCCCGTGCTCCTCAACCGTGCTCCGACACTTCACCGTCTCGGCATCCAGGCCTTCCAGCCCCACATGATCGAGGGCAAGGCCATCCAGCTTCACCCCCTCGCCTGTACGGCGTTCAACGCTGACTTCGACGGCGACCAGATGGCCGTTCACCTTCCCCTGTCCAACGAGGCCATCCTCGAGGCGCAGATCCTGATGCTTCAGAGCCACAACATCCTGAATCCTGCCAACGGCGCACCTATCACCGTTCCCTCGCAGGATATGGTGCTCGGCTTGTACTACATCACCAAGCTGCGTCCCGGTGCCAAAGGCGAAGGTCTCACGTTCTACGGTCCCGAGGAAGCCATCATCGCCTACAACGAGAAGCGCGTCGATGTACACGCTCCCGTCAAGGTCATCGTCGTCGATAAGATGGACGACGGCCGTCTTGGCCGCAAGATGGTCGAGACGTCCGTAGGCCGTGTCATCGTCAACGAGATCATTCCCGTGGAGGTCGGCTTCTTCAACGACGTTATCTCCAAGAAGACCCTCCGCGGCCTCATCACCGACGTCATCAAGACTGTCGGTGTGGCCCGTGCCTGCAAGTTCCTCGACGGTATCAAGAACCTCGGCTACAAGCTGGCCTACGACGGCGGTCTGTCGTTCAACCTCGGCGACATCATCATCCCCGAGGAGAAGGCAGCGCTCGTCAAGCGCGGCAACGACGAGGTCGAGCGCATCATGGGCGACTACAACATGGGTTTCATCACCGACAAGGAGCGTTACAACCAGGTCATCGATGCCTGGACACACGTCAACAACGACCTCTCCGCCGTGCTCATGAAGACCATGCGCGAAGCCGACCAGGGCTTCAACGCCGTGTTCATGATGCTCGACTCTGGTGCCCGTGGTAGTGCCGGTCAGATCTCCCAGCTCTCTGGTATGCGTGGTCTGATGGCCAAGCCCCAGAAGGCCGGTGCCGAAGCTCAGATCATCGAGAACCCCATTCTGTCGAACTTCAAGGAAGGCATGTCCGTGCTCGAGTACTTCATCTCTACCCACGGTGCCCGTAAGGGTCTTGCCGACACCGCCTTGAAGACGGCCGATGCCGGTTACCTCACCCGCCGTCTCGTCGATGTGTCGCACGACGTCATCATCAACGAGGAGGACTGCGGCACGTTGCGCTGCCTCGTCTGCACGGCGCTCAAGAACGGCGACGAAGTCATCTCGTCGCTCTACGAACGCATCCTCGGACGTGTCAGCGTCCACGACATCATCAACCCCTCGACCAACAAGCTCATCGTGGCTGCCGGCGAGGAGATCACCGAGACCATCGCCGCCGAGATCGAGGCCAGCCCCATCGAGAGCGTCGAGATACGTTCCGTGCTCACCTGCGAAAGCCGCCACGGCGTCTGCATGAAGTGCTACGGACGCAACCTCGCCACCAGCCGCATGGTGCAGAAGGGCGAGGCCGTCGGCGTCATCGCCGCACAGTCCATCGGCGAGCCCGGTACACAGCTCACCCTGCGTACGTTCCACGCCGGTGGTGTGGCCGACAACGCAGCCGCCAACGCTACCATCAAGGCTAAGTACGACAGCCGCCTCGAGTTCGAGGAGCTCCGCACCGTAGATATCTTCGACGAGGGCGGTCAGCCCGCCAAGATGGTTGTAGGCCGTCTGGCTGAAGTGCGCTTCGTCGATGTCAACACCGGCATCGTGCTCCTCACCCAGAACGTGCCTTACGGCTCCGTACTCTATAAGAAGGACGGCGAGAAGGTCGATAAGGGCGAGATCGTTGCCAAGTGGGATCCCTTCAACGCTGTCATCGTCACCGAGTCCGCCGGTCGCATCGCCTTCGAGGATGTCATCGAGGGTGTCACCTACCGTGTCGAGACCGACGAGGCCACAGGTCTGCGCGAGCTCATCGTCACGGAGTCCAAGGACAGGACGAGGGTTCCCGTGTGCCACATCCTCGACGAGAACGGCGAGCTGCTCCGCACCTACAACTTCCCCATCGGCGGTCACATCTCCGTCGAGGACAAGCAGGAGGTCAAGGCCGGCGACGTCCTTGTCAAGATACCGCGTGCCCAGAACAAGCAGAGCGATATCACGGGCGGTCTGCCTCGTGTCACCGAGCTCTTCGAAGCCCGCAACCCGAGCAATCCCGCCGTGGTCAGCGAGATCGACGGCGAGGTGTCGATGGGCAAGCTCAAGCGCGGCAACCGCGAGATCATCATCACTTCCAAGGTCGGCGACGAGCGTCGCTACCTCGTGCCCCTCAGCAAGCAGATCCTCGTGCAGGAGAACGACTACGTCCGTGCCGGCACGCCGCTGTCCGACGGTGCCATCACGCCTGCCGACATCCTGGCCATCCAGGGTCCCACGGCCGTGCAGGAGTACATCGTCAACGAGGTGCAGGACGTCTATCGTCTGCAGGGCGTGAAGATCAACGACAAGCACTTCGAAGTCATCGTGCGTCAGATGATGCGCAAGGTGCAGATCGACGAGCCCGGCGACACGCGCTTCCTCGAACAGCAGATCGTCGATAAACTCGAGTTTGCCGAGGAGAACGACCGCATCTGGGGCAAGAAAGTCGTCACCGACGGCGGCGACAGCGAGACGATGGTGCCCGGCATGATCGTCACGGCCCGCAAGCTGCGCGACGAGAACTCGCTCTTGAAGCGCCGTGACCTGCGTCCCGTCGTCGTTCGCGATGCCATGCCTGCCACCTCCGTGCAGATCCTTCAGGGTATCACCCGTGCCGCCCTGCAGACCAGCTCGTTCATGTCCGCCGCCTCCTTCCAGGAGACCACCAAGGTGCTCAACGAAGCTGCCATCAACGGCAAGAGCGACAGCCTCAGCGGCATGAAGGAGAACGTCATCTGCGGTCACCTCATCCCTGCCGGAACAGGTCTGCGCGAGTTCGAGCGCATCATCGTAGGCTCCAAGGAGGACTACGACCGCGTGCTTTCCAACCGCAAGGCCATCCTCGACTACGACATCGACTGATTGACGTTCACGTCGTACGACAAACAATCATTCCCGCAGCGCCGGTTCCTCCTTGGGGCCGGCGCTGTTCGTCGTTCAGCGCCAAGCCTCAAGGCTTTTACGCGAAAGCTTAATAGCTTTCGGCAAAAAGCCTTAAGGGTTTCGGGCGAAAGCCTTAAGGGTTCCATGGCGGAAAGACCACATGCCCAGAAAAAAATTTTGTTCAGAATAGACTACAGACTACAGCCGCCATGTAGTCTGTAGTCTATTCTGAACAAAAAATTATTTCGGATCTTCCTTCATTAACTTCTGCCGCCTACGGCGCTGTTCTTTGCCGCATCGTCTTTTTTTCTTTTTTAGCGTAGCTTTTTTCTTTTTTTAAGACGACAGCAGCCTTTCTTTCTATCCTTTCTTTCTTTGCTTCTTTCTTTCTTTCCGTTCTTTCTTTGCTTGGCAGGATGTGTTTTTGTGCGCATAAAACAATACTCTGATACAATACTTGCGTATTATTGCACACTTTTTTTACATTTTATTCTTTCGTTCAGAATTTTTATGTATATTTGCACCGCAGAAGCAGATTAAATGTAACATCTGTCCTGCTTAAAAACGGATTCATGGCGAGCATTTCAAACGCTCGCGTGATGACAGTAAACACAGCTGTAAGTTATCATTTTAAATTTTAAATACATCAAATGCCTATGGGCTAAGATACATTATAAAAGACATATAGACAGAAGCGTCCGCTTAGATTCTTGTTTCCCAATTCGCCAAAATTAGAAACTACCAAGAGTATTAGCTCAGACGCTCACGCCAGATGGCGTGGGCTTTTACTCGGATATGGTAGTATGGCGTTTGGCGATGCCTGGGAAACGTAGACGACGTAAGTAGTCCACGTTTTCTTTTTATATGTCCTTTCAATCAGCGAACAACAATCAATTAACAAATAATACTTAATGCGTATGAAAAGACTATTATTTTCATTTGTTATGATGCTCACCGCCTCGATAGCGGCGTGGGCAGACGTAGTCGAAGTCAATGGACTGAGATACGACGTATCGACTGGTAGTGTTCCTTTGACCGCGTCAGTGATAGCACCCGCAGAGGGTGTCTATACTGGCGAGATCACCATCCCGTCGTCCATCAACTTTAATGGCGAGGACATTATTGTGGACTTTATCAAGTCGGATGCATTCGCAAATGCGACCATCACCAAGGTCACTATCCCCAGTACGGTGTATTTCATCGGTGCCCGGGCGTTCTATCACTGTGAAAACCTGTCGGAAATCACCCTGCCCGAGGGACTCAGGGAAATCAGCGTGTCGGTGTTCGCCGGCTGTCCTTTCACCTCCCTCACCCTCCCTGGCACGCTGACCAGAATTGACAGTTACGGCTTGGAAGGTCTCAGCAGCCTTCAAAAGCTGACATTTGCGTATAGCGCGGAGAAATTGTCGATGGACGGGAGTGTTTTTAACGGCACCAATAACATCATAGAATTGGTCATCGACCGCGATTACTCATTTGGTAACAATACCAGCATCAGTAAAAATACCGTCAAGAAGGTCACCTTTGGAGAACACGTCACCAAGATTCCAGAGTATGCCTGTTACGATATGACGTTAGAGGAGCTGAACATTAGTGCCAATGTCACGGCCATTGGTAAATCTGCTTTCATGGGGTGCACACTGCCCGAGGGCTACAACTTCCCCTTTGCCCAAATCAAGGAGATTGAGGACGGTGGATTCTACGTTTGTAAGAATCTGCCCGCCAACATTGATTTGACGGGCGTGGAAAAGATAGAAGCTAATGCATTTCGTAACTCCGACGTCCAAATTGTAAAGCTGGGCAGCAACCTGACAACATTTGGTATCGAAGTCTTCCATCAGTGTAGCAACCTCACCACTATTAATATTCCTGGCACCATCAACAGTCTCGAATCCTGGTGGTTTAATGGCTGCAACGCCCTGACGAATGTCACCTTCGACTACGGCAGCACGGCGCTTACCCTCGAGGACGCCACGTTCAGCTATGCTACGAATCTCACCATCGACCGTACCATTAGCGGCACCACACCCTTCAGCACCTCGGCTGTGACGAAGGTCGCCCTCGGCTCGCACATGGCTTCGACATCGGCCATACAGAGCCTCAACCTGAGCCAGTATACCGGCCTGACCGAGTTAGAGCTGTTAGAAGGCTGGACAACGGTTCCAAGCAATGCCTTCAAGGATATTGCCACCGTGACAACCCTCACGCTGCCCGCTAGCCTGGAGCAAATTAACGAACATGCTTTTGATGGTACAGGCCTTACCTCTGTCACCATTCCCGGCACACTGAAGTCCATGCGAAACTATTGTTTTGCAAATTGTAGCAATCTGACAAGTGTCACCATTGAATATGGTGCTGACCCCTTGTACTTCGGCTATAGTTCCTTTGGTGATAACAACAACGTGACTGACTTCATCATGAACCGTGACCTGGATTTAGGCTACACCCTTGACTACCAACAGGTTCCCAATGCCAAGAATGTTACTGTCGGCCCTTATGTTACCTTTATTCCCAAGAATATGTTCAAAGGTTTAACGGGGTTAGAATCATTAACCATCGGCAATAGCGTCACAGAGATTGGCAACTATGCTTTCCAGAATTGCGCGATGCCCAGTGGTGCAACGATTCCGTTTGCGCAGTTCAAGAAGATTGGCGACCATGCATTCGAGGGGTGTACGAATATCCCCGCAACTCTCAACTTGAGTGCTGTTGAGGAGATTGGCATGTATGCTTTCAAGAATTGTACGAGCATTGAGAGCCTGATTATCGGCGGCGGAACGATTGGCTCATACGCCTTCAACGGTTGCAGCAATCTCGCGTCCATCACCTTGAATGAAGGTGTGACGGAGATTGGGGGGGCCAATTTCTCTAATTTGACGAACCTCGCTACCATCTCTTTGCCTAGCACGCTGAAGAAGATTGGCAGCGAAGCATTCAGAGCCGACGAGAACCTGACCATCCCAGGTGGACTGCCCAACGGGTTAGAGGTCATTGACACACGTGCATTCTATGGCTGTAAGAAGCTGAATGTCTCTATACCCGGCACGGTGACAAACCTTGGCCAAAGCGCCTTCTCAGGCTGCGAGTCGCTGACAGAGGTCACCATCCCCGCTGGTGTCACCAGTTTAGGCATGTACACCTTTAATGGCTGTATCGGATTGACTTCCATTACTATTCCAGGAACTTTGAATTCAATGAGTAGTCAAGAATTTGCTAGTTGTACCAATCTGACGGAGGTAAGGATTGAATATGGCGAGAATCCCATCTCAATCTCTCAGAGCTGTTTTTACAATTCTCCTTGTACCAACGTTTATATTGACCGAGCCTACACTTGGAGTGGGGGTGGAAACGCCACTTACTTCCAGAATACAGAGAACATCGAGTTTGGCTCCCACGTCACAGCTATCCCCGCAAGGGCATTGTATCAGTCGAATAAACTGACAAATATCACGATGACCGACAATGTGACGAGCATCGGCGAAAGGGCTTTCTTTGGAGCAAAGGTTATTGGATTGAAACTGAGTAAAAATATTGAGTCCGTCGGTCAACAAGCTTTCTATAATGCATCATTCAACAACTCGTTCACCTTCCCCATCAGCGTCAATGCTATTGGCAACGTTGCTTTCTATAGTAGTAGTCTGAAAGACGTTTATGTTCCTTGGCTGACCCCGTTAGGATTGGATGACGACAGCTCAAGCTGGACAGTTGGCAGGTTCTCTTACGGCAGCGATCAGACGCTGTGGGTGCCTGGCGGAACCATGGACGCCTATCAGGATGCTACCGTCTGGAAGAAGTTCCAGAAGTTCGACTACTGGAGCTTCGTGGTGAACGCCACCGTCGCTGGTAAGGGTCAGTTAGACGTGGCCAACGGCGAAGCTGTACATGCTAACGGCACAAACACCGCAAAGAGCGTCACCGGCACACAGCTTGTGGAGGCAGGCGCAGGCACTCCCGTCAGCGGCCTCTTCGTCCGCGAGAAGGACGTGACCTTCACCGCTACGCCTGCCCGTGGCTATGAGCTGAGCACCCTGACCGCCAACGGCACCGATGTCAAGGCTGCCAGCAAGGTGGCAAACCTGCTGGCCGACCAAAGCATCGCTGCCAAGTTTACACCGATTATATATACGATCACGTACAACAACCTGCAGAACGGCGTCGTTGACCCGGCCAATCCCGCCACATACACCGTGGAGGATAACGCCATCACTTTGGTCAATCCCACTCGTACGGCCTATAACTTCAAGGGCTGGACGGGCACCGACTTGACGGAAGCCACGATGACCGTCGTCATCCCTGCCAGCTCTATCGGTGACCGCGAATATACTGCTACGTGGGAGCCCATCGTCTATGACATCACCTATGACCTCGCTGGCGGTGCTGTCGATCCTGCCAACCTGGACAAGTACACCATCGAGACGGCTGACTTCACGCTGACCAACCCGACGAAGCTGGGTTACACCTTCCTTGGCTGGGAGGGCACCGACCTCACCGAGAAGACAATGGCTGTCACCGTGACCACCGGCCACTGGGGCGATCGCAGCTACACCGCCACTTGGGAACCGAACCCGTATAAGGTACGCTTCGACATCAACGGCGGCGACGGCACCGAGACGATGGCCGACCAAGACCACGTTTACGATGCTCCTCTGAACCTGACCCAGAACGCCTTCACCCGCACGGGCTACACCTTCAAGGAGTGGAACAGCAAGGCCGACGGCACGGGCACTGTCTATGCTGATAAGGCCGAGGTGGTGAACCTCACCGCCGTGCGCGACGAGGTGGTGACCATCTACGCTCAGTGGACGCCGAACCCCTACAAGGTGCGCTTCAACGCCAACAACGGCACGGGCACGATGGCCAACCAGGACTTCGTCTATGATACTCAGCAGGCCCTCACCGAGAACGCCTTCACCCGCACAGGCTATACCTTCAAGCAGTGGACTGCCAATGCCGACGGCACAGGTGCTACCTACGCTGACAAGGCCAGCGTGAAGAACCTCACCGCCGAGCTGAACGGCGTTGTCGATATCTACGCTCAGTGGCAGGTCATCATCTACGACATCACCTACGATCTCGCTGGCGGTACCGTTGCCACGGCTAACCCGACGGAGTACAACATCGAGAGCGCCAGCTTCACGCTGACGAACCCCACCCGCACGGGCTACATCTTCGCCGGATGGACAGGCACAGGACTGAGTGCTGCCACACAGACCGTGACCATCCCCACGGGCAGCTACGGCGACCGCACGTACACCGCCACCTGGACACCTATCGTCTATGACATCACCTACGACCTCGCTGGCGGTAGCGTTGCCACGGCCAACCCGACGAGCTACACCATCGAGACCGCTACCTTCACCTTGACGAACCCGACGAAGGCCCACTGGATCTTCAAGGGATGGACAGGCACCGATCTTGGCACTGCCACAACGACCGTGACCATCGCCACAGGCAATATAGGTGACCGTTCGTACACCGCTACTTGGGAGCGCGAGACCTACACTGTGTCCATCACATTGAACCTCGCAAACATGGTGACCGCTTCGACAACCTCACCCAAGTACGAGGATGATGTTGTGCTGACCATCGCTGACGACGAGGACTATGACCTCGTATCGCTCACCGTGGACGGCGTCGATGTGACGTCGCAGATCTCCGGCGGTAAGTTCACCATCAACAGCGTGAGCGCCAACGTCGCTGTCGTAGCTACCTACAACGCCAACAAGGCGTTCATCACCATGGCTCACGCCCAGC
This sequence comes from Bacteroidaceae bacterium, assembly GCA_016280855.1. Lineage (GTDB taxonomy): Bacteria > Bacteroidota > Bacteroidia > Bacteroidales > Bacteroidaceae > Physcousia. The sequence goes on from JAEEHP010000227.1 coordinate 8,878, forward strand.
AGACCTTCAGCTGCACGCAGCCCCTTGACTTCACCAGTGTCTCCGGCCTGAAGGCTTACATCGCCAGCGGTTACATCGACGGCAAGGTTGTCCTGACCCGCGTTGACAAGGTGCCGGCCTCCACGGGTCTCTTCCTCGTGGGCACGGAAGGTGCGGAGTATAAGGTTCCGTTTGTCGCTTCGTCGGCCTTCTACAGCAACCTGCTCAAGCCAGTGCTCACCGCTCAGAGCGTACCGAGCGAAGCAGACGGCTGCACCAACTTCCTCTACAGCGAAGTGAACGGCGAGAAGGGCTTCTACAAGTCCTCCGGCAGCGGCACGGTAGCAGCAGGCAAGGCTTATCTGCAACTGCCCACCTCAGCCCTCTCCAACGGCGTCAAGGCTGTCGGCTTCATCTTCGAGGGCGACGAGACGGGCATCGATGCTACCGAGTTCAGCGGCCGTCAGCTGCCCACTGCTGTCTATGACATGGCAGGACGTAAGGTCGCCGACACGTTCGATGCTAAGAAGTTGCCGCAGGGCGTGTACATCGTGAACGGTAAGAAGATTGCCATCAAATAAAATGTGTGCGCTATGACGAAAAAGAAATATCTGAAACCTATGGCGGTGGTGCTGGACGTCAGCACCGCCACCATGCTCGCCCTCTCCGGCAACTTCATCGAGGGCGAGACGCATGGCGAGGACGTACACCCTGAGACGCCGGTAGATGGCGAGAACGCCTGGGCCAAGTCTTCTTTCGATTTTGAGTGGGAGTAGTCCCAACGATCCCATAAGCTCATCTAAACATGATCAAGCCTCTCCGCAAGCGGAGGGGCTTTTTCGTTAGAAAACAATGGGGAACAATGACCAATAATAGTATTGTTCTTGGAGTGTCGATCGACCAAGCTGGCGAGGACGTTGTTTTCCCTTTTTTTGACCTTCAGATAGTTTTTTTCTTATTATTTTTTGCACTTTAAAAGTAATTATGTATTTTTGCGGCGAGAAATACACAAGTTATGGAAAAAGAAATCATCAAAGAATCCATGGGACATTTGGGGGTCATTTGCTCTGCGCCAAGCAAGAAGCATAGGCGTTCCCATATACGTCGGCTAACCCCAGAGCAGAAGAGAGAGATACTGATTTCTTACAAAAAACGATATGAAGAGTATCAGCGTAAAGTTACGCAAGCTTAAAAGAGACATCTCATTTGAGATGGTCGTTGACCCTTTCATCTTCTCTCCTGATTTTGTAGAAGTGGTAGCCATATCGGGGGCACTTATTGACACCGGTGCCACCCGATCCTCTATTGGACTGGATTTAGTTAAAGATTTGGGAATAAAACCAAAGAGGAAAGAAGTGGTCAGCACCACGGTTGGTTTGGCTGAATGTGAATTATACGATATAGTGTTAGCTATTACTCCGGATTTCTTTCTCCCCCTTGAAGTGTATGGAGTACCTAATCCTGAACGTGGTGCCGTTATTATTGGAATGGATGTTATAGGAAAGGGAACTATACACATTGAAGCAACAGGTAGCACCCATCGTGGTTACCTTGCTTTTCCTATTCCCGACTAATGGAAACAAAGGTTGCCACCGAAGAAGACCTTTAAATTATTCTTGCGCATTGTTTTCCAATAACTTCACGGCCTGCACGATGTCGGACGGTGAGAGGTGTGTGTAGCTGGCGATGATGTTGCCTTGTCGCAGGACGGCGGTGGGGACGGGTTCGCCCTTGGCGTTGAGGACTTGTACGGCGGTGGCGGGTTGGGGTTCCGCGAAGCGTGTGTAGTGGAACTCATGGCCGCGGAACATGTGGCCGTCGAGGGTGAACTGTCGGTAGCCGAGGGAGAGGCGTCGGTCGGCCTGGCGCGCTGAGATAGAGTAGGGGAGTACACCGCACATGGGATAGGTGCCTTCATCGGTGATGATTTCGCGGCAGAGATACATCATGCCGCCGCATTCAGCGATGATGCGGCCTCCGGCCTCGGCGTAGTCGCGAATGAAGCGTCGCATGCCTTCGGCCTTCACGAGCGCCTCGAGGTGCTTCTCAGGGTAGCCGCCGGGGAGGTAGAGAGCAGACCCAGCAGACCCAGCAGACCCACCCCCCGAGCCATTCAAGCCGGAAGGAGCAGACCCACCCCCCGCCCTCCCTGTAAGGGAGGGAGCGGTTTCCTTTGCAGGCAATAGACAGGATGAAGGATTACAGCATTCTGCTCCCTCCCTTACAGGGAGGGCGGGGGGTGGGTCTTCAGGATCGAAGAACTCGACGTCGCCGAGGCTTTGAAGCAGGTCGAGGGTTTCCTGGTAGATGAAGGAGAAGGATTCCGCATTACGGGCTACGAAGATACGTATAGACGTGTCGGCGTTGACGTATGGACGTGAAGGCGTTTGCGTATAGACGTGTTGGCCTTCACGTATAGACGTGTTTTGGAGTAGGGTCTGCCAGTCGATGTTTTCCTGCAGGGTGAGGATGAGCTGTTCGTCTTGCGTGTGCTCCGAGAAGTCGAGGCCGAGGTAGCGCGAGCCTTGGATGAGGGCGGCCTGCTTGGGGATGCACCCGAGGCAGGCGATACCCACCTCTGTGGCCACCTCGCGGAGCATGGCGGCATGACGCGGACTGCCCACCTTGTTATAGATGACACCTGCGAAGCGCAGATCGGGGAAAAAGTCGATGAAACCGTGCAAAATTGCAGCCATGGAGTAGGCTGCTGAGCTCGCATCAACGACCAGGACGATGGGTAAGTCCAGCACACGGGCGATGTCAGCGCAGGAGCCGTGGTAGCGATCGTAGCCGTCGAACAGTCCCATCATTCCCTCCACGATGGCCACGTCGGCGGGCTCATGTGCCCACGCCGGGGCGTCGTCGCCACCTTGCGTGTAGCGTCGGAACAGTTCGCGGACATGCTCTTCCGACGCCATGAAGGTGTCGAGGTTGATGCTGGGGCGGTGGCACACGGCTTCGTGAAACTTCGTGTCGATGTAGTCGGGACCGCACTTGAACGGCTGTACACGGTGGCCTTGCTGCGTGAACAAGGCCATCAGGCCGCGTGCCAACGTGGTCTTGCCCGAGCCGCTGGTGGGCGCTGCGATGAGGAAAGTTGACTTCATGAATGAAGTATTAGTAAGCCCACTCCCATCCCCTCCCCAAGGGAGGGGAGTTCAAACAGGTTGAATACGAGCGGAGACGAGTCCCCCTCCCTTGGGGAGGGGTTAGGGGTGGGCTGGTTATTTAATGTCGGCAGTGTGAGGGGGAAGAGGGGGGAGTCGGTGTGGTCCTCGTAGATCTTCTGGACGAGCAGGCGCACGATGTCAGGGTGTGCGGCGGCGAGGTCATGATCCTCGTGCGGGTCGTCGGCCAGGTTGTAGAGCGACGGCTGTCCGCGCTTGACGACCAGCTTCCAGTCGCCGCGTCGCACGGCGAGCATGTCCGTCTCGTGGAACTCCCAGTAGAGGTGGTCGTGGAGGCGCTGCCGTCCCTTGCCGGTGAGCGTGGGCAGGATGGAGATGCCGTCGGTGGTGACGTTCAGCCCCTTGAACCTCCCGTGGTTCGAAAGCCTTATCTTTGCGATGTCGCAGAAGGTGGGCATGAGGTCGTAGAAGGCAAAGGGCAGGTCGCTCTCGCTGCCGGCACGGACGTGCTGCGGCCATCGTACGATGAAGGGTATGCGAATGCCTCCTTCGTGGGTGCTGCGCTTGAGACCTCGGAACTTACCGTCGTGGTTGAAGAACTCGGGGTCTGCGCCGCCCTCCTCGTGGGGGCCGTTGTCGCTGGTGAAGATGAGCACGGTGTTGTCTGCCAGTCCTTGCTCCTCTAGCAGTTGCATGATCTCGCCCACCTGTGCATCCAAACGGGTGATCATGGCGGCGAACTGAGCGTGAGCTTCGGGCGTCGGGTTGTAGCGCGAGGGATTGTCGCCACGATAGACACGCTCGGGCAGCAGGCGTCCCCGGAAGGCTTGCAGCAGCGAGTCATCGGGCTGCCGCAGCTCGGCGTGGGGCAGGGTGTAGGTGAAGATGCCGAAGAAGGGCTCGTCGGCCTTCTGCTGCCGCAACCATTCCAGGGCACGCTGGTGGATGAGGTCGGCGCTATACTGGCGGCGCCGGTCGTAGTCGTCGCCGTACATGGCGTGCTGTATGTTCTGTTCGAGGACTTCGCGCACGACGGCAGTGTCGCCCCGCGAGCGGCTGTAGCGGTTGAGGAAGTTTGGGAAGTAGAGATGCGCCTGGAACTGGCAGATGTACCCGTAGAACTCATCGATGCCGCGGCGGTCGGGTGTCGAGATGCTGCCCTCGTAGCCGCCGGCCCATTTGCCGAACATGCCCGTGTGGTAACCGGCGGCCTTGAACAGCTCGGGCAGGATCGGTACTGCGGGGTCGTAAGGCTCCTGTCCGACGACGGCGTAATCGACGTTCTGTCCGTAGTCCACACGTCCGCTCCAATACTCCTTGTTGCCGCGGACATGGGTGTGCCCCGAGTGCTGACCGGTCATGAAGCAGGCCCGCGAGGGTGCCGAGACGGGGCTGCCGGCATAGGCCGACGTCATGCGCATACCCTGAGCAGCCAGGCGGTCGATGTTGGGCGTGCTGAAATGCTGCTGACCGTAGCAGGAAAGGTCACCGTAGCCCAGGTCGTCGCACATGATATACAGGATGTTAGGCCGCTGGCGGGCGGCACCGGGAGCGACCAGCAGGGGCAGCAACGTGGCGGGCAGGTAGTGGAGGTATTTGTTCATCTTAGGGCGCGGGACATGTAGTGATGTAGTCCTTGTGGCTGCAAAAGTACAATTTTTTGGCGGTAACGTGCCTCTTTGGGCATAATATTTTTCGGGTTGGCTCATTTTTTTAGGGTAACAATGCAAAAAAGTCAGCCAATAATGAGCAGCGAATGATAAATTATGCTTATCTTTGCGCCCGAAACAAGGCAATCGTGGGCCCGAGTGCCCTCGATGCAAGGGAATCCGGTGAGAATCCGGGGCTGTTCCTGCAGCTGTAATCCCCCATAGAAAGCGCCTGTCCATATAACGCCACTGGAGCGAGTGCCCGTTAATATGTTAATCCGTTAATATGTTAATCCGGCCATCCTCTGGGAAGGTAGGACAGGCAGGGGAAAGCCAGAAGACCTGCCGACGTTTCGTTTAACGTTTATCGTATAACGTTTAAAATCTATGCTGCGTCCAGGAATAGGCGCGAGCGAGTTCGATGAAACATCTGTTTACTGCAGCGGCGGCATTCGTGTGCCTCGCTATCCCTTCCACAGCACAGGACTCTCTGCATACGAATCGTATGGAAGAAGTGGTCGTTACCGGTACTGGCACTCAGCACCGGCTGAAGGACGTGCCCGTGCAGACGGAGGTCATCACGCGCCGCGAACTGGAGCAGTACGGGGGGCGCAGCATCGAGGATATCCTCGCCGGGCTGACCGCCAGCTTC
>JAEEHP010000027.1 GCA_016280855.1 Bacteroidaceae bacterium
CGAGCGATACCAAAACCTTGACGGAGGGCGGTCCTTGCCCGTAGTCAATTACATCCCCTTGCCAATGATTGGCGAGGGGCTTGGGGAGTGGTTGAAGCCCCTTCTTATGAAGAAGGGGTTGGGGTTGATGGAGGAGCCGAGGGTTTACCCTCGGAAAAAGAAGGGGTTCTTGGACAAGCCAAGCGAGCAGAGCTCGAGCGGGGGTTGTTGGTGACCCTGCAGGGCCTCCCTGCATTATAGCCGCCCCTCTTGAGGGGCTCTAAAGGTTCTTTTTCAAAAAGAACAACGTTTTATCCAAACCGCTTAACCGCTTCTTCATAGGTATCGAGGCTGCCAATGTCAAATCGCCCCCCTGTCATTCTCCAGGCATGGAGAATGGAATGCTCGACCATAAAATGGGCGAGATTCCCAGGCGCATCCTTCCCACAGCCATTCTCGACCGAGTGGCGAACAAGGTCAAGATCCTTCTTCAAATAGATATAGAACGGCGGTACCGCCCAATGACTCTTCGGCACCTGCGGCTTCTCCTCCATCCCCAGCACCCGATAGTCAGAGTCCAACTCCACGACACCCGTGCGCTGTAGTTTCTCTATCGACGGCTGCTCATGACACATAATACAACTCGTCCCCTTCTCTCGAGCAAAGTCCACAAATTCCTGGAACGAGAAGAACAGCAGATTATCCGCTGCCACGACCAACATATCATCATCGATCTGGAGCTTCTCCATGGCGAACAACAAGTCGCACACAGCCCCCAGCCGCGTCTCATTCGTCTCCGTCCCATCATCCACGATGGTAATCGGCTTCGAGTAGTGCTGCTTCGCAGCCCACGCCTCAAAAATCGGTGCAAACCGATGATTTGAAATAATGATATGCTCATCTATCTCCGGAATCCGGTCGATATCATCCAGCATCCGCCCGAGGATGGTGTTCTCCCCGATCTTCAACAACGGCTTCGGGAAGTTCTTCGTCAACTCCCCCAGCCTCGTCGCATACCCCGCTGCAATCACAATATTCTTCATAATTATGCTTATTTGGGGTACAAAGGTACATAGAAATTAGAGAAAAACCAAATTTCATTTGGATATATTTAAATAATTACGTATTTTTGCAACAAAAATGAGAAGCTCATGGAAAAAGCATATCAATACCACATTTTCTCCCCCTATCGCGTATGCCCATTAGGCGCACACGTTGACCATCAACACGGTTTGGTAACAGGTTTCGCCATCGACAAAGGCGTTGACCTTTGGTTTGATCCAGCCCCCCTCTCCTCCCCCCAACAGGGAGAAGGACATGTACACCTCGAATCCAAGACCTTTGAGGGGGTGGTGGATTTTGAGATTGATGCCCCTTCGCAGGTGAAGGAAGGCCACTGGGGCGACTATGCCCGAGGGGCGAAGTATGCACTGCGCAAGCGCTTCGAACTGAAACGAGGTATCACGGGCGTGATACAGGGTTCGCTGCCCGTGGGCGGCCTGTCATCATCAGCTGCCGTCTTGATTGCTTATGTGATGGCATTTGCGAAGGCAAACGACATCACGCTCCAGCCATTCGAGGTGGTGAAGATTGCCTCCGAGGCAGAGCGCGAGTACATCGGACTCAACAATGGCCTGCTCGACCAGGCATGTATCGCCCTCGGCAAGAAAGATGGCTTGCTGTTCCTCGATTGCGACTCAAACGATTGGCGTATCATCAAGCGCAATCCGGAAATGCCAGAGTTTGAGATAGGCATCTTCTTCTCGGGATTGACCCGTTCCCTGGTGAATTCAGATTACAACCTCCGTGTGTACGAGTGTAAGACAGCGGCCTGGAACATGCTCGCCTATACGGACCAACCCCTGAAGACGTTCGACAAGACCTTCCTGCGCGATATTCCGAAGGCCACGTTTGAGAATACACGCATCGCCATGCCCGCGAGATTCGCACGTCGAGCAGAACACTTCTATAGCGAGTATCGCCGCGTACGCCAGGGCGTGACAGCCTGGGAGACAGGCAACCTGCAGCTGTTCGGCAAACTCTCATTCGGCAGTTGTGAGAGCAGCATCCACAACTACGAGTGCGGTTCCCCCGAATTGATAGCCATCTACGAGATCATGCGCAACCTTCCAGGCGTCTATGGCGGTCGCTTCTCAGGAGCAGGCTTCAAGGGCGCCTGCATCGCACTGGTAGATCCCGCCTATAAAGACGACATCGAGCATACCCTGACAGAGAAGTATCTCGAGCAATTCCCCGAATACGAAAAGACCTTCAAAGTCTTCTGGGTCAAACCCGACGACGGCGCCCGTTTCCTATAAATAGGATAGGACATTATTTAGTTCCCACCCACTCGCCCTAATCGATAAGAGCATTGCATGCACATATCGATTACCGAAATAGGTATCTGCCCGATATACATCCGTCAGCATTGTTTAATCCCCCGTGATGCTGGAGAATCAAGACCTTCGTCCTGAGCTTATCGCCCAGACCTACGCCCATGCTTCTCCATCATCACTCCCCACCCACCCCTAAAAGGTGGCTTCCGCCCCCTTAGACCCCTGAGTGTTTTAGCATGGCCTTAGATTATTAAGGCTTTATCAATGCGCCAGCCGATAAAAAATAAATCCCGACCCTGTGATGGGTCGAGGATACATTAATGTAAGAGCGACAGGAGGAGCGGTTAAGCCCCTGCCCTGGAGAGGGCAGAGGGGTTTGGGGTGTAGGTCGAAGCCCCTTCTTAAGGACAAGAAGGGGTTGGGGTTGTTGGTGACCCTGCAGGGTGGAACCCTGCATAAAAGAAGGGGTTCTTGGAAAGCCAAGCGAGCAGAGCTCGAGCGGGGGTTGATGGAGGATGGCAGGGTAAAACCCTGCATAAACAAAAAAAGGAGGTCCTCTCTTTTTACAGAAAGAACCTCCTTGCTAGTAAGGATTAGCCTAATCCTGATCCAAGTCATCCCCGTCCCCAGGATTCTGCGGCTCTCCCCCCGCGGTGTCTGAGCCTGTCGAAGACCCGCCGCCACTCTGGCTACTCGAGTCACCAAAGCTCGAGATCGAACTCGATGGGTTCAAATAAACCCTATTCGAGTTGATCCCTCCGTACGAATCCGCACTCGCCTTCATCGCCGCATACGTACGATAGTTGTCCAGTATCTCACTCACAACTACGAGCTTCTGCGTACTCACCAGCGTGTCCCCGTTCACCTTGTCACGGCTGTGAACCCACGCAGCACCCGTGTTCTCCAGCGCCACGCCCATACCGAGCTTACCATCGACAGTCGTAAAGCCCTCGCTCCCGACAGAGCCCCACAGAGGCGTCTCGTCATCCACACTCAGGATTACCTTCTTCGCCACCATCGTCGCACGCGGCATACCCTGCGCATCCACACGCTGCACGCCGTAGAAGAACGTCAACTGATCGCCCTCTTCCCAGGCCTCGTTCCCCGCTATCAGCCCCAGCGACAGATCCGACACCGTCGTGTTCTCGTCAATCACCAGACTACCCAGCGCCAGGTCACTCACCAGCACCCCGCTACCGTTCAGCGCCATGCCGATTGGCTGCAGACTACCCACCGTAAACGTATAGTCCGCCAGCACACAGCAACCAGCCACTCGCATCGTCTTCGTGATATACACCGGGTTACTGAAGTTCACACCCACGTACTGGTTGAAGTCCGTCACGCCCGACTCCTTACCCTCGAACGCCTGCTTCAACTTCCCTGCATACAGACGATAGTTCGCACTCACGTTCGCGGTCCTGCAGCGCACCTCCGCCTGACCCTGCGTCCGCTTATTACTCTTGCGTCCAGCCTTCGCCATCACGGTCCCATGCGCCGTCTGACGAAACACCACGCCCTTACCAAGCTTACCACTAAGCTCTTCCAACAAAACACTACTAACCTTTGTCATAATTAAAATCTCCTATAAATTTAAAAGTTAAACATAAAATTATTTTTTTCTTTTTTGGGAAATAGGATGGGACATTATCTTTTCCCCACCCTCATAATCTCTGGTGGCTCTCGCCCCCATACCCCTAGGTGTTTAAGCATGGCATAGATTATTATGGCTATCTACGCGCAGCCGATAAAACAATCATCCCGACCCTTTCTTAAGACTCGCTTCGCTCATATAAGCGATCAGAGATCGAGCGGATGGTCCGAGCTGACGCTCACATCATCGACCAGCGTCTAGCGTAGTCGATAAAA